>JBFMHL010000232.1:0-19554 GCA_040753055.1 Thermodesulfobacteriota bacterium | reverse complement strand
TAAGCAAGAACGGCGGTTTGCCTTCAGGCCCGGAGCGGAGGAATCTTTCCGCCGTTCCGGGCCTTGCATTTTTAACGCTTCTGGGGTAGGTTGCGTGCGCCCGTGGGGCATTTTTTTGGCTTGCCGTTATGCTCAATTAAACATAGCGAAGACTGAACTCCCTTTCCCGTGCATGGAGGTTTGCCATGAAGAAGCTTTTCGCGCCCCTTCTCGTCGTGGTCCTGACCCTGCCGCTTTTGGCGGTACCGGCCCTCGCCGGCGACACCATCACCATCTCCACCACCACCAGCACCGAAAACTCCGGGCTGCTCTCCTTTTTGCTCCCCGAGTTCACCAAGGACACCGGAGTGGCGGTGAAAGTGATTGCCAAGGGCACCGGGGCCGCGCTACGCGACGGCATGGACGGCAACGTGGACGCGGTCTTCGTCCACGACACCGCCCGCGAGATCCGGTTCGTGGAAGAGTCTTACGGCTCCATGCGCTTCGCCGTCATGCACAACGACTTCGTCATCGTGGGGCCGGCCTCCGACCCGGCCGGCATCAAGAGCGCAAGGAGCGCCGCCGAAGCCCTGAAGAGGATCGCCGCCTCCGGCTCCTCCTTCGTCTCCCGGGGAGACGACTCCGGCACCCACTCCAAGGAGCAGGCGCTGTGGAAGGAAGCCGGGCTCGCGCTTGCCACCAACAAGAGCATGATGAACTCCAAGGAGATCACCTCCGTCTCCCCCGCGGACATGAAGGAGCGTTACCTCTCCATCGGCCAGGGCATGGGCAAGACCCTCTCCTTTGCCGACGAAAAGCTCGCCTACACCATCGCCGACCGCGGAACCTACATCCAGATGAAGTACGGCAATGGCGCAAAGCTGGACCTGGTGGTCCTGTGCGAGAACGACCCGGCGCTATTCAACCCCTACGGCGTGATCCCGGTCAACCCCAAGAAATTCTCCCACGTGAAGGAGAAGGCCGCCATGGACTTCTGTATGTGGCTTACCTCTCCCAAGGGCCAGAAGATGATCCGCGATTACACCGTGGAAGGAAAGCCCCTCTTCTTCCCCGACGTGGTGACCACTTTCGCGCCGTAAGGAAGAAGGATTTGGCGGGGATACCGGGAAACCCGATGACTTGCAGAGTATAGCCCGAGGGGGAATTCTCCCCTGCCTCCCCTGCATGCAATTTTGCCGGATACCGCTTGAATTGCGGCCGTATGGGAGTTAAGGAACCGGCAGGGCCGACGGCGGCCCTGCCGGATTCATTTTGATGCCGTCAACACATTACCGTCACTTATAGAAAGGCGCGGTGTGGGCTTTCTCGGCCAGGGCATGAAGGAGGCGGTCGCCCTCATCCTTTCCGGCAATCCCGAGCTCTTCGGGATCGTCTGGGTGAGCCTCGTGGTGAGCCTGTCCTCCACCTTCTTCGCGGCCCTGGCCGGCGTACCGGCCGGCTTCTTCCTGGCCTTCGCGCGTTTTACCGGAAAACGCACCCTGGAGTCCGCGCTCACCGCACTCCTGGCGCTCCCCACGGTCGTGGTGGGGCTCTTCGTCTACGCCTTTCTTTCCCGCCGGGGGGTTTTCGGAAGCCTGGATCTTTTATACTCCAAGAGCGCCATGGTCATCGGCCAGACCATCCTGGTCTTCCCCGTGGTCACGGTCTTCACCCTGGCTGCGGCGCGGGCCGTGGACGACCGCTTTCGCCAGACCGCGCTGACCTTGGGCGCCGGACGTTTCGCCGCGGCCCTGGCCGTGGCGCGGGAGGCGCGACTGGGGGTCCTGGCCGCGGTGCTGGCGGCCTTCGGGCGGGTCATCGCCGAGGTGGGCGTCTCCATGATGCTGGGCGGCAACATCAAGGGTTTCACGCGCACCATGACCACGGCCATGGCCCTGGAATACGACAAAGGCGAGTTCGTTCTGGCCCTGGGCCTGGGCGTGGTGCTTCTGGCCATCGCCTTTTTCACCACATTCACGCTCCAGTTCTTGCAGCACAAGAAAAGAGCATGAGCCTGTTCGCCCTACAAAAGGTCCGGGTGGTTCGGAGCGGCCAAGTCATCCTGGACATCCCGGAGCTCGTCATTGGCCGGGGCGGCCCCCACGCCGTGCTGGGCCCCAACGGGGCCGGCAAGTCCACGCTTTTTTCGCTGCTTTCCTTCTTGAGCCTTCCCGATGCAGGCACCATTTCCTTTTCGGGCGCTCCCCCGGCCGCGCGCCCCGCGGAGCTCGCCCGCCTGAGGCGCCGCGTGGTTCTCGTCCACCAGAACCCCGTACTGTTCTCCACCAGCGTCATCAAAAACGTGGAGTACGGACTCGCCATGCGCGGAGCAAGCAAAAAGGAACGGGAGGAACAAGCCCGGGCCGCCCTCTCCCTGGTGGACATGGAGGACTTCGCGAACAAAAAGGCCCGCGCTCTCTCCGGCGGCGAAACCCAGCGGGTGGCCATCGCCCGCGCCCTGGTTTTGGCTCCCGAGGCGCTGCTGCTGGACGAACCCGTGGCCTCGGTGGACGAAAAAAACCGGGAGGTGATCCGCGGGCTGCTCCGTACAATCTCCGGCACCACCATCCTTTTTTCCTCCCACGACGCATCCTTTGCCGAGGGCCTGGCCCGATCTTTCCTTCACATGGACCGCGGGAAAATGACGGGAGGCTGCCTCGAAAGTTGAAAAGTTGAAAGGAAAAGGCTTTTGCGGGGGCGGGGGAAACCCCCTTTTGAAAAAGATGACTTCGCCTCCCCCCTTCCCGCAAAACTTTTTGCACCAGGCCCCAAAGCCGGCATCCGAGGCTCACCGCCCATCATGGGAGCAAATATCGCTTTCACCGGCAAAAAAAATGGTATTTATTATAGGATACGCTCCATCGAAAAGCTAGTTCGAGATAAGTTCTAGTCAAACGCAAGCATAGCTTTCCTCCGCACTCCCCTCTGCGCTATGATTCCCGAAGCCGCCATCCTTTGCCCTCATCCCCGGAGGAGGAAATGAACCTTTATAGTCTGTTCGATCTTTTCGGCGCCCCGAACCCCGACTCCCTGGAGAACCGCAACCTCTCGGCCCTTCGGCTGCTGACGCCCCCCGTGGGCAAGCTTTTGAAGAAGTACTTCCGGGCCGAGGTGAGGGGGATCGGGAACATTCCCCCCGGAGCCGCGCTCTACGTGGGAAACCACAACATGGCCATGCTCTCCCTGGACACAGCCATCTTCTGCGCCGAGGCCCTGCGCGCCCACGGCACCGACGCCCTCCCCTTCGGCCTGGCCCACGACATGGCGGTGAGCGTTCCGGTGGTTCGGGACCTCATCCTTGCGGTGGGCGGTGTGCGCGCCAGCCATGAGAACGCCCACGCCATCTTCGCCGCCGGGAAAAAAGCGATGGTCTATCCGGGAGGCGGTTTGGAGGCGATGCGGAGCTTCGCCAACCGCAACCGCATCGTGTTCGGAGGACGCACGGGGTACATGCGCCTGGCGCTAAGGGAAAACGTCCCCATCGTTCCCGTAGTGGCGGCCGGCGCCCACTCGGCCTCCATCATCCTCACCGACGGGAGCTCCTTTGCCCGCACGTTCCGCCTCGACAAGCTCCTGCGCGCCGACGTGTGGCCGCTCATGCTCTGCCTGCCCTGGGGACTTTGGTTCGGCCCCACCCCCTTCTACATTCCCTATCCGACCAAGATCCTCATCTCCGTCATGGAGCCCATGACCTTCCCCCGGACCGGCCCGGAGGCCGAGGAGGACGAGGCCTACGTGCGGGAGTGCGCCGACCGCGTGGAAAACGCCATGCAGCTGAGGCTCACCGAGCTCGCCCGTGAGAGAAGCGGTCGGCGTAGGGGGAAATAGCCTGTCCGAAAAATCCGAGCCTGGTAAAAATCCCCGCCGCTTTTCTGCGTCCTGCGCGCGTTCCTTATATTGACAAGTTTGGAACAATTCGTCTAATGTAACAACTTTCTTAAAACACCGGCCGGGTGGCCGGCCTCAGCAAGGAGACGCAAGATGGGCGGAAAGAAGAAAAAGGAACAGAAGGAAAAACCTCTGGACAAGATGACCGCAAAAGAGCTTCGGGAGTATGGTCTTGCACTTGGCAACATCTTCGGAGTGCACTCCATGAACAAGATCGAGCTCCTTTCGGCCATTCGCCAGGCCAAGGGCATCGTGGAGGAAGGCGGGAAGAAGGGCGACTCCTCCGTTCGCGAGATCAAGAAGAAGATCAAAGATGTCAAAGCCAAGCGCGACGCCGCGGCAGCGGAAAAGGACCAGAAGACCTACCAGATCATGCGCCGCCGCGTGAGCCGCCTGAAAAAGAAAACACGCCGGGCCGCTTAACCCTTTCGAGTCTGCCGCAATCCGACGCGCAGGGGGCGCGCCCGGCATCCGGGCCGCCCTGCACCCGGTTTCCGGCAGATTCTTTTTTTTGGGGGGCGGTAAAATTCTTACGGAAGTAAATCTCCATGAAACGGATCGCTCCCGAGTCGCTGGCCTTCGACATTGACGGCGTGGTGGCCGACACCATGGCCGTGTTCCTGGACGTTGCCGAGAAAAAGTACGGTTACGGCGGGCTCAGCCAGGACATGATCAAGACCTATATGCTGGAGGAGTGCCTGCCGATCCCGGAGGACGTGATCATAAGGATCGTGGAGGAGCTTCTGCTCATGAGCCACGAGATGCCGCTCCCGCCCATTCCCGGAGCGGTTCCGGCGCTCATGCACCTGGCGAAGATGGAGAGCCCTCTGGTCTTCATCACGGCGCGCCCCGGCAGGGAGAAGATCGCCGGCTGGCTTTCCGAGACCATCGGCATCCCGGAAGAGCGCTTTACCGTGATCGCAACCGGGAGCTTCGAGGCCAAGTCCGACGCGCTGGTGCGCGCGGGCCGCAGCGTTTTGGTGGAGGACCGGCTGGAAACCTGCTTCCTTCTGTCCGAGGCGGGTTTTTCGCCCGTGGTTTTCGCGCAGCCGTGGAACCGCAAGCCCCACCCCTTTCCGGAGGTGGGAAGCTGGCAGGAGCTTTCCGCGTGCATCCAGGGAATGCCGTGACAGGCCAACGGGCCATGGAGGCGTTTCTCTCAAACGCGCTGGAGCGGGGCCAGTCTCCGGCCACGGCCCGGGCCTATCGCACGGACCTGACCGAGTTCGGGCGCTTCGCCCGCTCCTACCTCTCGGCCCCGGGAAGCGAAGAAAAGGATTACGACCCGGCCCGAGTGGACACGCTTTTAATCCGCGCCTGGCTTTCCATGCTGTACAAAAAAAACAGCCGGCGCACCATGGCCCGGAAGCTTTCGGCCCTGCGCAGCTTTTTTTGCTTCATGGAAAAGGAGGGCATGGTCAGCTCCAACCCCGCCGAAGCAGTGCTTTCTCCCAAGAGCGCGCGGCCCGTAGCGGGATACCTCACGGTGGACGAGGCCTTCGGGCTTTTGGACGCGCTCTCCGGGCAGGACCCGCAGGACCTGCGGGACAGGGCCATGCTGGAGACACTCTACTCCACCGGGCTGCGCGTGTCGGAGCTGGCCGGGATGGACCTTGCGGACCTAAGCTTCGAAAACAAGCTCGTGTCCGTCATCGGAAAGGGAAACAAGCAGCGCATCGTACCCATCGGCGACAAGGCGCTGGCGGCCATACGGGCCTACCGCGAAAGCCTGGATGCAAAAAAGGCGAAGGTGGCGGACCATAGGGCGGTATTTCTAAATCGCTTCGGAACCCGGCTCACCACGCGCTCCATCGCGCGCAGCCTGGATGCGGCCGTACGGAGGATCGCCCTGGCGAAGAACGTTTCGCCCCACAAGCTCCGGCACAGCTTCGCCACGCACCTCCTGGACGCAGGCGCGGATCTTCGGTCGGTGCAGGAGCTTCTGGGCCATGCGAGCCTTTCCACCACGGGTATGTACACCCACGTGAGCATCCGCAGACTGGCGGAGGCCTACGACGCGGCCCACCCCAGGGCCGGCAGGGTGCATAAGAGGGAGGAGGACGACGACCATGGGAGGTGAAGCAGCCTTTCACGGAACCACCATCCTGGCCTTGCGCGTAAACGGCAGAACCGTGCTCGCCGGCGACGGCCAAGTGACCCTGGGCCAGACCGTGATGAAGCACGGGGCCAAGAAGGTCCGGCGCCTCTTCGAGGGCCGGGTCCTGGTGGGCTTTGCCGGAGCGACCGCCGACGCCTTCACCCTGCTGGAACGCTTCGAGCAGAAGCTCACCGCCCACCAGGGGAACCTCACCCGCGCCGCCGTGGAGCTGGCTCGGGACTGGCGGACCGACAAGGTCCTGCGCAGGCTGGAAGCCCTCATGCTGGCGGCGGATGCGGAGAAGATCCTGATGATCTCCGGAAACGGCGACGTGCTGGAGCCCGACGAGCCCGTGGCGGCCGTGGGCTCGGGCGGTCCCATGGCCCAGGCCGCCGCCGCGGCCCTGTTGCGGCACACCCAAATGGACGCCCGCGCCATTGCCGAGGCGGCCCTGAAGATTGCGGGCGAGCTTTGCATTTACACCAACGACCGCATCACGATGGAAGAGCTGTGACCATGGAAAACCTCAAGCCCAAAGACATCGTTTTCGAGCTCGACAAATACATCGTGGGCCAGGACAAGGCCAAGAAGAGCGTGGCCATCGCGCTGCGCAACCGCTGGCGCCGGCACCGGGTGGCCGAGGAGCTGAAGGACGAGATCGCGCCCAAGAACATCATCATGATCGGCCCCACGGGCGTGGGCAAGACCGAGATCGCCCGCCGCCTGGCCAAGCTGGCCGACGTCCCCTTCCTCAAGGTGGAGGCCACCAAGTTCACCGAGGTGGGCTACGTGGGCCGGGACGTGGAGTCCATGGTGCGCGACCTTCTGGAAATGACTGTGAACCAGGTGCGCGACAAGGAGACCGAGGAGGTCCAGGAAAAGGCCCGGGAAGTGGCCACCGAGCGCATGCTGGACACCCTCCTTCCCCGCAGGTCCGACCCCTTTGCCGAGAGCGAGGGGGAGCACACGCTGGAGGTGGTGAAGAGCGACGCGTCCGCGCCCTCCTCCACAAGGGAAAAGCTCCGCCAGATGCTCAAGCAGGGCAAGCTGGACGAGCGCTACGTAGACCTGGAGGTTTCGGAGCGCTCCACGCCGGTGATGGAGATCTTCTCCAACGCAGGTATGGAGGAGGTGGGCATCAACTTGAAGGACATGTTCCAGAACATCTTTCCCAAGTCCACCAAGAAGCGCAAGGTCAAGGTCTCCGAGGCCATGGAGATCCTCACCGCCGAGGAGGCCGCGCGCCTGGTGGACATGGACAAGGTGGTGCGCCGGGCGATATCGTCCGTGGAGCAGTCGGGGATCATCTTCCTAGACGAGCTGGACAAGATCGCGGCCGCCCAGGGCGGAAGCCACGGCCCGGACGTGTCCCGGGAAGGAGTGCAGCGGGATCTTCTGCCCATCGTGGAGGGAAGCACGGTCTCCACCAAGTACGGGATGCTGAAGACGGACCACATCCTGTTCATCGGATCGGGCGCATTCCACTCGGCCAAGCCCTCGGATCTGATTCCGGAACTCCAGGGCCGCTTTCCCATCCGCGTGGAGCTTTCCTCGCTTTCCGAGGGGGACTTCGTGCGCATCCTGACCGAGCCCAAGAACGCGCTCCTTTTGCAGTACCAGGAGCTTCTGGCCACGGAAGGGATAACGCTCACCTTCGATACCGAAGCGGTGAAGGAGATCGCCAAGATCGCGCGGGAGGTGAACGAGCAGACGGAGGACATCGGCGCACGCAGGCTTTCCACCATCATGGAATGCCTGCTGGAGGACATCCTCTATGACGCCCCGGACCTCCCGGAGAAAGTGATCGCCATCACCGCCAATTACGTGCGGGAGAAGCTGGATGTCATCAAAAAGGACCAGGACCTGAGCCGGTTCATTTTATAACAAGCGGTCTTTGCGGAGCTTCGCCATGAAAGAGAAAACGGTCGCCGACATACTGGTGGAGTCGCTTCCCTATTTGCGGCGCTTTTACGGCAAGACCATCGTCATCAAGTACGGCGGTCATGCCATGGTGGACGAGGAGCTCAAGGAAGCCTTCGCCCGGGACGTGACCCTGTTAAAATACGTGGGCGCAAACCCCGTGGTGGTCCACGGCGGCGGCCCCCAGATCAACCAGGTGCTCTCCCAGATGGGCATCACCTCCCGGTTCGTGAAAGGCATGCGCATCACGGACGAGCCCACCATGGACGTGGTGGAGATGGTCTTGGGCGGCAAGGTGGGCAAGGAGATCGTCGCCAACATCAACCGCCAGCACGGAAAGGCCGTGGGGCTCTCCGGCAAGGACGGAGGGCTCATCATGGCCCGGAAGATGAAGGTGATGCACCAGGAAGCCGACAAGCCGCCGGAAATCATAGACACGGGGCTGGTGGGCGAAGTGGTGGCCGTGGACCCGGCCATCATCCACACGCTGACCGGCCAGGGGTTCATCCCGGTAATCGCGCCGGTGGGCGTGGGGGCCAACGGGGAAACCTACAACATCAACGCGGACCTGGTGGCGGGCGCGGTGGCTTCCGCGCTCACCGCCTTCCGCTTCATCCTCATTACGGACGTGGACGGGGTGAAGGGGGCGGACGGGCTGGTTTCTTCCCTAACCGCTCCCGTGGCACGCCGGATGATCGAATCAGGCGAGATCTCCGGCGGAATGATTCCCAAGGTGGAATGCGCCCTTTCCGCCCTCTCCGCCGGAGTGGACAAGGTCCACATCATCAACGGCAAGAAGCGCCACGCCATCCTGCTGGAGCTTTTCACCGACAAGGGCATCGGAACAGAGGTGAAGATCAGCTAGGAACCAGGCGAAAGGCGCAATGAGGAATACGCCATGGCTACGCAGGACATCAAATCCATCACCGATCAGTTCATCGCAAACACTTACGCCCGGCAGCCGATACTGCTGACCCGGGGCGAAGGCGTCACTCTCTGGGACGACAAGGGCAACCAATACACGGATTTCCTGGCGGGAATCGCGGTGTGCATCCTGGGCCACGCCCATCCGGCCGTGGCCGACGCGGTCTGCGCCCAGGCCCGGAAGCTCTGCCACGTCTCCAACCTCTTCTACACCGAGCCGGCCGCGATGCTGGCCAAGCAGCTCACGGACCACAGCTTCGCGGACCGGGTGTTTTTCGGAAACTCCGGCGCCGAAGCCAACGAGGCGGCCATCAAGCTCAGCCGCAAGTACGCCAAGGAAAACGGGCACCCCGAGCGGTACCGGATCATCACGGCGGAAAAATCCTTCCACGGAAGGACGATGGCCACCCTCTCCGCCACCGGCCAGCACAAGATCCACGCGGGCTTCGAGCCCCTGGTGGAAGGCTTCGACTACGTGCCCTACAACGACCTCGCCGCCGTCCGGTCCGCGATCACGGACGAAACCTGCGCCATCCTGGTGGAGCCCGTCCAGGGCGAGGGCGGGGTCATCGTGCCCGATCCCGGCTACCTGAAAGGCCTGCGGGAGCTCTGCACCGAAAACGAGATCCTCCTCATGCTGGACGAGATCCAGACCGGCATGGGCAGGACCGGCAAGCTCTTCGCCCACGAGCATTTCGGCATCACGCCGGACGTGGCCACGCTTGCCAAAGGCATCGCCAACGGCCTTCCCATGGGCGCCATGCTGGCCACGGAAAAGGCCGCCGAGGCGCTCACCCCGGGAAGCCACGCCTCCACCTTCGGAGGAAACCCCGTGGCCGCCGCAGCAGCCCTTGTCGTGGTGGAAACCCTCCTGCACAAAGGGGTGCTCGAAAACTGCGTATCCGTGGGCGCAACCTTCAAAGACAAGCTCCTGGCCCTGGCCGACAGCCACGACTGCGTGAAAAACGTCCGAGGCCTGGGGCTCATGCTGGGCATGGAGCTCGACCGCGACGCCATGGATCTGGTGGCCCGGCTGCGGGACAAGGGCTTCCTGGTGAACTGCACCCAGGGAACCGTGCTGCGGTTCGTACCTCCGCTCATCATCACGGAAAAAGAAATTGACGCCCTGTGCGCGGCCCTCGACGAGGTTCTTCCCTAGCTGTCGGGCCCCGCAAGATCGGCATGGATTGCAGTACAGACCCAAAAATAGTCAGGAATCGGAATTGAAAACCGACATCACCACCTTGTGGGACCTTTCCAAGGAGCAGATGGATCATCTGTTCGCGTCCGCGGCCAACTGGAAGAAGCGGCGGGCCGCCGGCATCACGGATCTGCCGCTCAGCGGCCGTATCGTGGGGCTCATGTTCGACAAGCCCTCCACGCGGACCCGCGTCTCCTTCGAGGCGGCCATGGCCCAGATGGGCGGGATGCCGTCCTTCATCAACGTGAAGGACACCCAGATCATCCGCAACGAGCCCATCCCGGACACGGCCCGGGTGCTGGACCGCTACCTGGACGCCCTGGTGGTGCGGACTTACTCCCAGGACCTCCTGAACGAGCTGGCGGCCGCATCCTCCATCCCGGTGATCAACGCCCTGACGGACCTGCACCATCCCTGCCAGGTCCTCTCGGACATCCTCACCGTCATGGAGAAAAAGGGCGGCTACGAAAACGTCCGCATCGCCTGGGTAGGGGACGGCAACAACGTGGCTCACTCCTGGATCGACGCGGCGGCCATCCTTGGCCTGGACCTCATCCTGGCCTGCCCGGCCAGCCATTTCCCCATGGACCGGATCGTGAAGACCGCTCAGGAGAAGGGCCGCGGCACCATCCGGGTCGTGACCGATCCTCGGGAAGCCGCCGAGAAAGCCGACGTCATCTACACCGACGTCTGGGCCAGCATGGGCCAGGAGTCCGAAAGCCACATCCGCCGTAAGGCCTTTGCCGGATACATGGTGGATCGCAAGCTCGTTTCGCTAGCCCAAAAGGACGTGCTGGTCATGCACTGCCTTCCGGCCCACCGGGGCGAGGAGATCGAGGCCGAGGTCCTGGAAGGAAAGCACTCCGTGGTCTGGGACCAGGCGGAAAACAAGATGCACATGCACAAGGCCATACTGGAAGCGCTCATCCTCACCTGGAGATGAGCAGAAGCTGTTTCATAAGCGGGGTTATGAAACAGCTTCTAACAATACGGGCGGAAGGCGCGGGCTTCGCGCCTCCCGCCCGGGCAAGAAACCAGAACCGACAACCGGCCGGCGGTTAAAACCATAGAAACGACTCTTCCCAAGGAGAACACACGTGGGCGCTAAGGTCAAAAAAGTGGTCCTGGCTTACTCCGGCGGGCTCGATACGTCCGTCATCCTGAAGTGGCTCATCGAAACCTACGACTGCGAAGTGGTCGCCTTCTGCGCCGACATCGGGCAGGGCGAAGAGCTTGCGCCCATCCTGGACAAGGCCAAGGCCACCGGCGCATCCGAAGTCTATATTGACGACCTGACCGAGGAGTTCGTGCGCGACTTCGTGTTCCCGGCCTTTCGGGCCAACGCGCTCTACGAAAACCAGTACCTCCTGGGCACGTCGCTCGCCCGGCCCCTCATCGCCCAGAGGCAGATGGAGATCGCCGCGCTCACCTCCGCCGACGCCGTCTCCCACGGCGCCACCGGAAAGGGAAACGACCAGGTGCGCTTCGAGCTCACTTACTACTCCATGAACCCCGCCATCCGGGTCATCGCCCCCTGGCGCGAGTGGGACCTGAACTCCCGCACCAAGCTCATGGACTATGCCAAGAAGCACGGAATTCCGGTGCCCACCACCGTGAAGAAGCCCTACAGCTCGGACCGGAACATTCTGCACATCAGCTATGAGGGCGGAGTGCTGGAAGACCCCTGGGCCGCGCCGGACGAAAGCATGTTCACCCTGACGCGCAACCCCAAGGATGCGCCGGACACGCCCGAGGAATTGGTGATCGAGTTCCTCCAGGGCAACCCCGTGGCCATCAACGGCGAAAAGCTCTCCCCCGCCGCCCTGCTCGCCGCCCTGAACGCCAAGGGCGGCACCCACGGCGTGGGCCGGGCCGACTGCGTGGAGAACCGTTACGTGGGCATGAAGTCCCGCGGCGTATACGAAACTCCCGGCGGCACCATCCTCCGCGCCGCCCACATCGCCATGGAGTCCATCACCTTGGACCGCGAGCTCTTGCGCCTGCGCGACTCCCTGGTCACCCGTTACTCCGAGCTCATCTATTACGGCTACTGGCTCTCCCCCGAGCGCAAGGCCCTGCAAACCCTGGTGGACGAAACCCAGAAGAACGTGAGCGGCGAAGTGCGGCTCACCCTCTTCAAAGGCAATATCATGATCACCGGACGGCGCTCGGAAAAAACCCTGTACCGGCCGGACTTCGCCACCTTCGAGGCCGACAACGTCTACCGCCAGGCCGACGCCGAGGGCTTCATCCGACTGAACGCCCTGCGCCTGCGCATCGAAGCCATGCTGCGGGAAAAGGAAGGGTAAGGGCGAGGGCAAAGGCAAAGGATTTTGGGGGGACCTTTTCTTTCGTAGTGAAAGAAAAGGTCCCCCCAAGCCCCCTCCAAAAGAAAGCTCTAGTATGGGCGTTGTAACAGGCTCGATTCGATGCTTTTCTTTGGTACATGTGCTTAATGAACAAACAGCCTGAGGTCTGCCGAGCATTGACCGACAAAGCTTAAAAAGCAGCGTATAAGGGTAAAGACGATCCGCTTTTTCAAAAGCGGGTTTCGGTACTGCCCTGAAAAATTTCTCCTTTATTCCTCATTGCAGCCGGAGTCCGTCATGGCGGGAAAATTATGGGGCGGAAGGTTTACCGAGGCGACCGACAACCTGGTGGAGGCCTTCACCTCCTCCATCGAAGTTGATTGCCGTCTGTATGCCCACGACATAGCCGGCAGCATCGCCCACGCCAAAACCCTGGAGAAGGCCGGAGTGCTTACCCGGGAGGAGTGCGAAGCCATCGTGGCCGGACTGGGGATGGTCAAGGATGAGATCGCGGCCGGCGAGATGGAGTTTTCCGACAGCCTGGAAGACATCCACATGCACGTGGAGAGCCGCCTCTCCGAGCTCATCGGCGACACGGCGCGCAAGCTGCACACGGGCCGCTCCCGCAACGACCAGGTGGCGACGGACGTGCGTTTGTATTTGCGGGATGAGACCAAGGTCGTCCTGGAGCTGCTGCGGAGGCTGTCGGAGGCGCTGGTCATGCAGGCCGAGAGCAATCTGGGCGTGGTGCTGCCGGGGTACACCCACATGCAGCGGGCCCAGCCGGTGCTCCTTTCCCATCATCTGATGGCCTACTTCGAGATGTTCTCTCGGGACCACGAGCGTTTTTCGGATGCGCTTTTCCGCATCAACGTGATGCCGCTGGGCTCCGCGGCCCTTGCAGGCTCCACGTTCCCTCTGGACCGAGAGTATACGGCCAAGCTTCTGGGCTTTTCCGGAGCGAGCAAGAACTCCATGGATGCGGTATCCGACCGCGACTTCGCCCTGGAGTTCATCTCGGCCGCCACCATCGCCATGGTGCACCTCTCCCGCATGTCCGAGGAGCTGGTGCTCTGGGCCGGGTCCGAGTTCGGCTTCGTCCACATGCCCGACTCCTTTTCCACGGGCTCGTCCATCATGCCCCAGAAGAAAAACCCGGACGTGGCCGAGCTTACGCGCGGAAAAACGGGCCGGGTCCTGGGCGACTTCGTGGCGCTTTCCACGCTGATGAAGGCCCTGCCCCTGGCCTACAACCGCGACATGCAGGAGGACAAGCCGCCGCTTTTCGATGCGGTGGACACGTTGAAGCAGAGCCTGGCGGTTTTCGCCGCCATGCTGCCGAAGCTCGGCTTCAATGCGCGGCGCATGGGAGAGGCCGCTTCGTCCGGCTATCTGAACGCGACGGACCTGGCCGACTACCTTGCCGCCAAAGGCGTGCCCTTCCGGGAGGCCCACCACCGGGTGGGGCAGACCGTGGCCTACGCGATAAGAGAAAAGAAGGAGCTGGACGAGCTGAGCCTGGACGAGCTCAACCGTTTCTGCGAAGAGGCCGGGCCGGACATCCACGAGTTTTTGCAGACGCTTGCCGTGGTGAACCGGCGCAAGACCAAGGGCGGCACCGCGGAGGAAAACGTGAAGAAGGCCATCACCGAGGCGAAGAAATCCCTGGGGCTGGAAGGTTGAAAAGCTTAAGGGACTTTTGCCGAATGAAGGGAGAAAATCCCCTTGACAAGACGGACGGTTCACGGCCCGTTGAAATAGCGGGCTGATCTGAAAATATCAGGCACACTGCGAGGATCTTCATGCATCATTTCCATTACCGGGAAGGCGAGCTTTGTTGCGAGGATGTAGGCATCCGCGCCATTGCGGAGGAAGTGGGGACTCCCTTTTATCTTTATAGCCGCGCCACCCTCACCCGGCACTTCCGGGCCTTTGACGAGGCCTTCGCGGGCACGCCGCATCTCTTGTGCTACTCGGCCAAAGCCAACTCCGGCATGGCGGTTATCAAGACTCTGGCGGACCTGGGCTGCGGCCTGGACATTGTCTCCGGGGGCGAGCTCTACCGGGGGCTGGCCGCGGGCGTGACGCCGCAGAAGATCGTTTACTCGGGAGTGGGAAAGACCGCGGGGGAAATTGATTTCGCTCTCACCAAAGGCATTTTGCAGTTCAACGTGGAGTCCTTCGACGAGCTGGCGGTGATAGACGCGCGCGCGCGGGAGCTGGGGAAAACCGCGCCAGTGGCCCTGCGGGTGAACCCGGACGTGGACCCCAAGACCCATCCCTACATCTCCACGGGCTTGAAGAAGAACAAGTTCGGCATCGCCAAGGAGTATGCGCTGGACTTCTACCGGAAGGCGGCGTCTCTGGGCAATATCAAGCCCACAGGGGTCACGTTCCACATCGGAAGCCAGATCACCCAGACCGGCCCCTTTGTGGAGGCGGTCCAGAGCATGGCGCCCATCGTGGCCGCCCTTCGGGAGTCGGGGCTTTCCATCCAGTATCTGGATGTGGGCGGCGGCCTGGGGATTTCCTACGACAACGAGGCCCCTCCCCTTCCCGGCGAATACGCCGCCGCCATTCGCCAGGCCATGGCCGGCATTGACCTGACCGTGATCGCCGAGCCGGGACGGGCCATCGTGGGAAACGCCGGAATCCTGGTGACTCGCGTCTTGTATGAAAAGGAAGGTCCGGCAAAGAAGTTCCTCGTCGTGGACGCGGGCATGAACGATCTTTTGCGGCCCTCCATCTACGGAGCCTATCATGCAGTTTGGCCCGTCCGGAAAACCGAGGGCGAGATCACGGCCGACGTGGTGGGGCCCATCTGCGAGTCGGGCGACTTTCTGGCCAAGGACCGGAAGATGGCAGCGGCGCGCCCGGGCGATCTGCTGGCTGTCATGAGCGCAGGCGCGTACGGCATGTCCATGAGCTCCAACTACAACTCCCGGCCGCGGGCCGCGGAGATCATGGTTTCGGAAAACCGCTTCGTTGTGGTGCGGCAGCGGGAAACATACGAGGACCTGGTCCGGGGCGAGTCCGCTTTCAGCTGAAGGCCGGCTGGCAAACCCGAAGGAAGGAAGTTTTTCGATACGGTGAAAGCCCGCTCCGTCGGGCAGGAGCTCCCCATGAAATCCCCCCAGTTCATCAAGATGAGTGGAGCCGGAAACGACTTCATCATCATAGACAACCGAGACCTTGCTTTTGCCAAGGAAAAGATGCCGGAGCTCGCCCGGAAGTGGTGCGCGCGCAAGCTGTCGGTAGGAGCCGACGGGCTCATCTTTCTGGAAAACTCCGAAAAAGCCGACTTCCGCTGGCAGTTCTTCAACTCCGACGGCTCGGAGGCCGAGATGTGCGGAAATGCCTCTCGCTGCGTTGCGCGTCTGGCCTTCGAGATGGGCATGGCGCCGAAGAGCATGCGCTTCGAGACCATCGCGGGAATCATTGAAGCGGAGATCCTGGAGGACGGAGTAAAGGCGAAGCTCACCGACCCCAGGGACCAGAGGTTCTTCTTCCCTCTGGACGTGGCCGGGGCCAAGTTCAACGTAAGCTTCGTGAACACCGGAGTTCCCCACGTGGTGCTCCTGGTGGACGACGTGGAAACGTCCCCGGTTGTGGAGCACGGAAGGCTGATCCGCAACCATCCGGCCTTTGCGCCGGCCGGAACCAACGTGAACTTCGCTCAGTTCCTCCGCGGCGGAGAAATCAAGCTGCGCACCTACGAAAGGGGCGTGGAAGACGAGACCCTGGCCTGCGGGACCGGCGCGGTGGCCGCGGCCATCGTACGGAGCGCGGCCGACGCAAGCTTCTCCCCCATCTCCGTGCACACCCGCGGGGGCATGACGCTGGCGGTCCACTTCACCAAGAAGGGTCTTACCTGGAAGGATATTTACTTGGAGGGCGAGGCCAGAATCATCTACCGGGCGGAGATGGGCCCCGACGCTTAGGCTGCTTGAAAACGCGACCTGCTGCGTTAGGCTTCGCGGGAAAGACGAAAAAACGGAGCATACAGTTTGTATGCGAGCATTTTGAGAAGGCGAAGGAACGCCGACCTGGAACGTCAGATGGGGTTATGAAACAGCTTCTCAGATGGCCTTTCCCCCAGGATGGTTCAGTCCGGACAGTATTCATCAGAAAGGAATGGTTTCATGAAAAAGTTCGATCGCGCGGACCGCATCGTCAAGCTTCCGCCCTATCTTTTTGCCGAGATTGACCGGAAAAAGGCCGAGGTCAAGGCCCGCGGCGTGGACATCATTGACCTGGGCGTGGGCGATCCGGACCTTCCCACGCCCCCTCACATCGTGGAGGCGCTTTCCAAGGCCGCGGCGGACCCGCGCTATCACCGCTACCCGTCTTACTCCGGCATGGGCTCCTTCAACGAGGCCGTGGCGCGGTTTTATAAAAGGCGCTTCAACGTCGCCCTGGACCCGAAGACCGAGGTCATCACCCTCATCGGCTCCAAGGAGGGCATCGCCCATCTGCCGCTGGCCTACATCAACCCCGGCGACATGGCGCTGTGCCCCAGCCCGGCCTACCCGGTCTACGCCATCTCGGTTTCCTTCTGCGGGGGTACCCCCTATCTGATGGACCTCAAGAAGGAAAACGGCTTCCTGCCGGACCTTGCCGCCATTCCCGGCTCGGTGGCGGACTCGGCCAAGCTCATGTTCCTGAACTACCCCAACAACCCCACCGCCGCCGTTGCGGACACGGCCTTCTTCCAGAAGGTGGTGGAGTTCGCCAAAGACCGCAAAATGGTGGTGGCCCACGACGCGGCCTACACGGAGATGGGCTTCGACGGCTACGAGCCCATGAGCTTCCTCCAGGTTCCCGGTGCCAAGGACCTGGGCATCGAGTTCCACAGCCTCTCCAAGACCTACAACATGACCGGCTGGCGTCTGGGCTTCGCCGTGGGCAACGCCGACGTGATCCAGGCCCTGGGCAAGGTGAAGAGCAACATTGACTCCGGCGCCTTCGACGCCATCCAGATGGCCGGCATCGCCGCGCTGGACGGAGACCAGTCCTGCGTCGCGCAGAACATGGCCATCTACACAGAACGCAGGGACATGCTGGCCGCGGCCCTTTCCGACATGGGGCTTACCGTCAACAAGCCCAAGGCCTCCTTCTATATCTGGGGCCAGGTGCCCAAGGGGACGACCTCCGCCGACTTCTGCACCCTTCTGCTGGAGCGCTGCGGCATCGTCGCCACGCCGGGCAACGGCTTCGGGGCCGCGGGCGAAGGGTTCTTCCGCATGGCCCTCACCGTTTCGGCCCAAAGGATCGCCGAGGCCGTGGAAAGGATGAAGAAGCTTGCGTTTTGACCACATCGCCTACATCGGCTTCGGGGCCAACCTGGGCGACCGGGAGAAGAACTGCCGCGAAGGCATGGAGCGGCTGGACCGCTCGGGCTTTTGCAAGGTGGTGGCGGTTTCTCCGCTCTACATGACCGAGCCGGTGGACTATTTGGATCAGGACTGGTTCGTGAACGGAGCGGCCAAGGTGGCCACGGCGATGCAGCCGGCCGGCCTGCTGTCCCTTTTGAAGCACATCGAAACCGAGGTGGGAAGAACGCCCGGCGGACCCCGCTTCGGCCCCCGCGTCTTGGACATGGATGTGCTTCTGTTCGACGATCTGGTGGCGGAGGGCCCGGAGCTCATCCTGCCCCATCCCCGGATGCACAAAAGGCGTTTTGTCCTCGCTCCGCTTTGTGATATAGCACAGGATATACAACATCCCGTATTGCACAAAACCATGCGGGAGCTTCTTTCCGCCCTTGACGAAGAAGGCCAGAAGGTGGTTGCCTTTCCGTGAGACTACTTCTTTTTGCGGCGTTTTTTTACATCGTCTACCGGATCATCAAGTCCGCCTTCTCCGGCGGCGCCCGGCATATTCCGCCCGGAGAAAGCGGCCGGCCTCAGGAGATAGACGATGTGATGGTCCAGGACCCTTACTGCAAGGTCTACTTTCCCCGCCGCCAGGGGGTGAGCGCCCGGGTGGATGGAGAGAGCCTGATGTTTTGCAGCGAACGGTGCAGGGACCTGTACCTGGAAGCCAAGGAAAACCCCCTGAAAGGGTGATTTCCAGGGTTTCCAGGCCGGCGCGGGGCAGCCGGACAGTGCCCGTCGGGTCTTACGGCAGGAAGAAAAGAGCGGTCTGAAAAACTGGTTTCGGCAGTTCCCGATTGACGCAGTGACACCCGGCCCCGTTGAGCCGGAGAGAGCTTTACCATGCTATACTTGGTAGATTGACGGCTGGTTCGATCTTCACCTGCGCTTGAAGCGCTGATGGTTTCAGGGTCGGTGGAATCCGGCAGGAATTCGGACAATCGCTGTTACAAGGTCAACCCGAAGGAGCAGGGCCGCCATGTTCAAGATCGTTAGCCCCAGGGACCTCTGGACCAACCCCAACCTGCTGACCATCTACCGGATCGGAGCGGTGCCGGCCATCGTCCTTTTGCTTTTATCCGGCAACAAGATCTTGAGCTTTCTGGCCGCCATCGTGTTTTCGCTGGCGGCCATCACGGATTACCTGGATGGCTACTTCGCCCGCACCCGGGGAATGGTCTCCAACCTGGGCAAGTTTCTGGACCCGTTGGCCGACAAGCTCCTCATCGTCTGCTCGCTCATCATGCTGGTGGCGCAGCATCGCATTCCGGGTTGGATGGTGTGCGTGATCGCGGGGCGCGAGCTGGCTGTCACGGGCCTGCGTGGTATCGCGGCCGAGCAGGGAATCGTCATCGCCGCGGAGCGCCTGGGCAAATGGAAAACGGGCTTCCAGATCGGCGCCATCATTCCCTTGCTGTTGCATTACTCGTATTTCGGCTTTGATTTGCACCGGATCGGAATGATCACCCTCTGGATCGCGCTGGGCCTGACCATCGCTTCCGGCGCGAGCTACTTCAAGAACTTCGCGAATCTCATCAAGCCCTGATTTTAAGCCTTTTTTTGGGTTGACAAGAGGCAAAGTTCCAGCGTAAAAAGGCGCCCAACTGAGCGGGAATAACTCAGTGGTAGAGTGCGACCTTGCCAAGGTCGAAGTCGCGGGTTCAAATCCCGTTTCCCGCTCCATTTTTTTTGGCGGCATAGCCAAGTGGTAAGGCAACGGTCTGCAAAACCGTTATTCACCGGTTCGAATCCGGTTGCCGCCTCCACGGAGAACAAGGGGTTGCGGTTTCGGCCGTGGCCCTTTTTCATTTCCGGGCAACATCATCAAATAATGCGGCCGCGAAGCCCTGGCTTCGCGGC
>JBFMHL010000231.1:0-7612 GCA_040753055.1 Thermodesulfobacteriota bacterium | reverse complement strand
AACATGATGCTGGAGCGCATGGCCGCGACCACCGGACCCACCGGCGGCAAGATCCTGCGGCCTTCCGACGGCAAGGCGCCGGAGTCCGTGGCCTTTGCCCAGTGCGCCGGAAGCCGTGACCAGAACCACCTGAACTACTGCTCCTACATCTGCTGCATGGCGAGCCTCAAGCACGCCACCTACATTCGGGAGCAGTATCCGGACGCCAAGATCTTCATCTTCTACATTGACCTCCGCGCCCCCGGCCTGCGTTACGAGCGCTTCTACCAGAAGATCAAGGAAGACAAGAACGTGTTCTTCGTCAAGGGCAAGGTTGCCGAGGTGGCCGAGGACGCCGCCACGGGCGACATCATCGTCACCGCTGAGAACGCCGTCACCGGCGAGAAGATCCGGGAGAAGGTCTCCATGCTGGTCCTGGCCACCGGGATGCAGCCCACCGCGGCCGGCAAGAAGCTGCCGGCAGCCCTTGCCAAGACCCCCGAGGGCTTCTTCGTAAACGATCCGGAACGCGGCGGCATGTTCGCCACGGGCTGCGCCGCAAAGCCGGCCGACGTGGTTTCCTCGAACCAGCATGCCACCGGGATGGCTCTAAAGGCGATCCAGACCCTGGTTACGCGCTAGGAGGTATTTCATGGCCAAGAAAATCAGCTTTTTCCTCTGCGCCGGGTGCGGCATCGGCAAGGCCGTCAATCTGGAAAGCCTGATCAAGGACGTACCCCGCGAGGAAGGATACGCTAACTGTTACATTCACAAGGCCCTCTGCAGCCCCGAGGGCGTTGCTGAAATCAAGAAGGACATCGAGAAGAACAAGCCCGAGGCCATCGTCATCGGCGCCTGCTCCCGCCGCGTGTTCTTCGACATCTTCCGCTTCCCCGGTGTTACCGTGGAGCGCGTGAACCTGCGCGAGCAGGTGGCCTGGGTCCATCCCGACGGCGATGCAGCCGACGCGGAAGTGCCCCACGTCCAGCTCATGGCCGCGGACTACCTGCGCATGGGCATGGTCAAGGTGGAAAAGATCAAGGTGCCCGAGCCCTATAAGCTCGAGACCATGAACCGCCGCATCCTGGTCATCGGCGGCGGCGTGGCCGGGCTCACGGCGGCGCTGGAAGCCGCCAAGGCCGGCTACGAGGCGGTGGTGGTGGAGAAGGAAGACCGGCTGGGCGGCTGGGCCCGCCAGGTGCGGCGCCAGCTCCCCGTCAGCTACCCCTACGACTCGCTACAGAAGCCCATGGCCGAGGACCTGATCGCCAAGGTCACCAACCATCCCAAGATCAAGGTCAAGACCGGCACCGTGGTGGCGCGCATCGCGGGCCAGCCCGGCGACTTCACCGTCACGCTGAAGAAGCCCGGTGAAAAGATCGAGTTCGACGTTCCCTACCCGCTGCCCCCGGAAAAGCGTGTGGACGCCTCTGGCAAGGATCTCAACGCAGAGCAGCTGCACCACGCCTACCTGGAGTATAACCAGGGAAAGCAGGACATCCTCAAAACCGATCCCAACGGCGAGAAGTTCGGGGCCGTGGTGCTGGCCGCGGGCTGGCGCCCCTACGAGCCTACGCAGGGCGAGTTCGCCTCCCTGGGCTTCGGCGAGATTCCCGACGTCATCACCAACGCGGCCTTCGAGAAGATGGCCGCGGCCGGCAAGATCGTGCGTCCCTCCGACGGCAAGCCCGCCAAGAGCGTGGTTTTTGTCCAGAGCCCCGGGGAAGGCGACGATGCCGACTTCCCCTACACCTCCTCCGTCACCAGCCTGGTGGCGCTCAAGCAGGCCAAGTATGTGACCGAGGACTACGCCGACGGCAAGGCCTACATCTTCTACCAGCACATGCGCACCCCCGGCCTCACCGAAAAGTTTTACGAGGCCGTGCAGCAGGACCCCGGCATCTTCCTGTCCAAAGGTACCGTGGCCTCCGTGGCCAAGAACGGTGCGGGCCTGGCGGTCACCGCCAAGGACACGCTGCTGGGTCCCGAGGTGAAGGTGGCCGCCGACCTGGTGGTCCTGGCCACGGGCATGGTCCCCGAGACCAAGTTCGACCCCGTCGTCAACCTGGCCTACCGCCAGGGCCCGGCCTTCCGGGACATCGGGCTGTTCAACGGCTACTGCGACTCCAACTTCATCTGCTTCCCCTACGAGACGCAGCGTACGGGTATCTACGCGGCCGGCGGCATCCGCCGCAGCCTCACCATGGAAGAAACCATGGATGACGCGACGGGCGCGGCCCTCAAGGCCATCCAGTGCCTGGAGTCGGTCAACCGGGGCGTGGCGGTGCATCCGCGGTCCGGCGACATGACCTTCCCGGACTTCTTCTTCCAGCGCTGCACCCAGTGCAAGCGCTGCACGGAGGAATGCCCCTTCGGCGCCCTGGACGACGACGAGCGCGGAACGCCCAAGCCCAACCCCACCCGCTGCCGCCGTTGCGGCACCTGCATGGGCGCCTGCCCGGAGCGCATCATCGGCTTCGCCGATTACAACATTGACTCCGTGGGCTCCCAGGTCAAATCCATCAAGGTGCCCTCCGAGGACGACTACTCCGAGCCGCCGTTCCGCATCCTGGTGCTGGTGTGCGAGAACGACGCCTACCCCGCCATTGACATGGCCGGGTACAACCACCTGAAGTACAACCATCAGGTCCGGTTCGTGCCCGTCCGCTGCCTGGGCTCGGTAAACGTCATCTGGATCAAGGACGCGCTCAGCCAGGGCATGGACGGCTGCATGCTCCTGGGCTGCAAGCACGGCGACGACTACCAGTGCCACTTCGTGAAGGGCTCCGAGCTCGCTTCCATCCGCATGAAGAAGATCGGCGAGGCCCTGGCGAGCCTGGCCCTGGAGCCGGAGCGCGTGACCCAGAAGGAGATCGCCATTGACGAGTTCGACAAGCTCCCGCAAATGATCAACGAGTTTGTGGAATCCGTCGAAGCGCTGGGTCCCAACCCCTTCAAGGGCTTCTAGCAGGCCGGTAAAGGGCGCGCGGGAAACCCTCCCGCGCGCCCGGCCTCGAAAAGCTTTCGGCGGCACCGAAGACCGGCCCGCCTTTCACGGGAGGAAAAGTAAAGATGAGCGCAAAGATGCTCGAACCCGATGTGAAATTCATAAAGGAGCTGAACGCGCGGGGAGGGGACACCCTAAAGAAGTGCTACCAGTGCGCCACCTGCTCCGTCGTCTGCCCCATCGCTCCGGACAACAAGCCCTTCCCCCGCAAGGAGATGATCGCGGCCTCCTGGGGTCTTTCGGATCGGCTTACCTCCGACATGGACGTGTGGCTCTGCCACCAGTGCGGCGACTGTTCGGAGAAGTGCCCCCGCGGCGCCAAGCCCGGCGACGTCCTGGGCGCCATCCGCAACTATGCCATCGAGTCCTACGCCAAGCCCAAGTGGCTTGCGCAGGCCGTCAACGATCCCAAGAAGCTCCCGATCCTTATCGCCATTCCCCTTGTCCTGTTCCTGGTCATGGGCAAGATCATCGGACCCATCCTCATGAAGGTCCTGGGGCCCATCCTGAACCTCATTTTCGCTTCGGAGACGCCCTTTTCCCAGTGGAACCTGCTGAACTTCCACCCGCACCTGGACATCCACGGCCAGATCGCCACCAGCGAGTTCTTCAGCTCCTGGCTCGTGGACATCACCTTCGTACCCACCATGATCTTCGCCGTCGTGGTGTTCCTGCTGTCGCTCAAGGCATTCGTGAACGACATGCACCAAAACGCCGTGGCCGAGGGCAAGGTCCAGAACGCCGGGCCCCTTTCCGTCATGGAAATGCTCAAGACCCTGCCCAAGGTGCTCGTCACGATCCTTTCCCACCGGAAGTTCTCCGAGTGCTCGGCCAATAAAAGCCGCGCCACCAGCCACATGATGGTGCTCTTCGGCTTCATCGGCCTGTTCATCGTCACCGGGATCTTCTTCGTGGTCCTGTACGGCTCCATGCTGTTCACCGGCTACGAGCACGCCTGGCACGCCCCTTACTCCCAGTGGCTGCCGGTGAAGTGGCTCGCCAACGCCTCCGGGCTGGCCCTGGCCATCGGAGCGCTGGCCATGATCAAGGACCGGCTCTCCAAGGATCCCAAGCACGCCAAGACCGCCTACCAGGACTGGTTCCTGATCGGGCTCGTCATGGCGCTGGCAGTCACCGGCCTGGGCACGGAAATGGCCCGGCTTGCCGGGGCCGCCACGGTCACCTACATCATCTACTACCTCCACCTGACCGCGGTGTGGATGCTGTTCGCCTACACCCCGTTCTCCAAGCTGGCCCACTTGGTGTACCGCACCACCGCAATGGTGTATGCCGAGTACGCGGGCCGCGAGGTCAAGGCGGAAGCCTAAGAATCAGGAAGAAGCGCTGTATCGCGGGGAAGCCTTTCATGCGCAAAGGCTTCCCCGCATTGTTTGGGGGGGGCGTATAGCCCGCCGAGAAGAAGCCCCCCCTCCCCGCCGCTGCTGCCGGCACTTTTGCATTTCCTCCATTTTCTTTTGCCTCGAAAACGGATACATTGCCCTCTCAATCCAAGCGTAATCCCGTGCCGTGTCCCCCACCAAGAGGAGGCTCCATGCCGTTCACCAAGATCATCTGCACCATCGGGCCCTCCAGCCAAAATCCTGATGTCCTGGCCCGGCTCATCATGGGCGGCATGAACGTGGCGCGCCTAAACTTCGCCCACGGCTCCTACGAGGAGCATGCCGCCAAGGTTGCCACCATCCGGAAGGTGGCAGCAGACCTGAACAAGCCCGTGGCCATCCTTCAGGACCTTTCCGGCCCAAAGATCCGCGTGGGCGTCCTGCCCGAGGCCGGCGTCATGCTCAACAAGGGCGAGGAGGTTGTTCTCTCGGCAAACCCGGAGCCCGGCGAGATTCCCGTCACCTACAAGGAGCTGGCGGACGAGGTGAAGGAAGGCGATCTCATCCTTCTGGCCGACGGTCTGCTCGAGATCGTCGTGGCAAGCGTCCACGAAGGCCACATCCACTGCCAGGTCACGTCCGGAGGCCTGCTCACCTCCCACAAGGGCATCAACCTGCCCACCGCCAGCCTTAAGGTCCCGTCCATGACCGAAAAGGATAAGAACGACCTGGCGTTCGGACTCTCCCAGGGCGTGGATTACGTGGGGCTCTCCTTTGTCCGCCAAGCCTCGGACATCGAGGACCTGAAAGCCGCCATGGGAAACCGGTTGATACCCATCATCGCCAAGATCGAAAAGCACGAGGCCGTGAAGAACATAGACGCCATCCTGGAAGCCGCGGATGGCATCATGGTGGCCCGGGGCGACCTGGGCGTGGAGATCCCCCTGGAAGAGGTCCCCGGCGTCCAGAAGATGATCATCAAGAAGGCCAACGCCGCAGGCAAACCCGTCATCACCGCCACCCAGATGCTCAGGTCCATGGTGGAAAGCCCGCGGCCCACCCGCGCCGAGGCCACCGACGTGGCCAACGCGGTCCTGGACGGCACAGACGCGGTCATGCTCTCGGAAGAGACCGCGATGGGCCAGCACCCGGTGGGAGCCGTCCAGTACATGGCGAAAATCGCCCGCACCGCCGAGAACCAGCTCCCCCTGGACCGCTACATGAAGCTCACGCCGGAAAAGGACGTGGCCGAGTCCGTGGCCTACGCCTCCTGCTCACTGGCCTACCAGCTCTCGGCCACAGCCATCGTTACCTCCACCGTGTCCGGCATCACCGCCCACCACATCTCGCGGTTCCGGCCCCATTGCCCCATCATCGCGCTATCCCCGGAGCCGGCCACCCTGCGCCATCTCTGCCTCTACTTCGGCGTCCGCCCCTTTCCCGCGGAAGCGCCCGACGACGCCGACGACCTCATCGAGTCCTCGGCCCGCCACGCCCTGGAAACCGGCCTGACAAAGAAAGGCGATATCATCATCATCACCGCGGGCCACCCCGTGGGCGGAGCCGGCACCACCAACATGCTCCGGGTCTACAAGCTTTAGCTCTCTTTGTGCGAGGAGAGGAGCGGGATCCCTTGTCCCTTAAAGGGGTTCCACTCCTCTTCGCCGTCCTTTCCCCTCATTTCCGGCAATGCCTTTCCTCGCATCCCCGGCGAAATTCGCAATGGTTCCCCCCCTGGGGAGCGGCCAATGTCCGGTTGCGTCCGTGCACCGGCTTTTGCTATTTTTGATAAAGAGTCGCATGATCATTCCGCCTGCCCGGTCCGCCGGCCGGTTGCAGGTTCATGCGTCAGGGTTCTGGGAGCATTCCTTCTTTCGGGAGATCCTTCATGGCAACCGGTGCTTGCGGAATAGACTGCTCTTGCTGCGCGTTGCACATCTCCGGCGCCTGCGGTACATGCGGGCCGGGGAACTCGGACCTGGGAGCCCAAAAGCTCGCCGTGCAGCGAAAGCTATTGGGCGCGGGCTGCCCCATCCTGGAATGCGCGGCGCTGAACCGCATCCCCTGCTGCCTGGCGGACTGCGCCCAGTTCCCTTGCGAGAACTTCGGAAAGGGCCCCTATCCCTACTCGGAAGGCTTTCTCTCCATGCAGAAAAGACGGAGGGAGATGGCGGCAAAGGCCCCGGGCTCGAAGATGTCCGTACCGGACGAGCACTGGGAGGAGCTTGCCAAGAAGGACCTGTTCCTGCTCTGCGCCGACGCCGTGGCGGAGCCCTGGAAGGAACGGGACGGGGCCGGAGTATCGGGGCTCTCACTTTCCATGTTCGGCCAGAAAGTGGTGGTGGACATGGAAAACCGGACCGTGCTCCGGGCGCGGCAGGGCGGGCTGGCTCCCGTCACCTCCCCGCTTTTCATCCTCTGCCTGCTGGTCTACCTGTTGAACGTCACTCCGCGCGTGCCCACCGGAAAGCTCGTGAGCGTCCAGGACCTCAAGGAAGCCCACTTCTTCACGGGCCCCCACGCCCTTCCCCTGGACAGGATCGCCGGCCGCTTCGGCAAGGACCCGGCCGCATTCAAACGCAATGCCGCAAAGCTCTGCGGCGAGCCCCTGCCCATGGCCGACCAGGCCTTCACCTTCCAGCCCTTTGTCAAGATCCCCGTGGCCGTCCTCCTGTGGACCGCCGACGAGGAGTTCCCCGCCCGCTCCTTGATCCTCTTCGATGAAACCATCAGCCGCCAGCTCCCCGCGGACGCCATCTGGGCCTTGTCCATGCTCACGACGGAGAAGCTCTGCGCGGACGAGTAATACCAAGGTGCATGCAAACGTATAGCTGCGCCTAATTCGTCTTGAGGCGCCTCGATGGTTGGCCCCATACGCCTGCGCCGCCTCATCCTTGCCGCCTTGCTAACCGTCCGAATGCATCTTGCGGGGATAGGGCGGATACGGAGAAGGCAGGGTGCGGAAGGAACACCGGGGGGAAAGCCCGCGGTAAAGCAGCCATGCTTGGATGCATATTAAAAACTGAATCGGTGACGGACCTTTTCCTTAAAGGGGCCAAAGCTCATCGCTGGAGCATTCTTGTCAAGGATGGTGTTTCCCCTGGGGTGAAAGTCTTTTTCCGCCCTCCGGGGCCACCTGAAGCCGCTTACGGATTCAGGAAAAAGTTTGGTGATTATAAAGGAACTGCCACAAAAGAGACTAAAAGATTGGCTAGTAAAGAGAAAAGATCTTCGTTTCGGTGGTTATATCTGAACTCCATTTCCTTGAGATAAAGAGGAAACTTGG
>JBFMHL010000230.1:0-40594 GCA_040753055.1 Thermodesulfobacteriota bacterium | reverse complement strand
AGCTCGGCCGGGTGCGGGTGGAGGTATACCTGGCTTTTCAGGTAGGGCTCGTCGAACTTGCGCACGTAGTGGCGCAGCAGGGTTACGGGTACGATGAGGGGCAGGATGCCGGCGTGATAGTCGGCGATGACCTCCTTGAGCTCCTTTTTTTCGTCCGGGGTGAGCTGCTTCTTGAAGTAGCCCATGACGTGGTCCAGCACGTTGGTGTTCTTGCGGGCCGTGGCCTTGAGGGCCAGGGCGGGCATGAGAACCGCCAGGTACTCTTCCCGCAGGGCCTCCGGGTTTCTCCCCTTGCCTCCGGCAATAATGGCCCCAAGGGTCTTCACTGCCGCCGGGCCGTGGGACATGATGAGGAGCTTGTGCCGGGTGTGGAAGGCGGCAAGCGCTTTATAGTCCCCGCCGGCGGCCAGGAGCGCCCGCCACCGGTGCATGACAAAGACGCGCTCTATGAAGTTCTCCCGCAGGCCCCAATCGTTCAGCCGGCCCTCGTCCTCAACGGGCAGGAGCGGAAAGCGCGCCATGAAGGCCGCGGCGAAGAGCCCGGAGCCGCTGGTGGAGGGCATGCCCTTGTCCGTGTAGATCTTGACTCCCCGCATGCCCGAGGAAGGCGACTTGCTTTTGAAGACGAAGCCGCAAAGTCCGGCCTGTTCCATTTCGTCCAGCTTGCCTGTCGTGAAACGCCGCATCCGCTCCGTGTGGTCCACCCCTGATCGGATGCTGACCAGCCTCGGCGCCACAGGGGCTCCCACGAGGTGCATGGCCTCCCGGGGCACGGGCAGGCCGCATTCCACCTCCGGGCAGACCGGGACCCACTCGATAAAGCACCCCAGGTCGTCCCGCAGATAGCGGTCCAGCTTGTGCCCGGCATCGTAGCGGACCTGATTTCCCAGCAGGCAGGAGGAGATGCCCAGCTTGATCTTTTCTTCCATGGGGCAGGCCTTGTGAAAAAGTTATCGAATGATTCGGACGCCCCCCAGAGAGGCGAGCTTTCGGGGCGACAGGGCGTAGGGAAAAACCTTCTCCCGCAGCCCGGAGGAAAGCCTGGCTCCTATTTTCAGGGCCCGTTTCCCTACCCAGCCGGAGTCGAGTTCTGCCATCACGGACTGGTAGACCGCCTCCTTCGCGAGCGCCAGGGCAGGGCCCGCCAGGGAAAAGGAGTCTGCCACCAGGAAGGTGGTGCGGTCACCGAACGCCACCAGCGTTGGTTTTGGGGCGGGCTGAAATGCCTGGGCTTCCTTTCCTTCGGCAAGGCGAAGAATGTTTTTCGCGGCCAGCCAGCCCATTTCCAAGGCATGGTAGGCCTGCTTTCCCAACGGCTTTTCCAGACCTGCGGCATCGCCCACCACGAAGATTTCGGGGAAGCGGAAGCTCTGGAGCCCGGCCGATACGCGGGCCCACTGCCCATGCCCTTCCGACAGCTCCCAATCGGCCAGGCAGGGCGGTGGAGTGACGCCTCCGGTCCAGATGACCATGTCCGCGGGCAGGATGGTTCCATCTGCCAGGGCCACGCTTCCGGGGTATACGGATCGGACCTGGGCGCTCAGGTGAAAGGAAACGGGCAGATGGCGGCACTGCCTCATGATCTCGTTGTGCAGGCCGGGCTGCCCGAAGGAGAGGACCCGTTCCCTTCCCTCTATCAAATGAATCCGGACCCCGGGCCTTTTCCCCAAGCGCCGGAGCACCTCGCCCAGGGCTTCCACTCCTTCGATCCCGCCACCGACGATCACGACCGAAAGCTCGCCGGGTGCTGCCAGACGCCCGGCCAGGGCAGTGCCGATGGCGTGGCAGTCGTCCACGCTTTTGAAATCAAAGGCATGCTCCTCGGCACCGGGAGTCCCGAAGAAGTTGGAGACCCCTCCCACCGCACAGACCGCCATGTCATAGGAGAGGCGGAGCCCGTTTTCCGTGGCCAACGTTCGTTCGTCGGGCGACCACTCCACAATTCTTTCTTGCACGAGGCGATGCCCGGCCCTTCCAATGATCCTCTCCCTGGAAAGCCTCAGCTGTGCCGGCGTTTTTATCCCGCTGACCAGTTCGTGGATGTTGGGAAGGAACTCGAAAAAGGGCCGCGGGTCAATGACGGTGACGTCCGCGTCGCCGGGCAGGCCCAGGGCCGCCGCGGTTCCGCCGAAGTTGGCCCCCGCGATGACGACGCGGAGCTTCTTGTAGGCTTTCCGAGCCAAGGATAGGATCTCCGGCGCAAGGCTTGAAAAAGGGAACGATGGGCTCCGCGCTATAGGGCTCCGATGAGGGGCAGGACGGCCTCCACGAAAAAAAAGACCAGGTGCAGGGGCTTGCCCTTGTCCGGGCCTCCCTCCCTTTTCCTGAGCTCGTATAAAAGGTCCGAGTCCTTCTCCTCCTTCATCTTCCGGAGGCTGATCCTCTTGCCCCGATAGCCAGGGCCGTCTTCGCGGAACAGGTAATGAGCGCGCGGGTTTTCCAAAAGGTTCCGATGAGTCTTGCGTTCAGGCATGATGAAGGCCAGGGTGCCGTCCGGCATGCAGTGGGGACGGGAGAACACCGCTGCATTTACGGTCCCGTCCGCACCTGAGGTGGAAAGGACGCCCATTCCTTTTTTCTCTGCGAAGTAGGCTTTCAGGTCTTCCATCAAGGCTTCTCCCTTTATTCGTTGTGCAAGGCATCAGGCTGCGTCAGCCTGAAAGTCCCGGATGAGCTTGAGCGTCTCATCCGGCTTTTCCATAGGGATGAGGTGGCCGGCGCCTTTCGCCAGCACGTGGTGCCCCTTTGGAAAACGCCTTGCAGCGGACACCAGGTCGATGAAGGGGCGGTTCTCGCTGGTCTCTCCTTCCAGGACCAGGACCGGGCACAGGATGTCATTTAAAAGGGGCCAGGGATCGCGGTGGCCTCCTCCCAGGAAGAGCGCGGCCTCCCGCTCGGGCTGGCAGGCGAGCGTAAGTCCCCCTTGGTTGTCATGCACCAGGCCGTGGTCCAGGTAGAGATCCAGGACCTCCTGGTCCCAGTTTGCGAACAGGGGCTTGGAGCGCAGGTATGCCCGGGCGGCCTCGCGGTCTTCCCAACTCCTTCGCCTGCGGATGGACTTGCTGGCCAGGGGGTGCTGCTCCACGGTCAGGGGCGTCCGGTACAACTCCTCCGGGAGGAAGATGGGCTCGATGAGCACCAGGGCCCGGGGCGCAAGGCCGAAAAGCGCGCAGGCCAGGACGGCCACCGCTCCTCCCATGGAGTGTCCCACGACGCAGGTGGCGTCCAGGCGGAGCTTTCTAGTGAGCCGCGACAGATCATGGGCGAGAACCACCCAGTCGAGGCCCCCTTTATCCAGGTCCGCGATGCGATGGTCGCAGAAGTATGGCGCCAGCACTTTGTTGTCTGCGCTTAGCCTTCGGGCGATGGGGTGCCATATCCAGGGGAGGAACCCGGTGGCATGGAGAAGGATCACCGCCGGCTCCTTTCCGGCATATTCCAGGTACTCGACGGTTACATCGCCCAGGTCCGCGGTTCTGGGTTCCGGTCCTGCGGTCTTCAATGCTCCTCCCTGCTGCTGGATACGGTTTCATACCTGCGTTCGAAGCCCCGGCCGGCTTTGATACCAGGCCCAAGGTTTTCGCATCTGCCAGAAAGAATAGAGGGCCGATTCACCTTATAATACCTATCACAGCGGCAAAATCGGATCAAACCGTTATCAATAGTAACCGTCGAGAAACGCCGAAGAATCTCAATGACTTCAAGATAGCACGAGAACATCTGTGGGTGGCAGATATCAATGCCTTGGAGGGGATTCTGGCACCGTACTATTTGGGGGCCTGGGATAAATCCGCAAACCCTATAACCCTTATTTCCTATCGGGTGACGTGTTGTTGAGTTTTGTTGGAAGCTTCGAAGCGGCAGGGCGGAAAGAAAAGGGGATATGGTTCAAAAACCGCCATTTAAGGCCCCTTCTTCCTGACGGTATACCGGATGGTCTCGCCGGCAGGGATAAAAAGCTCCATGCTGTTATTTCCCAGATCAATCGGCGGAGTGGTTGTCCTTTGTGTCTCCCTCTCGATAAAAAGCGTCGTTTTGGCGTCGTGGTTGGTCTTGTTGGATATTCCAAGCTCCAGGGCTTCCCCGTTGTTTGAGATGACCTGCGCCTCCAGATGATCGAGGACGAACAATTTTTCCGTGTCCAAGACTAGATAAATGCCGGGCAGCTCGCATATGGAAAGCATGTGGGCCACCTCGGTCCAGCTGGTGGGGTACTCGTAGGGGATTTCGCCCATGGGGCCCGCCCAGTCGCCCGTCTGGATGCACTCGTGCATGGTGCCGTCGGGCAGGATTTCCCCTCGCAGGGTCCGGATGGGGTTGTCTTTTCTCGATACATATTGCTGGGCGTTGTGGACGCACTCCTGGATGACCCGCATCAAGGACTCGTCTCTGGTATAACGGTACAATCTCCAGAAGACGTCTCCGGACAGGGTGCACAGGTTCGGCACGGCACACCGGTTTTGAGAAGACGCAAGAATCGAGCCCGTGGTTCGCACACCCATGCGGCCGTAAGCGGATCTAGGCGGGAAGGCAACGTCATAAGTGTAAAACCAGGTGCGGAGATAATCGGCGTATCCATGGGCCTTGGCCAGCCAGTCTTTTTTACGGGTATGCTCAAAAAGCGCCACCAGGGATTCCAGCAGGTTGATGGCGGACTCGCAATCCGGCGCGCAGAGCGTTTCCAGGGGGCCTCCTGCCGTAAAGCCCTTTTTTTTGTAATCCTCGTAATAGAAAGACAGGGCTTCTTCGGCGACAGCAAGGTATCGCTTTGGGCCGAAGTACGAATAGCATTCCGCAAGTGCAGCGGGAATGATGCCACCCGCATCGCTGTTGCCTATCCGGATGTTTAAGGTGTTCGGGTCGATGTGCTGGCCGAAATGCCGGTTGGCCTCCCATACCCGGCACACCGCGTCGGCGCACTTTTGGGTCCTATCCCGCCAGTCATCCCGGATGAGAGCCTTCTGCCCTCTTGCTTCCAGCAGTTTGAAATGCTTGAGGGCGAAAAGCAGGTAGTCGCCTATGCGCCGGACGTGAATCCAGTCCCTGCTTCCGATATGCCTGGAGACAAAATAGTTGTCGCCCCCCCAGCGGGTTCCGTCGCTGGTGGCGTAAAAAATACCTGTGTCAGACTGCCCGCCGTCGCTGAAAAAAAACGACAGGTTCCGCAGGGCCCGATCTTTGGACAATTGGCTGCCGCGGTTCAGCAAGGCATAGGAAAGCGCCAGGCCGCCGGTCCATCCTGCGCTCCATGCATCGGCCGGGATAAAGGGCGGCAGGAACCCGGCATGGTAGTAAGAGAATTTTTCGGACCACTTTTTTTCGTTGTACGCTTTCTCCAGCAAGTCCCAGCTGCCGGACAGGGGGAAGGTTTTCGGGGATAGCGCAGGGCCGGTTTTCTCCCGGGCTTGGATTTCCTTGAAGCAGGCGTAGAAATCGTCGAAGCTCATGCAATCGAAAACATGGACGATTATTTCCAGGTTGACTTCGTCTCCGGTTTGGAGATCCCTTCCCATGTCCCAGGAGGGAAGAGCCGACGCCCCATGGAAACTTACGTTTTCCCGGACAGCGGGCGTTACCAGGTCCACGGAAAGCTTTCTTTGGCGCAAATCCTCCCGCAGGCAAAAACCGTTGTGGCCGATATCGCTTTGCTGGCTCGTTTTAAGCCAGAACCCTTTTCCAGTCTTCTTCAGCCAGAAGCCGATCATGGGCGAGGTGATTTCGCTTACCAGCAAGTCCATCCGCGATTTTGGTTCATCGATATTGAAACCGGGGATTCCGGACGTGATGATGGGGATGTCTCTTTTCCATTTGTTCTTGGGTAAAAACGGCGGGTAGATGGTGTTGTGCCGCTCAAACCGCCCGGCGTTGTAAGACGCTCCCGGCGCGCAGATAAAATTTTCTTTCTCCCAATCGAAAAGCTCCATCCCGAGGTTTATGCTCGCATTTTTCAAGCGCCCGGAAACGACCTTGTAATGGCATTGCAACGTATAGTGATTTCTTGATAGTATGCTTTTCTTTGTAATTACTTTGATAGTGCAACCGTCGATTTTGATGGTGTCTTCGTTGGCATTATCCGAACCGGATATAGGAATTCTTCGTTCCTTCTTAATTCTTGTGGCCAGCATGGAAGAAACAAAATCAAGTTTTGTCAGCTTGCCGGAGAGAGACTGGATTGCCAAAGAAATTTTGATGTTCGACGAGGTCGTGCTCTTTTCAAAGAAGCTTTTTGCGTTTTTTGAATAGAAGGCATTGCTTTTGTAGCGTTTTACGGCGGCGGAATGCCTTATGGGGAGAGCTTTTTTATAGTTCATACCTTCCCTGTTTACTATCAAAGGCGCGAAGGCCTATTTCGCCCTCCTTCAGCCATTTCCCTTCCCCTCGGGCAATGCTGAATCCGTAGTCCATCTTTTGCCGAACGGCAATCTCAAAGACGTTTCCGTCGGTTCGATGAATAACCCTGTATAAGAAACCCTTATTTCGCGCCCCCACGGTACATCGTGTCGCATCAATCCCACCAGAGATCAAAGCGAAGGAAGCCTTCACAATAGTTTGAGGTCCTAAGGGTTTTCCAACGCTTAAATTGACAATGGACTTATAGCATCCGCTTTTCATAAAGCGCCGCAAGTTTCCCCTCAAGGAAGAGTTTCTGGTAGTGTCGCCGGCGGGGCTTGCCGCTGGATGTCTTCTCAAGACTTCGGGGCTCCACGAATACCACCGAGCGCACAGACAGGCCATGCCCTGCGGAAACGGCGCCCGCCAGCGTCCTTGCAGCGGAAGACCAGAACTTTTCCATCACTTCCGGCGCCGGGTTCTCGGACTTGGCCTCGGCCGGCATCCGGCGTTCATCCACCTCCGCAATGATAATAAGCTCTTCAGCCCCGTCCACGGATTCCGACACGGCGGCGCACGCACCCGGGCGAACCGGAGCCCCGGACTGCTGCACCGTGAGTTCGATGTCGCTTGGATAGTGGTTTTTCCCGGCAATGATAATCATGTCCTTGAGCCGGCCGGTGATGTAAACCTCGCCGTCAGACACGAAGCCCAGGTCCCCGGTGCGGAGAAAGGGCCCCTCGCCGGTATCGGCGAGACGTCCCCCGAAGGTGGCCTCGGACTCCTCTGGCAGTCCCCAGTAGGCGCCGGGAACGCTGGGCCCCTGCACCCACAGCTCTCCAACCTTGTCCGGGGGTGCCTGGGTCAGGGTTTCCGGGTCTACGGCGATGACCCTGTGGTCGGCTCCCGGGTGTGCGCAGCTTACGAAACTGCGTCCGCCCGGCTCGCCGTCATCCAGAATGCGGACCCCATGCCGTTCCAGGTCCTCAGTGCTCAACCGGAGCACCTTGGGAGGCTCCGACATGGATTTGAGCCCGGCCACGAAGAGCACGGATTCGGCCATTCCGTAAGTGGGCATGAAGGTCTGTGGTCGAAACCCGTAAGGCCCGAACTTTGCTGCGAACCTTTCCAATGTTTGTTCCAGGACGGGCTCTCCGCCATTGCCTGCAATCAGCCAGTGGCTCAGGTCCACCCCCTCGCAGTCTTCAGGCTTGATCCGCCGCACCGAGTACTCGTAGCCGAAGTTGGGGCAGGCGGTGTTGGCCACCTTGTAGTGGCTCATGGCGCGCAGCCACCTCACCGGCTTGAGGAGAAACTCCATGGGAGACATCAAGATGGATTCATACCCGTAGTAGACTGGGCCCAACACATGGCCGACCAGGCACAGGTCATGATAATGGGGCGCCCATACCATGGCCGGCTTGGTGGAGTTGAGGCGCAGCATCTGCCCCATCACCCTCAGGTTGGAGACGGCGTTGAAATGGCTGACGGCGACTCCCTTTGGGTGGCCGGTGGAGCCTGACGTGAACTGCAGGTAGGCGACATCGTCCATTTCGGCGCGGGGGCCGGACCAACAGGCGGCGACACGGTCGGTCACCGCCTTGAGGGTAACAGGCAGGTCGGGCGCCATTGCTGCGGCCATCTCGGCCAGCTTTGGGTCGGTCAGGACGGTTGTCGCGCCGCAGGCCCTGGCCGTGTTGAGGACCCTGCCGAGAGGGTTCTTGCTGCGGGGATTGGGCAGGGGTACGGGCACGGCCCTCGCCTTTGCCAGAAGGCAGCCGAAGAAAGCCTTGACAAATTCGAGCCCGGGGGGAAAGGCCAGCAGAACGCTCGAACCCGCCAACCCCTGCTCAACAAGATCCTCCGCAACTCCGGCGCTCTGTTGAAACAGCTCAGAGAAGGTCCACTCCGAGATCGGACCGTCGAGTTCTCCGTTGCCCATAAACCGGAAGGCGAGATCTCCTGCGTTCCTGGTGGCCCTGTCCTTTAAAAAGTCTACGATGGTCATTTCTTTGAGCGGTATCGGCATGGTCTCACTTTCAGGCTGGGGTGAAGCACGAATATCCTATGGCTTTGAGTACCTACCACACCGGCGGGAGCGGAGCAACCAGCCCGAAATCCCGGGATTGAGGAAAAGCGAAAACCCCGGTGATTCCACCAAAGCGCGGGAATCCCGTTACATGGCAGGAGATAAGTCTTTAAGGGAAATGAGAAGAAACAAATTTATTGCGGCTATCAATGCTGTTCGGAGTCTGAAGGGCAAAAGGTTTTTACGTGGTTTCCGATGATTCTGCCGGGGTACCTTTCTGAAAACCCGGACGCCACAAATAAACATGATGGCTCGGCTGGTGCAGTTTTTCCCGGCTACTTGCCGCCCCATCGTTGGATCAGGTCCAGAGCTGCTTGGTGGGTTTTTTCTCCCTCTGGCTCCGAAAGCTCCCCTGTCTCTATCCAACAAAGAACGTCCCGGTAATCCTTCTTCGCCGTTTCCAGGAGATAGAGGAGCCTTTCCAGGCTGCCTTTTGAGAGTTTGACAATGGCGAGCCGAACGCGTTCGGGTTCTCGGTGGCAGGGCTCAAGGCCATAGCGGGAAAGGAGGTCCAGGACGAGACCAACGTCCTTTTCAGTAAAGGCTGCCCGGACGGCGGTCGTGACAACATGGTTAACTGGGCTCATATCCAGGACTAATCTTTTATGGAGCAGTGCTTCGTTTAGTGCCGGCCTATGGTGCCTGCCTGCCCCGACATCTTGTGGTCCATTGATCCAGTCAAAATCAATGAGTTTATGCCACTCTCCGCGGAAAACCTGCCCGCAATTCAGATTTCAGTTCGTGTCCTGAACAGTTACCATTTTCTGAGGGACAATGCAATCGGGAGACTCCCTGCACCCGGTCTCAATTTCTATAATGGTGCCAGGGAAGGAGGGAGCAGCAAGGCTTTTGTTTAGGCTTATTCTGGTGTGGGTTTGGCAATCGCTCGATCACAGGACGGCCGGCTAATTTTTACGCGGCTTCTTCTCTGTGGCTCCGCGCCTATCAAGCTTTGGGAGGGGGTTGCGGGTCCTTCCGGGGGGTTTGCTTTCAACGGGTGAAATTGGCCCCGATTTTCGGTTAGATATAGGGGTTAAAAAACGGATTTCCTTCTATATATTTAGAAGCTATCTCAAAAATGGAAAAATAAAAGGAATTCGCAGGGGAGGGGGGAAAACCCCTTTTGAAAAAGCTGGCTTTTCCCCCCTCCCCCGCACCCCCGCCCCTCTTTCCTCAAAACTTTTTGAACTAGGTGAAAAGGCAGCCCTTCGAGGCTTAATGTTAATAATACCGATGAAAATCTCTTCCGCTACGAAAGGAAATAGTATTCAAAAACCTAATAAGCCTCATAGAAAAATTATTTTGAGATGAGTTTTAGTCAAGAAACGGCGAGGTTATTGAGTTTAGATTTCAAAAGTCTTTCGTGAAACTCCCGGCTCCGGTTAGCGCAACGGCCGCGGTTGTGCCGCCTGAAATTTGCAGTTAGGGTAAAGGATAGCTCGGCATATATTCTTCTCTAAAATCCCGGCTTTTTTTGGAGAGATACAACCATTCCGCGCCTACGCAGGTGGGAACCAGTAGCACCAGAGTTTGGTAAATTTAGCCCCCCCCTTCTATTTTGTCCGCACGTGAGCTTGCCTGACGCAACCGGTCTAAGGCGAGAAGGCCCCTGAGATTTGCCCCCCTATTGCTATGCTGCTATGAATCAGTGACAAATACCCTTATTCCAAGAAAGATAAATACCGTTAAAATTTCCAGTGCATGTAGACCTCCCCTTTTTAGTGCCACGGATAAGTAGAGTTTTCCGGCGAGTGGACCATGAGGTGTTCGGCGGGCGTCAGTCCGCCGAGGGCCTCATGTGGTCGTTCTTCATTGCATTCTTTCAGCCAGCGGTCGGTTACCTCCCGGGCTTCGCTTAAACGGCTGAAGATATAATAATCCAGTACCTCCTCCCGGTAGGTGCGGTTGAACCGCTCTATGTAGGAGTTCTGCATGGGCCTGCCCGGCTCGATGAGTTCCAGTTCCACGCCGTTTTCTTCAGCCCAGTCCGTCAGAGCCACCGGCATCAGCTCCGGGCCATTATCCATTCTCATCTTTTCCGGGAAGCCGCGCCACGCCGTGAGCTGGTTCAGCACCCGGACAACCCGGGCGGCTGGAAGATTGGTATCCACCTCTACGGCCAGGGCCTCCCGGTTGAAGTCGTCGACCACGTTGAAGGTCCGAAAGCGCTATCCGCTTGTGAGCACGTCGCTCATGAAGTCTATGGACCAACATTTATTGGCATTTGCGGGCACCGCCAAAGGCTGGGGATTTCTTCACGGCAATCGCCTTTTCCCCTTTCGGCGCAGGTTCATTTTTAAGGAGCAGCACACCCGGTAGACCCGCTTGTGGTTCCACGGATGCCCAAGTCTCCTCAATATTTGAAAAAGCTTTTTAAAACCGAACCTTGGATGTTGCTCTGCCAGACTGATAAGCACCTGGATTTCCGTCTGATCCCTGTTGGGGTCGGGCCTGTAATAGTAGACGGTCCGGCTCAAATCAACCGCCTTGCAGGCCCTGCGGGCGCTCAGCCCGTGGTCCCGGCAAAGGATGGTCACCAGGTCGCGCTTCTCAGCTGGCTTTAGAACTTTTTTTCGATGACGTCCTTCAATGCCCGATTTTCGAGGCTCAGGTCGGCTACCATCTGCTTCAGGCGCCGATTCTCCTCTGCCAGGTCTTTCATGCACCGCAGGTCGGACACTCCATGCCGCCGTATTTGGCCTTCCATTTGTAGTAGGTCCCCGGGGCAATCCCATATTCACGGCATAGATCCTTGACCTGCCGACCGGCTTCCCCCTCCTTCAAAATCGGGAAAATCTGACTCTCGCTGAATCGACTCTGGTGCATCGTAGCTCCTTCCTTTTTGGACTCTCTTTTTCACCGGAAGGCTCTACTTTTCAATGTATCTATTTTAGGGGAGGGTTACAATTAGATTGAGCTTGATAGTTATCAATTAGTTACGTTATTAGTATATGTATATTCACCAAACAGTTTCTATTGGACAGGACGATTTGTATACAAGTCGCCCTCGAAATCGTTTTTACGGGGGCATTCTATTTATTAATAGATATACAATATATCAATATTAAATTTAATCAAAATTAAAACCTCCATGTAGAGGTAACGAAATATGAAAAAAATTAAATACAATATTAATAATCCTGACTATAATAAACGAACACGTTTAGCCCGTGGAAGTAATTACAATTTATTTTCATTCTCAAACAATGATAAATCAAAATTTGATGTAATTATTGAAATACTGACTGGAATTTCTGTACATAATATATTTTTAATCAGCAAAGAAGTTGATATTTACACCAAAATTAGCTCCGATAACATTGTCAGATTTATTGAGTTCGAGATACAAGAGTCTGATAGGCAGGTCAAAATAGTTTATGAAAAAGCAAAAGGACGGCTTTTCAGCGAGCACTTGATCAATATGCCTTTTTCTATCGGCGACTGCATAAGAAACGCACTGGAGCTTTTTTCAGGGCTGTCAGAAATTCATGCGGCAGGGCTTGCGCACAAAGCCCTGCATCCTGCCAATATAACCCTTCGTTCCAGCAGACCTTTTGCGATCATCTCTGGTTTCGATTTCGGCCGGCGTTTTTCCCCGGGAAACCTCAATTCTTACTCTTCACGCTTGTGGGGCGATTTCCTACCCTATATGTCCCCGGAGCATATTGGCAGGGGCCACCGCCTCGATCACCTTTCCGACTTCTATTGCGCCGGCGCGATGATGTATGAATGCCTCACCGGAAAGACTCCTTTCGAGAAACTGGATAGGCAGAAGGTGACTCACGCCCACTTTGCCTTAACGCCCTTGCCCCCTCATCTCGTGAATGGCGACATCCCGCTGCCCCTTTCCGATATCGTGATGCGCCTCCTCGCCAAAGTCCCCGGGGAGCGATACCAGACCTGCCGCGGCATTCTGGCAGACCTGGAAAGGTGCCTTAACAGATGGGTTGCAAAGGGAACAATCGCTCCCTTTGCATTGGGGCGAAAAGACATACCGAGCGCCCTTGTATTTTCCGGCAGGCTTTATGGACGGGAGAAGGAAGCCAGAGTCTTGTCCCATGTTATGGGCCGGGTCATTTCCGGCTCAAAGGAGCTGATGCTGGTGGCGGGCCACGCTGGCATAGGAAAAAGCGCCCTGGTCAGGGAGAGCCTCGCCAAGGCGAAAATGGGAAATGGCTACTTCATTTCCGGCAAGTTCGACCAGTACCAAGAGGACATCCCATACAGCGGCTTTGCACAATCCTTGCGTGACTTGGTTCAAAGGATCCTGACCGCCCCGAGGGAAGAACTCGAATCCCTGCGCAAGGACATTTGCACCGCTCTCGGCGTCAACATGCGGCTCATCACGGAACTTGTCCCCGAAGCGGAAAAACTCCTCGGCCCGCAGCCCCCGGTCCCGACCCTGGGCCCGGTGGAAACCGTCAATCGCTTCAAAAAAACAGTGATGGATTTTTTTAAGGTCATGTGCCGACCAGGCAGATGCCTGGTGCTTTTTCTGGATGACCTTCATTGGGCGGACCAGAGATCCCTCGATATCCTGGAAAACATCATGGAGGAGGACTCCCTGGGGGGGCTGTTCTTGGTGGGTGCATACCGGGACGATGAGATTGGCCCATATCACCCTCTGGTGAAAGCGATAGAAAGGCTGGAAGGCAAATCCCTCCCCGTGTGGCGCCTTTCCCTTGGGCCCCTTCAGGAAAAGGACGTGGCCGCCCTGCTATCCGAAACGCTCCGGCTTACCCCGAGGACCGCCGCCCCACTTTCCATGCATTTGGAAAGAAAGACTGGCGGAAATCCTTTTTTCCTGCTTGAGATCTTGCGGGCCCTGCATGAGAAAGAGCTCCTGGTTTTCCGGGCATCAACCGGCTCCTGGGCCTGGGATTTGTCAGGTATCAAACAATGGAATATTTCCGAAGATATCGTCAAGTTCTTGTCCGGAAGAATGCTGAAACTATCGCCGGAAGCACGGGAAGCGATTAATATGGCGGCATTCCTGGGCAGCAGCTTCAACCTGGGCTCGCTTTCCCTCCTCCTCGAAAAACCTGCTTCCAGGGTTTCGGAGTGCCTTCAGGAGTTGGTGGGGTCCGGAGCCCTGTTCCACTTGAATAAAACCGAAGGCAGATATTCTGCAGGCAGGGCCTTTAATGTTGAGTTCATGTTCTCCCACGACAGAGTCCGGCAGACGGCTTACGCGGCCACGCCGGAAAGCGAAATACCGGCCCGGCACCTCATCATCGGCAGAAAGCTTCTGGCCGGGCTTCCGGATAAAATGAAGGAAGCGAAAACGGAGGATATTACAGCCCATTTGAACCATGGCGCCAGCCTCATAGTGAACAATGAGGAAAAGGCAAACCTTGCGCGGATGAACCTCCAGGCCGGAAGAAATGCCCGGAATAAAGCGGCGTTTTCTCTATGTCACTCCTTTCTGTCCGCCGGCATAAGAATGCTCTCCCCCGGGATGTGGAAAAAAGATTACAATCTCGCCCTTTCCTTGCACCTGGAAACCGCCGAAGCTGCCTATCTCAACGGGGACTACGCCTTCATGAGAAGGCTGGCGAAAAAGGTCCTTGTTAACGCCCGGGACCTGGCTGACAAAGCGAAGATATACAAGATTCTCATCCAGGCGGAGTTCGCCCGCAACAACCTCCGGCTGGCCAAGAAAATAGGCTTGCACGCACTGGGCCTCCTGGGCGTGAGCCTTCCTGAGGCTCCGGAGGATTCGATGGTCGCTACGGAGTTGCTCCGCATTCGGGAGCTTCTCTGCCGCTTCGGGCCGGAGAACCTGGCCAGTCAGCCAGCCATGAAGGATCCCGTAGCCCTGGCGGCCATGGAACTTCTGCAGATGACCCTTCCCGCAGCCCTCTTCACGGAGCCTGCGCTGCTGGCCTTGATCATATGCGAGATAGTCGAACTCTCGATTCGGCATGGCAACACGGAAGGCTCTGTCGTGGGATATGGCTTTTTTGCCTCAATCCTGGTGAGCCCCTTCGCCGACATAGAAGGAGCCCACAGGTTGGCAAAGGCTTCTCTGGATGTGGAAAAGGCTTTCGCTTCGTATTGGTGTGATGGAATAGCGGCCTTTCTCTATGGGCATTACGTAAGGCATTGGAAAGAGCATCCCGCGCCCTGGACCGATGTGGTCAAGTCCTTCGTTCCCAAAATGGTGGAACGGGGCAACTACGAGTATGCTGGCCATTACCTATCCTCTCCAGTGATCTACGAGTTTTTCATTGGAAGGAACCTAGCCCACCTGGAAAAGGAATTGGCAGGATATATCTCCCTCCTCAAATCTCTGAACCAGGAGACTTCCCTTCTGAACAACCTGTTCGAATTTCAGGCCATCCACAACCTTCTGGGAAACGCAGAAAACCCTGTCCTGCTCAGGGGTGATTGCGCGGACTTGGAAAGTATGATCGCTGCCTCCGATGCCCGCCTGCATGTAAACGCCCTTTTTCTCGCCTATCTATTCAAAACAATCCTTTGCTTCCTTTTCGGAAGCTACCGGGAAGCGGTCCGGTGTTCAGCCGAGACGGAAAATAACACCATCGGCGCGACGCGCGCGCTTTTTCACACAGCGGTCCATGCGTTTTTCGATTCCCTTTCGCGCCTGGCGGTGTTCGAGGAATCCGGTGATCAGGAACGCGGCGAGATATTGAAAAAGGTCACGGCCAACCAGGAAAAGATGGGGTTCTGGGCCACCCAAGCGCCGATGAATTTCCTTCACAAGTTTCACTTGGTGGAGGCCGAGAAATGCCGGGTCCTGGGCCGCGATCGAGAGGCGATGGAGCATTACGATCAAGCGGTTACCGGAGCCGTGAAAAACGATTACACAAACGAGGAGGCCCTGGCCAACGAACTGGCCGCGCGCTTTTACTTCGCCCGGGACAGGAAAAGCCTTGCCCGGGCCTATATATCGGCCGCCCGGGAAGCCTACATCCGATGGGGGGCATCCGCCAAGGTTGCGCACCTGGAAGGGGAATGGATAGGGCTTCTCGCGCCGGGCCCTTCCACGCCGAAGACGGAGGGGGGCGATGCGCCGGCCCCGGAGGAGGACTTGGGCAGCGTAATCCATGCCGCGCACCTCATCACCAAGGAAAGAGATGTGGGCGGCCTTCTCGCCAAACTGATGGACCTCGTCATGGTGAGCGCGGGGGCCGCCCGGGGGTTCCTGGTCCTGGACAAGGCCGAGGGGCTCTTTGTCCAGGACCGGATATCCGCACAGAAAACAGGCGATACCTTTACCCCTGTTCCTTTGAGAAAGTGCCGCGCCTTGCCCCACGGGATAATCCGCTACGCCGCCCGAACCGGGGAAATCCTTTTACTGGAGAACGCGTCCGCGGAGGGCCTGTTCACCTCCGATCCCTATGTCCGAAAAAACGGCACTCGGTCGGTACTCTGCCTTCCGCTCCTGGACAAGGGTGAGCAGGTCGGCGTGCTCTACCTGGAAAACACCCTGCTCGCCGGGGCGTTCTCTCCAGAACGGGTCGGCATCCTCAAGGCGGTGGCCGACATCCTTTCCAGCACCCATGCCAGGAACCTGGCGGAAAGCGAACTCCTTGAAAGGCAGCGCAGGCTGCAGGACTTGTCCACACAGCTCTCGCTTGCCGAAGAGCGCGAACGGCGCCACATCGCGGGTCAACTCCACGAGAGGATAGGCCACGGGTTGGCCGAAACAGCAATAAAGCTGGGATCGCTCCTGGCCCGGTCCGGCCTGTCCTCCAAAGACCGGGCCCTGGCAGAAGAGGCCCGGGCCATAGTGGATAGGACCATGGAGGACACCCGGGGCCTGATATTCGAAATCAGCCCGCCGATCCTTTATGACCTGGGTCTTTCCGCCGCCCTGGAATGGCTCGGCGAGGAGACAAATCGAAGGAACGCAATAAGGGTCTCTTTCGAGGACCGCTCCGGGGACATCTTCATTACCGAGAATTTGCGCGTGTTTTTGTTCCAAGCGGCCAGGGAACTCATTTTCAACGCCGTGAAGCACGCAGATAGCAGCCGGGTCGCCATCATCCTGGTGCATGAAGGGGAAAGACTGCTCTTGAGTGTGAACGACGACGGCAAGGGGTTCCACCCGAAGATGCTTAAAGAAAAAAGAGGCGGGAAAGGCGGATTTGGACTTTTCGGTATCCGGGAGCGCGCCTCCCGTATGGGAGGACAGCTGGAGGTCAGCTCCTTTCCTGGAAAGGGCACACGAGTGACTCTCGTGATGCCCTTGGTAGGCCACGAACATAAAAACAGCGGGCTTTCATAGGAAAATGGGAACGGAGATTTCGGATTCTAGGAAGGCCAAAATCTCTTTGGGGGTGATTTTATTAATGATGCATTAGTGATATCTGGCATTTTGTATATGCTCGAACCGAAAAAGCCAGGGCCTTGGAAAAACAAGGGGACAAAACTATAACGAGATGGCGAGACGTCGGGAGGCATATGGTCTGCAAGATTCTGCTGGCGGACAACCATGCCATGGTGCGCGAAGGGCTGGCGGCCCTTCTCAATGCATCGGCGGCCTTCCAGGTCGTGGCAACCGCCTCGGATGGCGGCGAGGCCGTCAAGATGGCCCTGAAGCACCGTCCGGAAGTGGTGGTCATGGATGTCAACATGCCGGGCCTAAACGGCATGGAAGCCACCCGGCAGATACGGGAGAGCCTTCCCGACACCCCGATCGTGGCCATTTCGGCATACGCCGACAAGCGCTACGTCCGCGGCATGCTCCAGGCCGGGGCCTCGGCCTACATCCTCAAGGAAAACGCCTTCGAAGACCTTCTGGCCGCCATGGAAAGCGTAAGGAAGGGCAAAAGGTACTTCAGCCCCAGGGTCCTGGACATTGCCATGGACGATTATCTCAATTCCCTGCAGGAGGTGGAGGGTTCCCCCTGCTCCAGGCTCACGGGCAGGGAGAGGGAGGTGTTCCAGCTCCTGGCCGAGGGAAAGAACCCCAGCCAGATATCGGACCGCCTCCACGTCAGTTCCAGGACCGTGTCGAGCCACAAGAAGAGCCTCATGACGAAACTCGGGATCAAAAGCGTCTCGGAGCTGGCCTTGCTGGCCCTCCGCGAAGGGCTCATAAACACGGACTGACGACGCCCTGATGGTCCCTCGTTCCCGCCGCCCCAGAACAGAGCTCCCGCAATCCCCAGCCTGACCCCTCCGGGGCATGGGTGCCCGCCGCTCACGGGGGCTCCTTTCCCCGCGTCGCATGGCCTGCCCGGTTTTTCCCTGTTCTTTCTCGGATATTGGGAAGGGCGAGAGGGAAAAACCGGAGGCACAGAATCTCTCCCTCGGTAATTTACAAGTTAAACAACAGCCTATAGCGTTGTTAACATCCCTTTTCCCGCAATCATGGGTAAGGGGCATTCAGCTGAAGCCTGAGCCGGGCTCCTGGGCTTGCGCCACCAGCCGGGAAATGCCCCGTGGCCTGATTTGGCGTTCAGAACGGCGGCCAGCGGCGTGACAGAGGCTGCGGCGGAATGCCACCGGCGAAATGCGCCCGGGGCGTTTCCAGGGTTCCGGGTCGCAGCAAATAAATATCATCTCTTCCCTAAAGAAGGGGGCTTACATGAAAACGTTGAGGCTCGTCGCGTCCATCATCCTTTGTTCCCTTTTCCTGCAGGGTTCATCGGCCGCCGCGGAGTGGGAGGTGCAGAAGACCCTGCCGCCCTCCACGCCTGGCGCCGTAAAAGACATCTCGTGCGCTTCGGGATCGGATTTGTTCTTTCTGGCGGCAGGTGGCAGAGTTGTCCTTCACTACGATGGCTCCGATTGGAGACTCCTGCTGGACTCGGGAAGCACTGATAGTTACGGTATTTGGGGATCTTCAGGCTCGGACGTTTTCGTGGTGGGATCTTCGGGCACAATCCAGCATTTTGACGGGTCCTCGTGGAGCGACATGGCCAGCGGAACGGCGCAAACCCTCAACGATGTCTGGGGAGCATCCGGGTCGGACGTGTTCGCGGTGGGGGGCAGCGGCACGATCCTCCATTTCGACGGCTCTTCCTGGAGCGCCATGGCCAGCGGGACAACAAGGTGGTTGAATGCCGTGTGGGGCTCTTCCGGAACGGACGTGTTCGCCGTGGGGGACCTTGGCACGATCCTCCATTACGACGGCTCTTCCTGGAGCGCCATGGCCAGCGGGAACTCTGAAGTCCTGTATGGCGTTTGGGGGTCTTCCGGGTCGGACGTGTTCGCGGTGGGGCATTACAACACGATCCTCCATTACGACGGCTCCTCGTGGAGCACAATGTCCACCGGAACACATAACGACTACCTGTATGGCGTTTGGGGGTCTTCCGGGTCGGACGTGTTCGCCGTGGGGAAATCCTGGGTGCCTGAGACTCATAGAACAATTTACCATTAGGATGGAGTGTCATGGAGTTCCATGGATAGTACGCCCGGCCCGGGGCTCCTCATCGTAGGGGGCTTTTCCGGATCGGACGTGTTCGTCGGCGGAGAAAGCGTGAGGCTCCACCATTACGACGGCTCCTCGTGGAGCCCCATCGGCGTCTGGGATTCCGAGCTCCGGGATGTCTGGGGCTCTTCCTCGTCGGACGTTTTCGCCGTGGGGGATGACGGGACCATGCTGCATTACGACGGCCTCTCCTGGACGGCCGAAACCCCGGTGACGACAGAAGACCTGCTGGGCCTGTGGGGCTCTTCCGCATCGGACGTGTTCGCGGGGGGATCGGAAGGCAATATCTGGCATTACAACGGCACCTCATGGAGCCTCATGGGAGATTACTTTTATCGAGCTAATGACTTCTGGGGCACTTCCGGGTCGGACGTGTTCGCCGTGGGTTGTGACGGAAATTCGTCCGTCAATGAGGAGGTCCTCCATTACGACGGCTCCTCCTGGAGCCCTGCGAACTGGGAGCCGAGGAGGGATCTTTACGGCTTCTGGGGTTGGGGCACTGCCACCGGCTGGGCGGGGTTTGCCGTAGGCAGCAACGGCACGGTCCTTCGCTGTCTTGGGGAACCCCAGACCTCCTCCGACGGTCCCTGGGGGGTGATGCCCACCGGGACCACGGAAAACCTCTACTCCGTTTGCGGCGTGTCCGGGTCCAGCGCTTACGCTGTCGGGGCCAATGGCGCCTTCCTGCGCTTTGACGGCACGTCCTGGGTCACCATGCCAAGCCCCACAGGAAATGACCTGAGAGGCGTCTGGAGCCATGACGGGGACCCGGTGTTCGCCGTTGGGGAGCCCGGCAAGATGTGGAGCTGGAACGGCACCTCCTGGACGTTTACATACGTGCCCGGCGGCATCATGAACGCCGTGTGGGGCACTTCGGACTACAACGTTTACGCAGTGGGAGACGGCGGCAGGATAATTCATAAAGACGGCCCTTGGTATAACGAGGAGAGCGGCACGACCGAAGACCTGCTCGCGGTGTGGGGAGCCTCGTACACGGAGGTGTACGCCGTGGGGAAGAACAGCACGGCCCTCTATTCCGACGGCACCGAGGGGTGCTTTATCGGCTGTCCTGCAGGGATTGACCTGTATGACGTCCAGGGGGGGGGAGGACCCGGCGGGTGCGTGCACGCTTTGGGTTGGGACGGGGAATTCAGCTATATCCTCTATTTAAACGTGGACTCGTGGGAGTTCGAGGTTGTGCATTCAACGCGGGGTGTGTTGTACGGGCTGGGACTATCCGGTCCCTATCTCGTGGCCGTGGGTGCAGATGAGGCCGTCTGGTTTCTTGACCCGTATTTCCCATATCTGTGGTACGAGAAGGACATGCGCGAACTTTTTTATGGGCTAGATTCCGTATGGGGGGCCTCCGGAACGGACGTGTTCGCCGTGGGGAGTGCTGGCGCGATCGTTCACTTTGACGGCAGTTTGAGCTTCATGGACTCCGGGACATCGAGCTGGCTTACGGGCGTGTGGGGCTCTTCGGGCTCGGACGTGTTCGCCGTTGGGGCAGGTGGCACAGTCCTGCACTACAACGGCTCCCTGTGGAGCCCCATGGACTCGGGGACAACCAAAACCCTGTCCGGAGTCTGGGGAACCTCCGGAACGGACGTGTATGCCGTGGGCGATGAAATCATCCTGCACTACGATGGATCTTTCTGGAACGAAATGGATGCCGGAATATCTTTAGACCTGAATAGGGTGTGGGGATCTTCGGCGACGGACCTCTTCGCGGTGGGGCAGGGAATGGCCCTGGTGAACACCGGCATCGTCTCGCACCTGGAGACCGAGCTCCCCCCGGTCATTGATCTCAACCCGGACCTGCCCGGCGAAAAGCCGGACGCCGTGTTCTACGGGGCCAATGCGAGCGAAAACATGTCCAAGTTCTCCGCCATGGCCGTGGGGGACCTGAACGGCGACGGTTTCGGCGACCTGGTCCTGGGCTCTCCCGGCCGCACCAGGAGTCCCGGCGGGCCCACGAACGGCGGCGCGGTGGCCGTGTATTACGGCAAGGGCGATTTCGGGGGCAGCGCCCCCGGGCCGGCCCCCGATACCCTCATCTGGGGCGCGTCCGCGGAAGACAAGCTTTCCTTCAACGGGGCCGTCAAGGTGGCCGACCTGGACGCCGACGGCTTCGACGACCTGATCCTGGGCGCATACTTGGCGGACGGGCCGGATGAAGACCGGTTGACCGGCGGAGAGGTGTACGTCATCTACGGCAGGGCCGAACACCTGCCCGCCAGCATGGACCTGGCCAACTCCGACGAAGACGCAACCATCTACGGCGCGGGCGCCGGGGACCAGCTCGCGCTCAGCGGGGCCTTCCATGTGGGCGACGTGAACAGCGACGGCAAACCGGACCTCATCCTGGCCGCCCCCTGGGCCGACGCCAAGGACAACCTCAAGACCAACGCGGGCGAGGTATATATCCTTTACGGCAACGGCGGGCGCCTGCCCGAAACCGTGGACCTGGCAGCCTACGCATCCATGACCACCATCTACGGTGCCACGGCGGGAGATTTCCTTGCCAACGACCGCAACCGGATCCTCCTGGGCGATCTGGACGCGGATGGAACACTGGACCTTATCCTGGGCTCCACCTCCGCCGACGGGCCCGGCAACTCCATTTCCTCGTGCGGAGAGGCCTGCGTCGTCTATGGTTCGAACAGCCTGGGGGCCGAGCTGGACCTGGAAACGAGCGACAAGGCCCTGTTCCTCCACGGCCGCAAGGCCTCCGACGGCCTTTCCGGGGTCATGGCGGTGGGCGACTACAACGGCGACGGCGCGGATGACCTGGCCCTGGGCGCGCAGAACGCGGACGGCCCGGGCGACGAGCGGGCCAGCGGCGGAGAGGCTTACATTTTCTATGGCGGGCCTCGGCCCGCGCTTCCCGTCTATGTCAACATGGGGACGGACGCGGACGTGACCGTGTTCGGCGCCGAAGCCGGCGACCTCCTGGGCGGTTCCATGGCCGCGGCCGACACGAACGGCGACGGAAGGGACGATCTCATCCTGGGCGCGTCGGCCGCCGACTATGTCGCGCAAGGCCGGACGGACTGCGGCGCGGCATACTTGCTCTACGGATCGGCCGGCCTGCCCGCGCAACTGGACCTCGACTCCCAGAACGCTAATGTCACCGTATACGGTGGAGATGCGAGCGACGGGCTTTCCGGGAGCCGCTCCGTTGCCGCGGCCGACTTGAACGGCGACGGGTACGCGGACATCCTCCTGGGGGCCTGTGCGGCGGACGGCCCCCGCAACGGGCGCGATGGGGCCGGCGAGGCTTACGTGTTCTATGGATCCGGCTCGCTCCCGGCCGTGATGGACATTGCAAAGGGCGCGGCCGACGTGCTTCTGTATGGCGCGGACGCGGCCGACCAGTTGCCCGGCCCCTCCGGCGGCATGGTTTTCGGGGACCTGAACGGCGACGGCATCGAAGACCTTGTCCTGGGCGCGTACAACGCGGACGGCGAGAACAACGACATGAGCGCGGCCGGGGAGGCCTACGTGATCCTGGGGAACACCCTCTCGGAAACCTCCACGGTCAGGCAGACCGACCACGCCCTGAACCCGCTGGGCAAGGACTACGGAACCTCCCGTGCCGTGCTGGACTACGCTTCCGGCAGCGGCCCCAGCCTCACCACGGTCACGCTCACCCGCAACAGCACCGGCATCAACATGGCCGGCCTAACCGACGTGGCGGACGTGAACTGGTCCGTTGACACGGACCGGAAGGCTTTCGGCGCGGACGTGACCTTCCACTACCTGGACTCGGAGATCGAGGGCCTGGACGAGGCAAGCCTCAAGCTCTTCAAGGCCGATTCCCTGGGCGGAGAGTTTTCGGAGGTACCGGGCGCCGTGTTCGACAGGGCCAGGAACCGCGTCAAGGTGGAAGGGGTTTCGGACTTCTCCGTGTTCGTCCTGGGCATCGGGGAGGACGCGCCCGAGCCGGAAGCCCCGACTGCCCCGCCCTGCTTTTTGCGGAGCCTTTGGTAAACCGTGAGAATGCCCTTGAACCGGCCCGGGGAAGAAAGCCCCCCGGGCCGGCCGGTTCATCAAATTGATTGTATTCGGGAATTTACATGCCATGAGCAGAAGGCAACAATTAGCCATATTCTTGACGGCTGCGCTGATGATTGGCACCGCCGGTTTCCTTGTATTCCTGCGGAGCGAAAAGGCAGGGAGCGATTACATATTTGACAGGAGCTCCCAAATAAGCTGGAGGGACCTGGAACTCTGCTCCCGACCCGTTCCGACGGGCAGACCGCAACAAGCCACCTCGACCAACAAGGAAGTCAAACTCCAGGCCAGCGACTTCTTTTCAGAGGGAAAGCGCTTGGGGCCTGGCACCCTCCAATACTTCAAGTACCTGGACATTCCCCTGGGAAAAAAGGGGCGGGTCGAGGAGCACCTGGCCCGAGTGCGCCACACCTTTTCCCAAGAGCTCCCAGCCGATGATGCGAAAAAGGCCTTTCAGCTTTACGAGAAATATCTCCGGTGCGAGATGGACCTATCGAAGGAATACAAAAACTGGGGCTCCCCCAAGGATCCGGCTGAAATAATCTCCATGCTTCGCAGGATGCAGGAATACAGGCGCGGGAAAATGGGCGACGACAATGCGGACGCGCTTTTCGGCGGTGATGTGAAAATGCGAGAGTACAAATTACGCAGGGCCACCATCGTGGCGGAAAAAACTTCATACGGAGAGGAAAAGGAACGCAGGCTGCACGGACTGGCGAAAGACATGTGGGGAGAAGAGGCGGAGATGGCCGAGACTCTGGGGAGGCCCCGCGACCGGTACCGTGAAAAGTTGGATATTTACTCGAAGGATCTGGCGGAAATGGATGACGGCCCGGAGAAGAAAGCCCTTATCGGAAAGTTCCGCAGGGAGCTACTCTCTCCCGAAGAAGTTGAGCGGATTGAACGGGCCGACGCAAGGCAGGCTATCTCGCAGCAATCCGCAGCCCGGAATATAAACCCTGCCGACCAGCCTCCTGTTCGGCTAAATGAAAGAGTGGCTTACAAACCTTGATTCTACTCACCCTCCTCAACTTGCCACTATGAACTGCCGCCTCTCATTGACCGCTTCCCTGACCGGATTCTGTTCCACATACCTTGCTGCGGCCATCAGGTGCTCCTGGCCCATCACATAAAAGGAAAATCGCCCCTACCGCAGATAGCCCCTTCAGCCTTCCCGAAAATTGATCGCCCGCATGTAACTCCGGTGCGCCTTCCCGACGGCCATTTGTGTCGCGATAGTATTTCCCTGACAGTCCACGCTTGAAGAAGGTGGTCATCCGCCTCCTGGTCGGGTTTTGGATGGAGTGGCGGACTTCATGACCGGGCTTTCCGATGCCGAAAAGAAGCTGGTGGCCGCCCGCTACCCGGACCCAAACGCCCGGGTGCGGCGCGGGGACGTGGCCGCGGGCCTGGCCCGGGACCTGGCCTCTGCGGAAAAGGCCTCGGACCGGGCCTGGGATAAGGAACTGGCCGGAACGCGGCAGGGCCGGGTCTCCCTTGCGGACGTCGCCCGAATCCGCCGGGAGGGCGGCTCCTGGTGGGACGAAACCGCCACCGACGAGGAAAAGGCCCGGTGGCAAAACGACCGGGAGGCCTTCCTCACCGACCACGTGAACTCGGCTCTAACCCAATTCGAGAACCTCTCCACGGGCGGCAAGGGGAACGGAAGCAAGGGAGGGCAGAATCTGAGCGCAGCCGAGTAGAAGGAGCTGAACGACGCTCAGCCCACTCTTTACAAGGGGCTCATATGAGGGCATCAGAATTAAGTTTTGTGTCCCCAGAATTTCCGAGGTCCGCAACTGCCATATCCGGGATTGCGCCTTGTGGCCCTATCGCCTGGGACACAGGCCCGGCCCGGAACCGGCCGCGGAATAGCTGTACTCCCCCAAAAAGCCGGAGTTTTTGAAAAGAAAAAGAACCGGCCATGCCTTTGCCCTACCGAAAAATTCAGAGCGGCAAAACACGCTATTTATTTGAAGGAAGTCGGAAAAAAATTTTCTGTGTCTACCGGGGTTTCGGGCGCGATTTCACCCGTTATCATGATCCCCTTGGGAAGGACCCTCTTTAGCAGGATATCGCCTGTATGTTATTCTTCTATTAAAAATTTAATAGGTTATGCATTCCATCATATCTTTTCCAAGGGTTATGGGAAAAATTGATTTAATCAAGCCGGAATGGTAGATAATGAAATCAAAACCATCATCACAGATTTTCGGGCAAAGGCGAGCGCTTTAGACGTGGAATAATCTCATTAATTTTGGATGGTTTGCTGGGGAGGCCTATGAATGAGTCCAGATTATGCATTAAATATTTATGTCTTACTCTGCCCATTATATAGAACACTCAAACATGAGACACTATGATGATTAACACTGTTAAAAAAGCATGGAATGGTGAGTTGTCATTAGCAAAAGTATTTTGGAGTTATTTTTTATTACTTAACATAATTTTCAGATTGATTTTTAACATTACCAATATACTATTATATATAATTATTGAAATACCAGAAAAACCGGGAATTATTATTGCATTCATACAAATGATATTATTCATACCATATTGTATATGGATTACTGTATCAATATTCCGAAGTTCTAAAAAATCAACTCGTATATATCGAGCGGCATCTGAAATTATAATTGTTGTTTATGATATTCTTCATTTATTTATAATAGTTGGAAGTGCAATTCTTGTTATCTCTATAACATTTAATCTGGTATAAAATCAAAAACCGACAGATGCTATAAGAAAAATAGGCATGGGCAGCAGTGATAATTTACTTGGCGCAGCAATAAAGGGGGTTTTCGGCGTTGTTATCGGCACATTCCTTGATACGGTCATAATTTTCGCAAAAAAGAACTAGTTATGATTTAAACATTGGAGTTAGACAGAAGGCTTAAACATTAAAACGTCGTAGTCTTCACACTCTGCATTTTTAACTTCAACCTTAAGAGATTCTATTTTCAGGAAATTTTTAACAGCCTCAAGCATTTCCCTCTCTTTGATTCCCATAATGGCCTCTTTCATCGGCTCAGGTGCTTCCACAACAATTTCATCATGAGTACAGCCAACGATTTTGGCCCCCCTTGCCCTTCCAGAGATTTGACCCTTACCAATCAGTTTGTGCAGTTCCTTCACCCGAGATTATGCGGCGTCACCCTCGAAAAATGACTCCGCCCTCCTGTTCGCCCGTTTTTTGATCGGTTTTCCCTTGTTCAAAGCAGGAAATCAGACTGGGACCGTCCAAAACATCACCGACCCAGCCCCGAAACCCGCCTAAACCCCATTTCCCATGTTCTTTAGCAATACCTCTCCTGCCGGAACCTTGCAAGCTTTTCTCAGGTCATCACCCTCAATGCTGCTAACCGAGCACTGCCCGGTAGTGGTGCCGTAGCGGAAAAGCGGATGCCACAGGAACATGAATCTCGTTTCGTGTGGCAGGCGATATGCGCCCTTTTCCCGGAGCCCCGCGGCACCCCCTTACCCTGCCAAGAAAAAATAAAGTGGGGACAGGCTGGGGACAGAACACGAAGTGGGTGAACCTTGCCGATTCACCACCTTCGATAACATATTGATTTAATTGGTGCGCCTGGCAGGACTCGAACCTGCTACCTACGGATTAGAAGTCCGTTGCTCTGTCCAGATGAGCTACAGGCGCGTTATGTCTTCTGGCCGCATGCCTGGCCTTTGCCTTGCGGCGGGAACTCGCCGGGCATCGGCCGCGAGCCGGCCGGGCATCCCGGTGCGATATCCGGCCCTATCGCGCTCCGGCGCTCATTCATCATGCGCGTTGCATGCAAACGGGCATCCAAAGCCGGCCCTCGCGGCATTGCGGTCTATAGCAGCAGCCCGCCCTTTACGCAAGATTTGCCCCGTCCCGCCGAGACGAAAAATCCGGGGCTTGCTTTCGTAAGACTGATCCCCTTCACGGAGGTAACCTTTTTGCTTTGGGGAGACTTTCGCTCCGCCTCGGCCAAATGCAGGACCAAGGCCCTTCCCCGGCCCAGGGGAAATGTAAAAGTTCTGTAAAACCGCCTCCGCCCCCTGTCCGTCGCCGGGGTTGGCTTGATAAACTCCGCGCTCTGCATCTTCCCCCGCGCCGCGAAGACGCGTGAATTTCTAACTCCACGCGGGGAAATTTCCTTCACCGCCCGGCCCGCCTCGGGCCCCAAAAGAAGCAAAGGAGGTCCCCATGCTCCAAGACCCCATCTGCCCCGTTCCCCTCCCGCGCAAAAAATCCTCCGACGCTCTGCGCTCGCTGGGAATCTGCATCGGCGGCTCCAGCGTGTCGGCCGCCATGCTGGCCCTTCCCGACGGCCCGGGCCGCCCCGGCGGCGAAAAGCCTTGCATCGAGGGCTCGCTTACCCTCGCCCATGAAGGAAATCCCAAGGCGGCCCTGCACCGCCTTCTTTCCAAAGTGAGCCCGGAGCGCTTCGACCGGATCGCCGTTACCGGCCGGCGCTTCCACCACAACCTGAACCTTTCCGGAATCACCGAGCCCGAGGCCGTGGAGCATGCCTACCGGTTCGTACGCAAGGATGGAGTCTCCTCTCCCGCCGTGGTCTCCGCCGGCGGGGAAACCTTCATGGTCTACGTGCTGTCCGAATCCGGCTCCATCGTGAACGTGCTCACCGGGAACAAGTGCGCCTCGGGGACGGGCGAGTTCTTCCTGCAGCAGCTGCGGCGCATGGACACCTCGCTTGCCGACGCGGCGTCCTGGGCCGTGAACGAGGAGCCCTACCAGGTTTCGGGCCGCTGCTCGGTCTTTTGCAAATCCGACTGCACCCACGCCACCAACAAGGGCATCCCCAAGCCCCGCGTGGTGGCGGGCCTTTGCCGCATGATGGCCCAGAAGATCCTGGAGCTGTTAAAAAAGGTGCCCAGGGAAAACATCATGCTGGTGGGCGGCACCTCCAAAAACCGCATGATGGTGCATTTCCTGGCCCAGGAGATCCCGGGGCTCATCGTTCCCGACGAGGCCCCCTTCTTCGAGGCCCTGGGGGCGGCCCTGTGGGGGCTCTCCCACCGCACCCTCCCCTTCCCCGGACGGGACCGCCTCTTCTCCGGCAGGGGCCAGAGCTTCCAGACGCTCCCCCCCCTGGCCGACTCCGCGACAGAGGTGACCTTCAACACCATGGAGCGGGCGTCGGCCAGGCCCGGCGATACCCTTTTCCTGGGCCTGGATGTAGGCTCCACCACCACCAAGGCGGTCCTGGTGCGGGACTCCGACAACCGTATCGTGGCTTCCGATTACCTGCGCACCAACGGCGACCCCGTGGGAGCGTCCCGGCGCTGCTACCGCTCGCTCCTGGACCAGTTGAGCGCCCAGGCGGACCCGGCCTCCGTCAGCATCCAGGGGCTGGGCGTGTGCGGATCGGGCCGCCAGATCGCGGGGCTGCATGCCAAAACCGACGGCGTCATCAACGAGATCATCGCCCACGCCACGGCGGCGGTTTTTTTCGACCCCAAGGTTGACACCATCTTCGAGATCGGCGGCCAGGACGCCAAGTACACCTACCTGGTGAACGGCGTTCCCGCCGATTACGCCATGAACGAAGCCTGCTCCGCGGGCACCGGCTCCTTCCTGGAAGAGTCGGCCTGGGAAACCCTGGGCGTGAAGATGGAGGACATCGCGGGCATCGCCCGGTCCTCCCGCGCAGCTCCCAACTTCAACGACCAGTGCGCGGCCTTCATCGCCTCCGATATCAAGAACGCCGTGCACGAGGGCCTGGCCCACGAGGACATCGTGGCCGGGCTCGTCTACTCCATCTGCATGAACTACGCAAACCGGGTCAAGGGCGCGCGGCCCGTGGGCGAGCGCGTGTTCATGCAGGGAGGCGTTTGTTATAACTCCGCAGTGCCGCTGGCCATGGCCACGCTTTCCGGCAAACGCATCGTGGTTCCTCCCGAGCCCGGGCTCATGGGCGCCTTCGGCGTGGCCCTGGAGGTGAAGAAACGCATGGCCTCCGGCCTGCTGGGAAAAGGAAGCTTCGATTTAGAGGCGCTGTGCGGCCGGGAGGTGAGCTATGAAAAGGCTTTCTCCTGCGCGGGCGGAAAGGACGGCTGCGACCGGCGCTGCAAGATCGAGGTGGTGAGCCTGGAAGGCGAGCGCTTCCCCTTCGGCGGGGCATGCAACCGTTACGACAACCTCCGCCGCAAAAAAAGCCCGGTCACGGCTCGGGACCTGGTGAGCGGCCGCCGCGAGATCTTTGCCCGCGCAAGCGGCATAGCCGGGGCCGCGCCCGTGGAAGGCCCCACCATCGCCTTCAACCGCAGCTTCCTCACCCATACCTTCTTGCCGCTTTATGCCACCTTTTTTAAAAGCCTGGGAGTCTCCACGGTCCTTCCCGAAATTCCGACCCAGGAGGGCGTTGACCGGCGCAACGCGCCCTTCTGCTATCCGGCGGAGCTCTCCCACGGCTTCTTCCATGCCATCCTGGCGGCCGAAAAAGCCCCGGACTTCATTTTCCTGCCCCACTTCCGGGCCGTGCCGGACGTGAACGGGCGGTTCCAATCCCAGGTCTGCCCCTTTGTCCAGGCCGAGCCCTTCACCCTGTCGGCGGCCTTCTCAGACGAAATCGCAGACCTCGCCTCCTCGGGCACCCGCCTGCTCAAGCCCCTGGTGGACCTGACCCTGGGCCTTTCCGGGGCACAGGCGCCCTTGGGCGACTGCGCCCGGAGCATGGGCTATTCCGATGCCGAGATCCACCGAGCCTTCGAGGAGGCCAAGGCGGCCCAGGAGGCTTTCGCGGCCGAAACCCGGGAGAAAGGCGCGCGGCTCCTCGCCCGGCTTTCGGAAAACCCGGACCGAATCGCCGTGGCGGTTTTCGGGCGGCCCTACAACGCCTTCGTTCCCGAGGCCAACAAGGGCATCCCGCGGAAGCTCTGCTCCCGCGACATTGACGTGGTGCCCTTCGACTTCCTTTCGCTCGACCCGGAGCAGCCCAAGGAGCACATGTACTGGGGCATGGGCCAGCGGATCCTCAAGGCGGCCCGTTTGGTGAAGAGGCACCCGCAGCTCTTCGGGCTCTATATCACCAACTTCTCCTGCGGCCCGGACTCCTTCATCCTCACCTACTTCCGGGACATTTTCGGCAGGAAGCCCTCGCTCACCCTGGAGCTGGACAGCCACACCGCGGACGCGGGCCTGGAGACCCGCATCGAGGCCTTCCTGGACATCGTTTCCGCCTACCGGAAACTGGTGGCAGACAAGTCCATCACGGAAAAGCCCAGAAGCTTCGTCCCCGCAACCGCCCACACCGGCACCCAAAGGTCCGTGCTTATCACCTCCGACGGCCAGGAGCTTTCCATGGAGGATCCGGCCGTGACCGTGCTCTTCCCGTCCATGGGAAGGCTGGCCGCGGAAACCATCGGGGCGGTCTTCCGCTCCTTGGGCTACCACACCGAGGCCCATCCTCCCGCGGACGAGGCGGTGCTCAAGCTGGGACGGGCCAACACGTCCTGCAAGGAATGCCTGCCCCTGATCCTCACCACGGGCACGCTCCTTTCCTATGTGCAGAACCGCCGTCCGGGAGAGAAGGTGGTCTACTTCCTCCCCACGGCGTCGGGCCCCTGCCGTTTCGGCCAGTACAAGATCTTCCTGGAGGACCTGGTGCGCCGTCTGGAGATCCCGGACGTGGCTTTCTGGTCGCCCACCTCGGACAACTCCTACGAAGGCATCGGCGAGAAGACGCGGCGCGTCTTGTGGCGAGGCGTGGTGATTTCCGACGTCATGGAGGACATCTGGTCCATGCTCCTGGCAAACGCCCGGGACCCGGAGACCGCCTTGGAAGTCTTTGAAAAGCACTGGGGCAAAATCCGAAAAACCCTGGCGGTCCCCGGCCAGGAAGGGCTCATGGAAACCCTTTCTCGGGCTGAGGAGGCCTTCCGGAAGATCCCGCTCAAGAGGCCGGTTGCGGAGGTCCCCGTCGTTTCGCTGGTGGGCGAGATCTTCGTGCGCAAGGACGGCATCAGCCGCCAGAACCTGACGGAGCGCCTGGCGCAAAAGGGCATCGCCGTAGCCTGCGCCCCCATCGCCGAGTGGGTCCATTACGTGCGCTACGACATGGAAAAGATGCTCAAGGAGATCCAGCTCTCCGAGGAAGAGCGCCGGGTGGTGATGGCGGACCTCACCTTCGTGGACACGGACGAAGCCGCCATCAAGCAGGCCCTGGCGTCTTCGGGGCTGGTTTCCGCCGATCCCGTGGAGCTTCCGGAGATCATCGAGGCGGCACGCCCTTACATCTCCCCGGACCTTTCGGGCGAGGCGATCCTCACCATCGGCAGCGCGTTGCGGGAGGTGGGCCACAAGACCTGCGGGGCCATCGCCATCGGACCCTTCGGCTGCATGCCCAACCGGGTTTCCGAGGCCATCTTGTCCTTTGCCATGACGCACAAGAACGGAAACGGGGCCCGGCACCTTCCCTTCCTGGCCATCGAAAGCGACGGCTCGCCCTTCCCTCAGCTCCTGTCGGCGAAAATCGAGGCCTTCTGCCTGAGGGCCATGCGGCTGCACGAAAAGATGCGGGCCGAAGGCAGGAAAAATCAACACGTGTACGATTTTCACAAAGCCCTTGCGGAAGCCCCGGTTTCGCCTTAGGTTGGTTTGCAAGGCAAGAACCGGAGGCGGCACCTACCTGCAAGGACTGTAAAAATGACGCAGCATAAGAGGCGAAAGATAATTAAAAGGATCCTGGGAAGGGCCCAGAGGCACGCGTTCGAGGGTTTTTTCAAGGCCGTGGCTTTTGCAACGGAGCGCACCGGCCGCCAGCAGAAGATCATCCGGGGCTGCGAGGTGATCCGGGACGTGGCCTACGCCGAGGACGGCGACCCGGCCCATCTCCTGGACATCTCCCGCCCGCGTGAGCGACAGAGCCTGCTGCCGGTGCTCCTTTACATCCACGGCGGCGGCTTCACCATCTGCTCCAAGGACACCCATCGCGGCATCGCGCGGGCTTACGCCCACCACGGAAAAATGGTGGTCTTCAACGTGAACTACCGCCTGGCGCCGAGGAACAAGTTTCCCGCGGCCCTGGCCGACGCATGCCTGGCCTACCGCTGGATCGTGCAAAACGCCGAGCGCTACGGCGGCGACCCGCGGCGGATCGTCATCGCAGGCGAGTCCGCCGGAGGAAACCTGGCTCTGGCCCTCTCCATCTGCGCGTCCAGCCGACGGCCCGAGCCCGAGGCGGCCCCGGCATGGGAGGCGGGCGTGGCTCCCGTGGCCGTCCTGGTCCTGTGCGCCATCCTCCAGGTTTCCGATCCGGGCAGGTTCCGGGAAGGGGAAGAAGCGGTTTCCGGCGCGCGTCTCGCCTGGCACCAGAAAATGGTGCGGGACGTCTCCGCCGCCTACCTGGGCCGCGGCTACCGGAGCCCGGACCCGGTCCACGCCCTGGCCGATCCGCTGCTCATCATGGAAAACGGCTTCGCCCCGGACCGGCCGTTCCCGGCGGTCTTCGTCATGGTGGGAACCAGGGACATCCTCCTTCCCGACACACGCAGGCTGGAGGCCGCCCTGCAAAGGGCCGGGCTGCCCCACGAAGCCCACTACTACGAAGGAGAAGGACACGCTTTCCAGATCCAGCCCTGGAAGCCCAACGCGCTCAAGTTCTGGAAGGACAACTTCATCTTTCTGCGCAAGCTCCTGGCCGCCGCATAGGGCGGAGGGGCGAGGCCGTTTTTGATAAGAAGCCATCGTAAAAAACAATAAAGAAAGGCATTTCGCGGGGGAGGGAGGAAAACCCCTTTTGAAAAGAGTGGCTTTTCCCCCCTCCCCCGCACCCCTTCCCTCCTTTCCGCAAAACTTTTTGAACCAGGCCCAAAAGTCTGCCATTCGAGGCACACTTCCCATCATTTTGTATATGAGCATTTTGAGAAGGCGCTGAACTCCGCCCTGAGGCGTCAGACGGAGTTATGAAACAGCTTCTGGTCATTTGTCATCATTACCCTCCGGCTTGATCCTAGCGCGCTTAGGGTGCTGATGGTTTTTAGGTCGGGCGCAATCCGACGGGAAGTATTGCGATCGCTCCATGCGCCCGGCCGTCCGCTACGTTGCCGCCGGTCCGACCCCGTCCGAAATTTACACCGCGCTGCGATTTTATTGAGAAAGCAATCCATTGCGAATGAATACAGTTAAACTAATTCAATAAACTTCTAGTTAAGTAATTCTTACTTAGAAATTATCGCATGAAAAATTAACCACTTTTACGCTGCAACAGTTTAACTAATTGGCCCGTATTCTTCTTAAGTATTTCTAATTATTGAATTTTCCTTGACAGCTTTCGGACCCTTCCGTATATCTTGCTAGTCTACGGCAACGGCGCCGTGGTTTTCTTTAGGTTGGACAAGGGTGTCTTGCCTGTTTTCCGGGGAAGATACCCTTTTTTTGCGGCCCGAGGGACCGCTTGGACACCCTGACCGGAGGTGAGCCATGCCGAACCAGACGCCTTCCATCATCGCCTTTTGCTGCCAGAACGCGCTTTCGGCCGAAAAGGAGCTCCTGGGCCGGGGCCGCCTCTCCTTCGAGCCGGAGATCCGCATCGTGACCCTGCCCTGCTCCAGCAAGGTGGACTCCCTGGCCATCATCAAGGCCTTCGAGGCCGGCGCCCAGGGCGTCTTCGTGCTGGGCTGCACGGGCGAGTCCTGCCGCATGATAGACGGCAACAGCCGCGCGGCCCGCATTGTGGCCTACACCCGCAAAATCCTTTCCGAAACCGGCATAGATCCCGGCCGTCTGGCCATGTTCTCCCTGGAGATGGACGGATTCCAAGACTTCGCCCAAGCGGCCCGGGCCATGGCCAAGCAGATCGGAAACCTGGAAGATCCGGCGGCGGAGGCAGCCTGATCGCCCCGGAACGCAGGGGCCGCCGAGACACAGACCTTCAGCCAGGCTTAATTACCGAGGTCCGAAAACAAGGACCGCCGAGGGACCATCATCCATGCCCAAGAAATACCACATTCCCATCGTAGAGGCCCCGCCCCGCTTCATCCCGGTGGGCAAGAGCACCATTCTGGACTGGGAGGGGGGTTGCCTGCGCTGCTTCAAGTGCGTGAAACGGGTATGCATCTACGATGCCTACAACAAGCGCTCCTTTGACAGGAACCGCCTGGCGGACACCATTGACAGCGTCTGCAAGAACTGCCTGCGCTGCGTGCAGATGTGCCCCGGCCAGGTCATCAGCAAGAAGCTGAACCCGGAGTACGCAGCCCTAGGCGACAATTATTGGACGCCGGAGATCATCACCAAGCAGTGGGAGCAGGCCGGCACCGGCAAGATCCCCGTGTCCGGCGCTGGATACCGCGGCCCCTTCTCCGGGCCCGGCTTCGACGACATGTGGACCGACATGTCCGAGATCGTGCGGCCCACCCGCGACGGCATCCACGGCCGCGAGTACATCAACACCTCCGTGGCCCTGGGACGCAAGCCCGCGCGGCTCACCTTCGATGCGTCCGGAGCTCCGGACCTGGGCTGCCCCGCCAACATCGAGCTCCCCATCCCCATCCTCTTCGGGGAGCTTCCCTTTGCGCCGGCAAGCCCCACCGTGACGGAGAACCTGGCCCTGGCCGCCTCCCGCCTGGGCACCCTCTGCGAGATCCCGGCAAAGTCCTGGACCGACGCGCTGGATAAATACGCGGCCAATCTGGTCCCGGTCGTCGGCGTCTCCGACCTGGGGGCGGCCGGCAGGCTGATTGCGGCCACGCGCATGACAGCGCTCGCCTGCGGCAAGGACCTGAAAGCCGCGGAAATGGCGGTGGCCGAGTTCAAGGCCCAACACCCCGACAAGGTTTTGATGGTGAAGATCCCCTTGAACGAAAAGGCCCAGGCCGCTGCCCTGGCCCTCTCCCTGGCCGGTGCGGATGTCCTTTCGCTGTGCGCGGACCGCAACGGAAACGGCCTGGGGAAGAAAAGTGCCACCTTCGTGAAGGACCTGGTGCGTGAGGTCCACCTGGCGCTGGTGGCCCGCGGGGACCGGGACAGCGTGACCATTCTGTCCAGCGGCGGCGTCGCCATGGCCGAGCATGTGGCCAAGGCCGTCATCTGCGGCGCCGACGCGGTGGTGGTGGACGTGGCGCTCCTTCTGGCCATGGAGTGCACTCTGTGCCTGCGTTGCGAGAAGGGCTTGGACTGCCCTGTAGACATCGGCGGGGTTTCGCCCGAGTGGGGCGCCAAGCGGATCATGAACCTCATGGGCGCCTGGCGTAACCAGATCCTGGAGGTCCTGGGCGCCATGGGCCTGCGCGAGGTAAAGAGGCTCCGCGGCGAGGTGGGACGCGCCATGTTCTTCAACAACCTGGAGGCGGAGACCTTCGGACGCCTCTTCGGGAAGAAGAAGTCGGCCTGACGCCGGAAGCAAGGCGGCTCCGGGCCGCTGTGGGGCGTTTTCGCAAACCATACTCCTTATATAAAGAGCATCGGAAATAAGATGGAGACAGCGCGCGAATCAAAAGAGCCGGCCCTGGTGGAACCCATCGTCATCCCCACCAAGAGCCGTTTCCGAAACGCCATCGGCAAATATCGGGTGCGCCGGAGCACGGCCTGCGCCGCTTGCGGCAAGTGCGTGGAGGTTTGCGCCTTCAGCGTGCACGAGATCCGCAATAAGAAGCCGGCCCCGCCCAAGGAGTACCTCTGTGTGGGAACCTCCTGCATGAAGTGCGTGGAGGCATGCCCCAACAAGGCGCTCTCGGTGGAGCAAAACCCGCTCACCGAGGTCATCGGGGACCGGCGCTGGACCCCGGACCTCCTCATCAGCACCTGGCACATGGCCGAAACGGGAGCGGTGCCTCCCGAGGGCGTGGAGTACGAGGTGGGCGATTCCGGCGGCGGCTTCGACAAGCTGCGTTTCGTCTACAAGAAGAAGCTGCCCAAGAAGTTCGACCCGGCCGACTACGACCTCACCCTCCAACTCAACCGAGCCAACGACGGCCGCGACCCCGGGCTCATCGGGCTTCCCGTTTACGGCGGCGGCATGTCCTACGGCTCCATCAACCTCATGGCCATCATCGCCCGGGCCCGCGCCTGGCAGGCCATGAACTCCTTCACCTGCACCGGCGAGGGCGGGTATCCGGAGGAGCTCTACCCCTACGACGAGAACGTCATCACCCAGGTGGCCACCGGGCTCTTCGGCGTCCGGGAGGAAACCATCCAGCGGGTGCGCATGGTGGAGTTCAAGTATGCCCAGGGCGCCAAGCCGGGCCTGGGCGGGCATCTTCTGGGCGACAAGGTAACCGCGGCCGTGGCCCGCATGCGCGAGGCCGTCCCGGGCAACCCGCTGTTTTCGCCCTTCCCCTTCCACAGCGTCTACTCGGTGGAGGACCACAAGAAGCACATTGACTGGATCAAGGAGATCAACCCCCGGGCCATCGTCTCGGTGAAGGTCTCCACGCCCACGGACGTGGACATGGTCGCGGTGGGCAGCTACCACGCGGGAGCCCACGTGGTGCACCTGGACGGCTCCTACGGCGGCACGGGCGCCGCCCCGGACATAGCCAAAAAGAACATCGCCATGCCCATCGAGTACGCCATCGTGAAGGTCCACAACTTCCTTCTGGACGAGGGAATACGGGACAAGATCACGGTGATCGCCTCCGGCGGGCTTCGCACCCCGGCGGACGTGGCCAAGGCCATCGCCCTGGGCGCGGACGGCGTGGTGGTGGGCACCTCCGAGATGGTGGCCATGGAGTGCATCCGCTGCTCCTTCTGCGAGTCGGGCCGCGGCTGTGCCCGGGGCATCGCCTCCACGGACCCGGTGCTCATGCAGCTCATTGACGTGGAGTGGGCCACCCAGAGGCTCATCAACATGTTCAGCGCCTGGAAGGTGGAGCTGGCCAAGATTCTTTGCCGGTGCGGCCTGACCAGCACGCGCGAGCTGGTGGGGCGCAGCGACCTTCTGCGGCACCTGGACTACGAGTAGCATTTTTATAACCTGAGGCGCCCGGCGCCAGGGACCGCCCCAGCGGCTGCAAAAGGCCCCGGGGCAAGGAACAGCGCAGCCGTCCGGGCCGTAACGCAAGCACACAACATTAATTTTCCGAACGGACGAACAACCGCCATGGAAAAAACGGATTTCGCAAAAGCTTTTCACGCCTCGCGCCAGAGGCTCTTCCCCGCGCCCCCGGAAGCCCGGAACAAGGACGCCGAGGAAGGCGGCTGCGGCGTCACCGGGTTTGCCTGCAGCGTTCCCGTGGGCGGCAAGCACATCTTCGAGCCCTCCCGGCTCATGCACAACCGGGGCAACGGCAAGGGCGGCGGCATCGCAGCCGCAGGCCTGGTGCCGGAGGACCTGGGCGTGACAAGGGACGTTCTGGACAGCTGCTACCTCCTGCAGGTGGCGCTTCTCGAGCCCGACTGCCGGGGAGCCCTGGAAGCCGAGAGCATTTTGCCCTTCTTCGACGTGGTCCAATCCTCCCTGGTCCCCACCCTGGACGACTACCGGGAGGTGGAAGGCCTGGAGATCCGCCCACCGGACGTGGTCCGCTACTTCGTCCGCGCCAAGAAGGACCAGCTGGCGCGCTTCGCCGAAGAGAACGATCTGGCGGGCTTTTCAGAAGACCAGGTGGAGAGCGAGTTCATCTGGCAGAAGAACATTCTGCTGAACCGCCGCTTCTATGACACCGCCGGCGAGAAGTCGGCCTTTGTCATGAGCCAGGGCCGCAACATCGTAATCTTCAAGATCGTGGGCTACGCCGAGCAGGTGGCCCAGTACTACAAGCTGGACGACGTGCGCGCCCACATATGGATCGCCCACCAGCGATACCCCACCAAAGGCCGCGTATGGCACCCGGCCGGCGCCCATCCCTTCATGGGCATGGACGTGGCCCTGGTGCACAACGGAGACTTCGCCAACTACTTCTCCGTTGCCGAGTACCTGCGGCAGAAGAACATCTACCCCCACTTCCACACGGACACGGAGGTGGCGGTGCTCATGTTCGACCTGTTGAACCGGGTCTACGGCTACCCGCTGGAGTACATCGTGGAGGCGCTGGCGCCCACCACGGAGATGGACTTCGATCGGCTGCCCGAGGACAAGCAAAAGGTCTACGGCAAGCTGCACCACACCCACATCCACGGCTCGCCGGACGGTCCCTGGTTCTTCATCATCGCGCGCAACGACGTGAAGAACAAGGAGCAGCAGCTCATCGGCATCACGGACACGGCCATGCTGCGGCCACAGGTCTTCGCCTTCCATGACGGCGAAATCCAGGTGGCCCTGGTCTGCTCCGAGAAGCAGGCCATTGACGCCACCCTGGCCAGCCTGAACGCCGAGGACAGCCGCATCGGCACCGTGGCGGACCGTTACTGGAACGCCCGCGGCGGCTCCTACACCGACGGCGGCACCTTCGTCTTCACCGTGAAGGACGACCCGGACGCCCCGGGCAAGAAGCGCCTTACCATCGCGGACAAGTTCGGCACACCGGTCACCATCGAGAAGAAGCTGGAGTGCAACCTGGCCGTGGCCCCCACCAAGCCCGCCGACGCGGACGCGCTGCAAAAGGGCCTGGATGGTCTTCTGGCCGCGGGCGACTCCGCCGGCGCCTTCTCCTTTTTGACCAATGCCATCGCCACCCGCGACTTCCACGCCCTGCGCTTCCTGATGGAGACGGCCGTTGCGGCGGCGAGCCGGAGCGACCGGGAAAGAAAGGCGGCCATCGCCGCGCTCACGGACCTGAACGATCGCCGCTACCCCACCGGAAGCCTCCGCCGGCGCTCGGTCTTGCAGATCGTACGGGCGGCTCTCAAAGAGATCTTCGCCGCAGTGCCGCCCATGGGTTCGGACAATGTGAGCTCCTTCCGGCTCATCTCGCTGGAAACCCGCGACAAGCTGGCGGCGCCCACGGCCAACCAGGAAACCCTGGTCCTGAACGCCGCCGGGTTCGAGCCGGAAGGCGACCTTTGCGACGCCCGCCTGGTGGTGGACGCCTACGGCCTGGGCTGGCGGAAGTTCATCTGCTACGGCTACCGGGGCCAGCGTTTCCTGGGCTGCGGCCTGGGCCCGGCCACCGAGGGCGTCACCATTGACGTGTATGGAAGCTCCGGCGACTACCTGGCCTCGGGCATAGACGGAATGACCATCCGTGTGCACGGGAACGCCCAGGACCAGCTGGGCCAGATCCTGAAAAACGGCAAGCTGGTCATCTACGGCGACGTCGGCCAGACCTTCATGTACGGCGCCAAGGGCGGCGAGGTCTTTGTCATGGGCAACGCCGCGGGCCGCCCGCTCATCAACGGCGTGGGCAAGCCCCGCGTGGTCATCAACGGCACGGCGCTCGATTACCTGGCCGAGTCCTTCATGGCTGGTGATGCGCTCAAGGGCGGCGGCTTCGTGATCTTAAACGGCGTCACCTTCGACCACGACGGCAAGGTGGTGCCCCTGACCGAGCCCTACCCCGGCTCCAACCTGTTCTCGCTGGCGTCGGGCGGGGCCATCTTCGTGCGCGACCCCCACGGCCTCCTGGTGGAGGAGCAGCTCAACGAGGGCGCCTTCCTGCCGCTTTCCAAGGCGGACTGGAGGCTCATCCTGCCTTACCTCACCGAGAACGAGAAGCTCTTCGGCATCTCGGTGGAGGATGATCTGCTCAAGGTGGATGGCGAGTATCGGGAGCCGCAGAAGGTGTATCGGAAGATCGTCAGTAAAAAAGCCGCCCAACTGGCCAAGGAAACGGTGAACGAGTAAAGCGGTAAAAATACGACGGATGGCGAGTATCGGGAGCCGCAAAAGGTGTACCGGAAGATCGTAAGTAAGAAAGCCGCCCGGCCGGCCAAGGAAACGGTGAACGAGTAAGGGAACCGCGAAACCGATAGGATTTTCCATGAACGAACAAGCCCAACCCGTGGCGATCAGCGCCACCGCAGCAGCCGCGGTCCGCAAGGAGTCCCATGCGGACGTGCTTTCCTGCTACCAGTGCGGCAAATGCACCAACGGCTGCCCGGTGACCTTCGCCATGGACGAGATGCCCCATGCCGTGATCCGCATGCTCCAGCTGGGTCTCACGGACGAGGCCGCCAGGCTGAAGACCCCCTGGCTCTGCGCCTCCTGCGAGACCTGTGTGACCCGCTGCCCCAACCGGGTGGACATCCCCCGGATCATGGACTACCTGAAGCAGCGGGCGCTCGGCGCCGGGATCCTTCCCGAGGACCGGGAGATCCTGGCCTTCCACCGGACCTTCCTGGAAAACATCGCCACCTTCGGGCGCATCAACGAACTTTTCCTCATGGGGTCCTTCCAAATGAAGACCGCCTTCGGGGAGAAGGGCTTCGACCTGGACGCGGTTCTTTCCAACCTGAAGCTGGGCGCGAAGCTGATGAAGACGGGCCGCATAGGGCTGCATCTTTTGCCGGCCGCGGGAAAAGCCCGCATCAAGAAGTATTTCGAATAGAGCCCGTAACCGGATCTTTTCAGGAGAACGACGCCAAATGGAAGTCACCTACTACCCGGGCTGCTCGCTCACCGCGACCGCCCGCGACTACGACGAGTCCATCCGGACCGTATGCGGCGCTCTGGCCATCGGCTTGAAGGAACTGGATGACTGGACCTGCTGCGGGGCCACCTCCGCCCACGCCATGAGCAAGAGGCTTTCGGTGCTCCTGCCCGCCGCCAACCTTCCGGCCGCGGAAAAAGCCGGCCTGCCCGTGCTGGTGCCCTGCCCCATGTGCTTCAACCGTTTGAAGAGAAGCCAGAAGGAAGTGGGCTCCACCATCGGTGTACACGACCTCTCCTCCTTCCTGGGCCAGCCCGAGATGCTGGAAAAGATCT
>JBFMHL010000229.1:0-2608 GCA_040753055.1 Thermodesulfobacteriota bacterium | reverse complement strand
AGTTTCCTCTTTATCTCAAGGAAATGGAGTTCAGATATAACCACCGAAACGAAGATCTTTTCTCTTTACTAGCCAATCTTTTAGTCTCTTTTGTGGCAGTTCCTTTATAATCACCAAACTTTTTGATAAAGGGGCGCTCCGCCGCCCGGGGACCTCTTTTCCCCCCTCTTCCCAACACTCCTAATTTTGAGGAAAAACTTTTTCTAGTATGGGCCAAAGTTGACTCCTTGGGAGGGAATCCAAAGCGATCTTTTGTCTCAACTTTAACATGCGCGGCTTTCCTGATAGGGATAGGACACCGGTTTCACGGGAGGGATGGATGCAATGGAGGAAAGCCAAGGCATACAGAAGGTGATGATCTACGGCGCAGGGGGCGTGGGGGGCTACTTCGGCGCCCGCATCGCAGAGCGTTTGAATACAGATACGTCCCTTGCCTGCCAATGCGCCTTTATCGCACGAGGCAAGCACCTGGAGGTCATCCGCCGGCAAGGAATCACGCTCGAAACACCGGATAAAATCATCATCGGCGTTCCGGCCGGAGCCAGTGACGATGTAAACGATCTTCCCGCCCCGGACCTGGTGCTCCTCTGCGTGAAAAGCTACGACCTGGACCGGGCGATACGCTGCCTCGGCCCCCGGGTGCAGGAACAAACCGTGATCCTGCCCCTGTTGAACGGGGCCGATATCCGCGAGCGCATACGGGTGAACCTCCGCTCCGGCATCGTGCTGCCCGCCTGCGTGTTCGTGGGCACCCACATCAAGGAGCCCGGCGTCATCAGCCAGAGCGGCGGCGACGGGAAAATCCTCCTGGGCGGCGACCCGGACCGGCCCGGCTTCGATCCCGCCCCCATTCTCCGGTTTTTCGATGCCACGGGGATCCTCTACCAATGGAACGAAGACCCCCGGCCCGCCATCTTCACCAAGTACATCTTCATCGCCGCCTTCGGACTTACCAGCGTGCTCCACCGCAAGAGCATCGGCGCAATCATGGAGGACGCGGCCGCACTGGCAACACTCCGCGCCATCATGGAGGAGGTCGCGGCCATCGCCAAGGCCAAGGGTATCGCGCTGCCGGAAAACATCGTGGAAGCCTCCATCGCCAAGGGGAAGATCTTTCCTTTTGAAACCAAGACCTCCTACCTGCGGGACGTGGAGGCAAAGGGGGCGATGAACGAGGGCGACCTCTACGGGGGCACCATCATCCGGCAGGGCAAGGCCCTGGGGGTGCCCACCCCGGCCACGGAAGCAGCCTACGCGAGGATTCTGGAGGGCTGAAAAAGCCTGGGATGGACAGGGAGGAAAGCCATGAAGATCCTGGCAGCTTTGGACCAGTCGCCCTATGCGGAGTTCGTCTTGAACAAGGCCATCAAGACCGCCCGGCAGCAGAACGCCAAGCTGGAGATCATGGTGGTGGCGGAAAAGCTGGGGGACGGCCGGGAGGCCTTCGACCTTGCGGAGGTGAACACCAAGCTGGAGGAAAGCGCGGTGGCCGCTGCCAACGCCTATCAGCGGCACGCGGAGGCCCAGGGCATGCCCGCCAAGATCCGGCCCGCGTCCGGGCCATCGGCAGCGGAGACCATCATCGCTTACCAGAAGGCCGAGAACCTGGACCTGATCGTCCTGGGCCGGCGCTCCCACAAGAACCGCGACCCCTTCCCCATGGGCCACGTGAGCCAGCGGGTGGCCGCCCACGCCACCTGCACGGTGATGATCGTACGCTGACGGACGGTCCGGGGCCGGCTCACTGCTTCTTCGCCCCCCGCCGGTGGGTGCAGGATGCGTTCCTGCATTTTACGCAGGGCGACTTTTCCACGCCCGAGCCCGGCAAGCCGAAGCCCATCACTCCCGAAACGGATTTCTGCGGCACCATCATGCCGCCATCGGTAAGGCGAATTCCGATCTGTTCCGCTCCCACCGCGGAAAGAAGATCGCGGTTCTCCGCAAGCTCCCAGTCGCAGTAGCCCGGGCTGAAGCGCCATCCCGTGGCAAGGCCCTTTTCCGCGGCTTTTTCTGCCAGCTTTTCCTGCAGGAGATCCGCCAGGCTTTCCGCAAAGCAGGATGCCGTGGTGTCCAGGAGGAAGGACAGCAAAAAGTCGCTGTCGCAGGTCTTTGCGGAGATCTCCGACGCCTCCCCGCCGATGGTCACGGCAAAAAAAGCCCACGCGCAACCTGCGGAAAGCGGGGCGGTGATGAGCCGGCTGTTGAACACAAGCCCGCCGGCAAGCCCGAAGCCCGGCGCTTCGCCCCCGCGAAACGCAAGCCGGACGTAGCGCACGGCCGCCCGCGGCCGCATGAGCTCGCGGAGCATCTTTTCGGCCCGGGAAAGGCTTTCCAGAACCCGCCCGGCCGGGCTTGCACCCTCCGGGTACCCGGCGGCGGCAAGAAGCCGGTTCTGATCCAGGCCCAGCTCCTCCCGGGAAAAGCTGAAGAGCAAAAACTGATTTGACGGCAATGGAGAACCCCCCCGTATTGTCGGGCCCCGCAGCGCAGCGCCATTCCCCGCTGTTTACAGCAACGCGGCTCCCTTTTCCAGCACCGGAAGAAACACGAACATCATGGAGGACTTGACCCAGGCAAGGTACTCCTCCCCGCAGGGCGCAAAGCCCAG
>JBFMHL010000228.1:0-14734 GCA_040753055.1 Thermodesulfobacteriota bacterium | reverse complement strand
GGGCCCGGACGGCCCTCCCCCCGCGGAGAGCAGGCCTAGGGCGAGCTGCCGGTGTTCTGGATGCTGAAGTACCGGCTGCCGATGCCATCCACGTTGCCCGCGTTGTCCGTGGCGACCCATTGAATGGTGTGGATACCGTTGGCATAGGCAGTGGTGTCGAACGTGTAAAGGGCGCCCGCGCCTTGAGAGTTCTCATACCCCATGAACAGGTTGGCGATGTCCTGGCGATACAGGTTGTAAGTGGGGTGGCCCTGGTTCACTCCGTCAATGAAGACGTTGATGGTGCTGCCGTCTATGGGGATCGTGTTGGGCTGGGGCGTCAGGACCCATCCGGAGCTTTCCCCGGTGCCGGAAAGCGGACCGCAGGGTCCGTAGGGAGTATCTATGGCCCCGAAAGGCTTTACCGCGTTGGCGTTGTCCACCACGATGCTCCGGGAACCGAGATCCACGCGGTTTCCTTCCTTGTCCTCGGCAATGGCGGTGATGGTGTTCTGTCCGTCGGGCAGGAAGTTGGTCAGCAGCATGAAGCCCCACCCTGCCCTTCCATTATAAGGATAGCCGGGGTAGCTCGCCTCCTTGTCGGGCCGGGAGCCTTCGGTGAAGACCGCATAGCCCACAAGGACATCGCCCTGGCCCGAGTTCCGGTAGACCTCCACATTCTGTACCTGGATATCGTCCAGGACCCATCCGGTGACGGGCACGACACTGGAAACCGGCCCGCCCGGAGGAGGCACGTCCAAACCCCCGAAAGGCGGCACGGTGGTACCTTCCGGATACTTGTTCAAGGCAACGTCAATGTTGTAGGTAGCGCCTCCGGAAGTGGCAAGGCTCACAAGCGCCGCGCTGTACCCGTCCGGCAAAAGGGAGGGATCCGGCCAGATATGTATCCCTCCCCCGCCGACCCCGCTCGCTGGCTCCACGTTCCAGCCCTGGGGGGCAGTGGCCCACCACTGGGTGGGTCCGGGGCCCAGATTTTGGAGAAACACGGGCTGGGAGTCGGTGAAGGTGTTGTTTCCCACCGCCCCGAAAACCAGGTGGTTGCGGCTGGGAGAGACGCCCTGGCCGGTGCGCAGGTCCAGGAAGCATCCGCCCGGGTCCGTGATCTGGCCAGGCACGTCGTCGTCGTCGCCGGCCCCGCCGTCGGTCAGGGTGAGCTGCACGGTGTTGCCCACGATGGCAGCTCCGTGGAACTGGAAGAAGCCCACGTCATTGGCCTTGTAGTACCAGGTCTGGAGAGGATAGACCGTGGGGAAGGTAATGGTCACCACAATGGTCTCCCCCGGGTTCAACCCCTTCACGGTAAAGGCCAGGAGATGGTCCGGGGCCGAGAAGCCCGTGGGGAAGTTGCGGGCCGGAAAGTCCTCGGGCATCTTCACGTCAATGGTGGGTCCATCCAGAGTGGCTCCGGGCCGGGCCGACACGTCAATGACGTAGGCCTTGTCCCCGTAGGTGACGTTGGCAACGTTGCCGGCCGGATTCAGCACCACCTGGGCTTGCGGCAGGTCTGCTCCACTGTTCGGATAGCTCTTCCCGTCGCACCCGACGATGCACGAACCCAGTATGAGTGCCGCAAACAAGATACCTGCGGCCGAGGCATACAAGCGCAACCGCCCATAGCTTCCCATGGATCCCCCTTGGACAATGTGTTTTTGGAAGGAACCGACAAACGGTGATTATTGCATTTAAACAAAAAAGAAACCGAAAACAAGGCCCTGCGCTAACGGGGCGGGCAGGCGCGACTAATTCAATAACATGCTAATTTTATAATTAATAGCCACACTTTCAACAGGCGGGAAGCCCAAGCGCGAAGCTTCGGCCGCACCGCGTATCTTCATGAAAAAACGCTGCAAAATAAAATAATTATTTCCAGGGCAGCAAGGAGCATCCGATTTCACAGTGAAATTTTTCACTCGTTTCCAAGCCGCCCCCGCAGCCCACGTCCAGCACCCGGCCGGACCGGAAATCCGCCAGGCCCAGGTCCGCATCCAGCCGGGGTTACAGGGCGGTGAGGCCCTGGCCCACAAAGGTGTCGTAGAACCAGGACTCCAGCCTGGTGTAAGGGTCCATGGCCTTGTGCAGGGCCGAGAAGCCCATGGCGAAGCTCCTGGAAGGTAGGCAAAAACGCGCCCGGAAGTGATACTTTAACGCATTCCCGGGGCCGGATTGCTCCGGCCCCGGGAAGAGTTCCTTTAGGGCCTGTCCTCGCCGCCCTGGTTCACGATAGTGAAATACCGGCTGCCGATGCCTTCGGTGTTGCCTGCGTTGTCCGTGGCGGTCCAAGTGATGGTGTGGATGCCGTTGGAGTAGCCGGTGGTGTCGAAATCAAAATAGTAGCCGGCCCCTTCCGAGTTCTGGTAGCCCGGATAAAGGTTGGCGATGTCCTGTCGGTATAGGTTGTAGGTGGCCTGGCCCCTGTTTACGCCATCAATGAATATGTTGATGGTGGAGCCATTGACGGGGATCTTGTTGGGCTGGGGGGTTAAAGCCCATCCAAAGTTGCGAAAGGAATTGCCTGATGCCGTCTCGCCCGTGGACGGGGCGTCGATGGCCCCAAAGGGCTTCACCGCGTTGGCGTTGTCCACGGTAACGGTCCTGGAGCCCAGGTTCACATGGTTCCCCTCCCTGTCCGTGGCCACTGCGCTGAAGGTGGTCGTTCCGTCAGGCAGCAGGTTGGTCTGCATCATGTAGCCCCATCCGGCCCGGCCGTTCATGGGATAGGTCGGGTACAGGCCCTCCACGTCCGGCCGCGAGCCTTCCTCGAAAACAGCATAGTCCACGAAGACATCTCCCTGGCCCGAGTTCCGGTAAACGGCGACATTTTGCACCTGGACATCATCAAGTGCCCAGCCGCCAATGCGCACGCTCCCGGAAACCGTAGAGCCTTCCTTGGGCGTGCTGAAGGCTCCGAAGGGCGGCTGGGAGGTTCCCGGGGATAGTTTGTTTAAAGAAACAAAAATGTTTATGGGTGCGCTTTCGCCGGAAAGGTCGTTGATGGTAATGACTCCGGAGGATGATCCTTCCGGCAACTGGGGCACGTTGGGCCAGATATAGAGGGTCTCGTTACCCGTTCCACTCTCCGGCCCTATGTTCCATCCTTGGGGAGGCGTCGCCGCCCAGTTCACCTGATTTGCGCTCAGGTTTTGGAGAAAGATTTCCTGGGAATCGGTAGAGGTGAAGTTGTCGGAGGCCCCGAAGGCGAGGTTGTTTCGGTTGGTGAACGTAAGATTACAGAGAAGTTGCCATGGGCCAGGCCCCCCCGGATCGGTGATCTGGCCGGGGATGTTGTCTTCGTCTCCGGGACCGTTGTCCGTCAGGGTCAGGGTAACGGTGTTCCCGACGATGGCCGCGCCGTGGTACTGGTAAAAGCCGACGGCATTGGCCTTGTAATACCAGGTTCCGGGCGGAATGGCCGAGGGAAAGGTGAGCGTCACCACGATGGTTTCACCGGGATTTAAACCCATGACGGTAAAGCCGATCAAATCATCGGGGAAATCGGCCGCGGGCGGCAGGTTGCGGTTCGGAAAGTCATCCCGTTTGTAGATATCGATGGAGTTCGCATTGATCGTGGCCCCGGGCCGGGCCGACGCGTCGATGGTATAGACCTTGGCCCCGTAGGTGACGGTAGCAACGTTTCCCGCGGCGTTCAAGGCCACCTGGACCTGGGTTCGCTCCGTCTCCGGCGTCTTCGGGATAGCTCTTTCCATCGCAACCACCCATACAAAGCAGCAACGCGAGAAGTAACAACCAGACTCCAGTGGTGCTCGCAAGATTGCGCGCCTGTCCAAAGCTTCGCATAGCTCCCCCTCAGTGAGGTTTTTGTGGAAGGAATCCTTACAGGACTACTGTTGCATTTATACAAAACACTGAACAAACACAAGGACCGTTCCTGGGCTGCAAGCATTCGAAGGCTTAATTTTGCAGGCAATAGGCCTTTAAGAAATTTGCTTGGACACGGGGCCTGCCCGGAACGGGCGCGGAGCACACAGTTGCTGTGAGGGCGCTCTGAGGAGGTTCAAAACGCCGCTGTCAAGCGCCGGGCAGGGTTATGAAACGGCTTCCAAACATAGTATCATCCGTTGGACGCATCCCCCCAAGGCGCCTCCTTTAACCGTGGATTGCTTTACCTGAACCCGTTGCAAATCACCAGGCTCCCAGCTCCTCCCGCATCCGGGCGCAGCACGGCCCCTTGCTCCGCCGGCGAACTCGGGGAGCATAACGGGTGGGCATCCCCTATCATTTCCCCGTAAATTTCCTTGACGGGCGGAACCGACGTCTTTTATTATGACCGACAGGTCGGTCATAATAAAATCCGGACGCCGCCCTTCCTAAAGGAGCCCCCATGCCCAAGATCGTGGACAAAAAAGCCAAGGCGGACCGGATCGCGGAAGCTGCCATCCGCGCTTTGCGAAAAAACGGCTACGCCAAAACCCGCATGGCGGATATCGCCGAAGCGGCAGGGATCGGCAAGGGAACCCTCTACGAGTACTTTGCCGACAAGCCGGCCATCGTGCGCCACTGCTTCACCGCCTACTTCGAGACCTTCGCCAGAGGTATGAACGATGCCATGGAAAGCGCCCCATGCCCGGCGGACAAGCTCTTCGCCCTGCTCTCCTTCGCCCTGGCCCACGCCCTGGAGTGGGAGGACCACTGCGCCGTGGTCATTGACCAAATGAGCTGCGAGCGCGCAGAGGAGGAACGCGCCTTTCTTACCGGAGTTTACGACGGCATGAAGGCCCTCATCGCGGACATCCTCAGCCAGGGCCAGGAGGACGGGAGCCTGGACCCCGGCTTCTCTCCCGAAACCATGGCGGCGCTATTCGTCTCCCTTTACGACGGCGTGATCCTGCAACGGCTCTTGCAGGAAAAGCCTCTGGACGCGGCCGGATTAAGCTCCGCGCTTTCGCGGCTGCTGCGGCAGGGCATCCTTGCGGAAAAACAGGACGCCAAACAGAAGAAAGGAGGCGCACCATGCTGAGCTACGTGTTCATGAAGATCCTGGAGGGACGGCCCCGCTCCTACGACCGCACCATGAACGCCGTGTCCGGAGGGCGGGTTCGGGCCGTGAAGGAGAAAATCGCCTCTATGGTGGCGCCGGGCGCGCGTGTGCTGGAGATGGGCTGCGGCACGGGCGAGCTGGCTTCCCTGCTCCTTGCCGCCGGAGCCGCGGAGGTCCTGGGCTTCGACCAAAGCCCCGCCATGGCCGCCCAGAGCCGGGAGCGGATTGTCCGGGAAAACCTGGGGGACCGCTTCCAGGTGATGAACATGGGCGTGGACGGCATGGACGCGCTCGCTTCGGGGAGCTTCGACGCCGTCTTTTCCACCCTGGTCATGAGCGAGCTTTCCGACGACGAGCGCCGCTTTACCCTGCGCCAGGCCTTCCGGGCGCTGCGGCCCGGAGGAAGCGTTGTCCTGGCGGACGAGGTGGTCCCGCGGACCCCGGGCAAAAAGGCCCTGCACCAACTTGCTCGCGCCCCCCTTGTGGCCGCCACATTTCTCGCCACCGGGAGCACCACCCGGCCCCTGGCCGATCTGGCCGGAGACCTCCGGCAAGCCGGCTTTGTCATAGAAAACGAGGAACGAAGCCACGGCGACGCCTTTGCCGTGGTGTCAGCGAAAAAACCCGACGTTGCATAGAAGCTGTTTCATAACCCCGGATCACGTTTCAGGGCAAGGCGCGGGCCGACGAAAAAGCGGAGCATACTGCTTGTATGTGAGCATTTTGAGAAGGTTCGCAACGCCGCACTGAGGCGTCAGATGGGGTTATGAAACAGCTTCTAAAACCGCCCATCCAACCGCTGCTGCAAGGAGAGCCAGAATGAACCTGATCAAAACCCTGTGGGGGTTCCTCTTCCGCCTGTTCCCCTGCCCCACCGCCCTGGGTCTGCAGAAGATCGGCGAACCGGACAGCGCCAGCCCGGTCATCGTTACCTGCAACTTCTTCACCACGGTAAAAAGGCTGAAAAAGGCCCTGGCGGGCCTGGACGTCTGGCTCCTGGTGGCCGAGTCCAAGGGAGTGAACGTATGGTGCGCCGCCGGAGGGGAGGAGTTCAACACGCACTCCGTGGTCTCCGCCGTCAAGGTTTCCGGGATCGCGGACATGGTGGACCACCGCAGGCTCATCCTGCCGCCTTTGTGCGCTCCGGGCGTCAAGGCCTCCGCGGTCCGGGAGGAAACGGGCTTCAAGGTGAGCTGGGGGCCGGTGTGGCTTCAAGACATTCCCGCATACCTGAACAACGGCATGAAGCGCACCGAAGCCATGAAGCGGGTGACCTACAACCTGAGGGAGCGCCTGGACACGGGCATGGGGAGCCTCTTCGTCTTCTACTTCCTGGGAGCGCTCTGCTTCCTTCTTTTGGGCCGCAGCCTGCTTTGGGACTACCTGGCCATTGGAGCGGCCGTGTTTTTCCTCTTCATGCTGGCGGTACCCGTTCTTCCCGGAAAGCGGGGCCTCACCAAGATCATCCTGCCGGAAGCCGTTCTGGCCCTGGCCCTCACGGCCGGTTTCTTTTGCCCTTCCACCAGGGCGGCCCTGCCCCGGGCGGATCTCATCATCGCCATGACCGTGCTGCTCGTCTGCGCAACCGAGCTGGGAGGGCTGGCTTCCACCATGGGAAGCGACCTGGACCCCTTCCTGGCCCGGCTGGGAATCGGGGCCATCGGGAACGTATACCTGGCAGGCACGGTCCGCACAGAGCTATTGAACGGCTATCGGACGCTCACCTTCCACCCGGAGCGCTGTGTGGGCTGCCGCACCTGTACCGAGATCTGCCCGCAAGGGGTCTGGGAGATGGGGGAGGAGCACAGGGCTGCGATGGCGCGGCCCGACGCGTGCACCGCATGCCGCGCCTGCCTGGTCCAGTGCGACGCCCAAGCCATCACGGCGGAACCCGCGGAGGGGTATGTATTCAAGGGTTCCCCGATTGGATAGCGAACGCAGCCCTTCCTTACTCGGGCTTTTTCAGCTCCAGGCAGCAGAACAGGCCTTCGTAGTGGGTGACGCCGCCTTGGAACGGGCTTGTGCGGCCCAGCTCCTCGAAGGCCTTTCGCTCGTAAAAGGGCTCCTCGAAGGCGTGAAGCCAGAAAAGAAGCACCTTGAAGGCCCCGAAGTCCCGGGCCGCCTCCTGGTAGACGCTCTTGGGCGTGTCCGCCATGAGGTCGTAGAGAAGCGCGTAACCTCCGGGCCGGAGCACCCGGAATACCGACTCCAGGCCCTTTTCCGGCTCCTTCCAGTGGTGGAACGACCCGGTGGAGACCACCATCTCGAAGCTCTCGTCGGGAAAAGGGAGGTCGGACGCCGTTCCCAGAACGATCTCCGGCTGCGGAGCCATTCCGGAAAGGTTGGCCTGCGCCTTGGCCACCATGGAAGGGGATACGTCCAGGCCGCACAGCCTGGCGCCGGGGCAGAAGCCGCGGATCTTCTGCAGCAGCCAGCCCGGGCCGGTGCCCACGTCGAGGAGGCTTGTGAACACGGGATAGGTGCAGATGTCCCGGGCCACCATCTCGTAATGGCGCTGGAAGGCGCTTCCCGTGGAGAGCCGGTTGTACAGCCAGGTCCCGACGAGGGGGATCCCCTCGGGGTGTACCTTTTTCAAGGTCCGGCGGAAGAGCGGCAGCTCGTTCATGGCGGGTTTCCTTTTTTTATCGCGCTTGCTATAGAAAATAACCCCAAACACGGCAGCGCGCAACTTCCCCGATGGCAAGCACAACCAAGGAGGAAAAGCATGGCGGAACACCTGACCCGCCGGCAGGCCCTGAAGCTGGCCGCCGGCATGGGTGGGGCTCTTGCGGCCGGAGCGGCGCTCCCGGCTTGCGGGAGCTCCGTCGGAAACGCCGGTGAGCGCGATCCCTACCCCTGGCCCTATCTCCCCCTCGACCTTACGAAAAGCGGGGAGCTCGGCTATGAGAACTACCGAGTGGGGCACTGCGCCTACGCGGTCTTTACTTCCATCGCGGGCCAGGTGGCCAATTTCCTGGGGGAGCCCTTTACCTTCTTCCCCTTTGACATGTGGCGCTTCGGAGCCGCCGGCATCGCCAACTGGGGGACCGTCTGCGGGACCGTGAACGGAGCCTCCGCAGCCATCGCGCTCTTTTTCAAGGAGCCCGACGACATGATCAGCGAGCTCCTCACCTGGTACGAGAACACCGCCCTGCCCGTCTACGAGCCCGAAAACCCCGTGCTTCCCATGGACATGCCCGCCACCGAAGCCGCCTCGCCCCTGTGCCACCTTTCCGTGGGGAAATGGATCAAGGCCTCGGGGTTCGAGGCCTCCTCCCCGGAGCGCACGGAGCGCTGCGCCCGCCTGGCCGCAGACGTCACCCGAAAGACGGTGGAGATTTTAAACCTCGCCTTCGACCGCAGGTTCGTCTTCCACGGCCTGGACCCGCAGACCCAGGAGTGCCTGGCCTGCCACGGCCAAGGCAAGAAAAACGACGACATCAAGAGCCAGATGCACTGTACAACCTGCCACGACTGATGAAACGAGGGCGTTTTCGTGAGCGTCAAAATCAACCGCATCATCCGCAAGCTTCGGGAAACCTCTTCGCTTTTTAAAAACGTATCCGAGCATGCTCTGAGCCGGTCCCTCCAGGTCTTCCGCGTCATCGAGCTTCGGGAAACCGAGTCCATGGTTTTAACCGGGAGCGAGGAGAACGACTTCCTGGTGGTGGTGCTGGGGCGGGTGGAGGTTCGGCCGGAGAATGGTCCTCCCGTCACTCTCACGCCCGAGGACACCGGACGCAAGCCCTTCCTCCTGCCGCGGCTTCCGGGACGGACCTTTATCGAGGCCCGGGACGACAGCATCCTGGTGCACGTAGATGCGGCCATGTTCGACGTGCTCCTCATCCTGGAGCAAAGCCTGGACGCGGCGGCAAGGGAAACCGGGCTTCCGGCCCGCTATCTGGCCGTGGCCAGGAGCTCCCGCCTGTTCCAAGTCATACCCGTGGAGTGCGCCGAGGCGGCCTTCGCCAGCATGAAGCTCGTGGATGTGCCCGCGGGCCGGGAGATCATCCGTCCCGACGGGATGGTGGAAGCCTTTTACGTGCTGGTGGAAGGCAAGGCGGAAAAGTTCGACCTGAGCCCCGACACCGGGCTCCTGGAAAGATCCGGAGAGCTGGGCCCGGGTAGCCGCTTCGGCGAGGACGGGCTCCTCACGGGCAAGCCCGCCACGGGGCGAGTGGTCATGCTTACGGACGGCAAGGTGCTGGCCCTGGAAAAAGACGATTTCAACCGGCTTCTGCAACGGCCCCTGGTACCCGAGGTCCCGCCCCCCGTGGCGCGGGCCATGATGGAGTCCGGCCACACGGCCCTGGACGTGCGCCTGTTCGAGGAGTACGAGATGGAGCACCTGCCCGGCGCCACGCTCGTCGAGCTCCACGAGCTCCACGGCCGCATGGCCTCCAACTCCCAGCAGACGCCCTACGTTGTCTACTGCCGTTCCGGCCGCCGCAGCTCGGTGGCCACCTTCTGGCTCACCCAGAACGGGTTCAGCGCGGTGAACCTCGTCGGAGGCATTCAGGCCTGGCCTTACGAAAAAGAATGGGAATAAACAAACGCCTCAATCCTTGACGGACCTAGTCCTTAAAGGGGCCAAAGCCCATCGCTGGGGCATTCTTGCCAAGAACGATGTTGCCCTGGGGGGAAAGTTTTTTCCGCCCTCCCTGCGGCTTCAGGAAAAGCATAAAAAATGGGGTGGCCCCTTTCTTTCGCGGAGAAAGAAAAGGGTCACCCCGATACCCTCCCCCCAAACGGCCTCTCCATTTAGAACGGATACCGCTTTGTCCGCGTCACCTGGTCGGCCAGGACGCGTTTGAGGGCCACGGTGTTCTCCTGGGGGATTCCGTTCGCCAGGGCGTCCGCCTTGGCCAGGAGCCCGCTCAGGCATTCTCCCTTCTCCACATAGGCCAGGACCTGCCGGGCGCGGAACAAAACGTCCGGAAGGGCCTGGGCCGCATATACCCGCGCCGCGGCGTCATGGAGGTCGGCCAGCTTCTCCCGGCGCGCGGCCGCGTTGCCGGCCCGCAGGGCCCCCGACTCCATCAGGTAGATGCGGATCATCATGTCGGCCAGAAGGCCCAGGACCTCCTGCTCGTCGGCCAGGGTGGCCATAAGCCGGGTCCCGGCCTCTTTTACGGTGAGGAGGAAGATCCTCTTGGCCGCGCGCACGGCGTCCATGCAGGGGCCGGCCAGACCGCCGTTACGGGAGAAGAGTGCGGGGTTGTCCACCGCTCCGAAGAGGTCCAGCTTCCCGGCCACGGCCCGTTTCAAGAGCGTGCCGGCAGCCACCATGCGGTTGATCTCGTTGGTCCCTTCGAAGATGCGGTTGATGCGGGAGTCGCGGTAGGCGCGCTCGGCCGGATACTCGGCGATGTAGCCGTTCCCGCCGTGGACCTGCACCAGCTCGTCCACCACCTCGTCTAGAAACTCGCTTCCGGCCACCTTCACCAGGGCGCACTCGATGCTGTACTCCTCCACGGCCCGGGAGATCTCCGAGCCTTGGTGCTGGGCCTCTTCCGGCAGCGAGCCCAGCTTGTCCTGGATGGCCGCGGCCAGGCGATAGGAGATGGTCTCGGCGATGTAGGCGTCCACCACCATCTGGGCCAGCTTGTCCCGAATCATGCCGAAGGTGATGATCTTCTTTCCGAACTGCTCCCTCTCCGCGGCGTAGCGGGCCGCGGCTGCGATGGCCGTCTTCATGCCGCCGCAGCAGGCCGGGCCCAATTTGTAGCGACCGATGTTGAGCACGTTGAAGGCGATCTTATGGCCCTTGCCGATTTCGAAGAGCACGTTCTCCGCCGGCACCTTGCAGTCCTTTAAAATGACCGAGACCGTGGACGATCCCTTGATGCCCAGCTTCTTCTCCTCGGCCCCGGTGGAGAAGCCGTCAAAGGCCTTCTCCACGATGAAGCCCGTGAAGTGCTGCCCGTCCACCTTGGCGAAGACCGTGAGGACGTCGGCCCAGGCGCCGTTGGTGATGAAGATCTTCTCGCCGTTTAAAAGGTAATGCTTCCCGTCGGCGGAAAGAGTGGCCGTGGTGCGGGCGTTCAGGGCGTCCGAGCCCGCACCGGACTCGGTCAGGCAGTATGCGCCGATGAACTCGCCGGAAGCGAGCCTGGGCAGGTACTTCTTCTTTTGGGCATCGTTTCCGAACAACAGGATGGGCAGGCTCCCGATGCCCGTCTGGCAGGTGTGGGACACGCAGAAGCTGTGCCCGCCGCCCATGGCCTCGGTCACCAGGCAGGCGCTGATCTTGTCCATGCCCTCGCCGCCGTACTCCTCGGGCACATCCACGGCGTTTAGGCCGATCTCGCCCAGCATGCCGAACCACTTGCGGACCTGGGCCTCGTTCTTCTCCTCGATGAGCTCGGCGTTGTCCGTCAGCTCCTTGGCCACGAAGTCCTGGGCCGTCTTTTTGATCATCTTCTGCTCGGAGGAGAACTGCTCCGGGAAGAAGACGTCTTCCGGTTTCGTGTCGGTGATGAGGAACTCTCCGCCGGCAAACAGCTTCCTTTGGCTCATGGGGCTCTCCTTTCTCCGGTTGCTCCGGCCGGAATCCGGCCATAATAAAACGCCCCGTTACCACAGGGCGTGGGGTACGCAAAGCTCTTCCAGTCCTTCCAGATGGAAATCCAGGTCCAGGGCCGTCTCGGCGGGAGGGGCTTCCTTGTCCAGCGCCTCCTCGATGGTTTTTAAGACGTGCCGGAACCCGTCCTGCTGGACCGGAGTCAGAAAGGCGCGGATCTCCTCGTTCACCTGGAGGATCAGCTCCTCGGCCTTCTGGATCTCCGCCAACCCGACCTCGGTGGGGTGGAGCAGGTAGGAGCGCCGGTCGCCGGGGGGCCGGGTTCTTGTTACATGTCCCGAGCAGACCAGCTTTTCGGCAAGGCGGGTGACGGCCGCGTTGTCGGTGGATAGGACGCGGGCCAGCTCGCCCATGCTCAGAGGGTGCTTGCGGCGCAGGATGAAGAGGAGCCGGGCCTGGACCGGGGAGATGGAGAGACCGGCGTTCGCGAAGGCGCGGTTGAGCCGGGCGCGGACGAAGTTCTGGACCCGGGCCAGGTGGAAGATGAGGAGGTCTTTTTCGTTCATGGTTTCCGGCTCCTGATCCGGCAGCGATTTGTTTGATCTATCTATATTTGATATATCAAATAAAAGCTGTCAAGGGAAATCGAAAGGATGATTTATCTGGGGAAAGAAGAGCGAACGGGCTGTTCCGGCTCTACATCAATGGCCGGCCGCAGGGCTCGTGCCAAAGGAAGGCTTGGCCTTCAGGCCGAAGGGTCGCGTTGAAAAACGGAAACGATGAAGGGAGAACCATGCGTTTTCGACAGGAGCTTCGGCTCCTTCCCCGTGTTTCTCCTTCTTCTCAGTCGATCCCCAAGAGAGCCAGGAGCGCGTCGTCTATTCCGCCGGTTTCCGGGAGGTTGCGGCTCTGCTGGTACTTCTTGACGGCCGCGTAGGTCTCGGGGCCGGGAACGCCGTCCACCGGGCCGGAGTAGAGGCCCAGGGCCTTGAGCTTCTCCTGCACGCCGCGGACCTGGGCGAAGCGCCTGTTCCAGGAAATTCGCATCGCCTGGGCCTCCGGGGCGATGGTGTTTTTGGCGATGGTCGGGATCAGGTCGCCGAAGGAGGTGGAAAAGTTCACACGGCGGTACTCGGCCAGGGTGCGCAGAAGCTCTTGCAGAAGAGCGGTGGGGTACAGCTCGTCGGCGAGCTCCGGATAGACGGTCCGGGTGCGCAGCCGGATCTCCCCCAGGTTCTGGGGAGTGAGCGTTTCGGATTTTACGCCGTACTCGAGCATGGCATCCAGGCACTTGACGTTGTCGGCCCGGGTGCCGGCGCAGAAGCGTTTGATGAGGTCGTCCCGCATGGCCCACAGGCGGGTGCGGTAGGAGGCGGGAAGCCGGTCCCATGCTTTCAGGGTCACCACAATGGCCGCGGGAGAGTAGCTCATCTGGGAAGGATTGACATAGCGGATCACGGAGTAGAGCTGGGTTCCCACCATCCAGATGGCGGGTGCGATCACGGAGTTGGCCCGGCCCGACTTGATGGTGGACGCGATCTCCGGGATGTCCACAGGGATGGACTCGGCCCCCAGGGCGGCGAACAGGGCCTGGTCCAGGCGGCCGTACCAGTTGACGAAGCGGGTTTTGGAAAAGTCGGCCAGCGAGGCCATGGGCGAGGTGGTGGAGTACAGCTGGTCGAAGTCCTGGTCCACCCACAGAAGGAGCTTCAGGCCGTGCCGGGTGAAGTAATAGTCGAAGGAGGAGAGCATGCGCAAGCGGACGAAGTCCACCTCGTCGTAGTTTTCGAAAAGGAAGGGGAGCTTCAAGACGTTGAACTCGGGGCAGGCGAGCGTTGCGCCGTGGGCATTGAGGCCGGCGCCCTGGAGCACGTCGGACTCCATTTTCTTCAGGCATTCCGCATCGCTTCCCATGGCCCCGCCCCAGAAGACCTTGAGGCTCAGGTTATCGTCGGAGCCGCGGGCGACCGCAGGGTAGAGAATGTTCTCCACCTGCAAAGCCCAGCCGATTCCCCGGGGAGCCAGGGTGCCGATCTTCCAGACGGTCTTCTCCTGAGGAGCGGCGGACGCGGACGCGCACAGCGCAAGAAGGACAAGGAGGAGCGAGAGCGAAACGGCAGCGGACCTCTGCAAGGTTTTGGGCATGGCTCCCCTCTCCTATCTGATTCCGCTTCTCCGGCCGGGGGCGGGAGCGCCTCGGCGGGAAGGTCTGGTTTTACTGGCACAAACGGCAGGTTACACAAAGGGGAGGCGGGAAGTCAATACGGAGTAGGCTGGCAGGGAAAAGACGGGAATGCGGGGATCGATAGGGGGGATCGGTCCCCGGATGCAAATAGGCACAGGTTGGCCGGTTCCGGTCGTCAGGCCGGGTTCATGAAACACCAGTTTCCCAGTACTCGTGACCGTCCATCACTTCCGCGGCATGCCTTAATAAAACGTGACCACCGTCTATTATTCAGTATCGGGTGAATTCTCGCTTCGCACGGAACCACGTGCCAAACAGGCAGCCCGCAGCATGAAAAAGCGGTGGGCAAGGGCCCTGCCGAGGCGCAATGTCTCCCAATAAAAAAGCCCGGAGCGCAAATGCGCTCCGGGCTTTTTAAAATTAATCCGGCGGCGACCTACTCTCCCACGCAGCTGCCCACGTAGTACCATCGGCGCTGAAGGGCTTAACTTCCGTGTTCGGAATGGGAACGGGTGTGGCCCCTTCGCTAAAGCCACCGGAAATCGTGATGTCGTTTCCGGCAATCCGCTGTGAGCGGAAAAAAGCGTTCAATCGTCTTAGAATGGCGGAATTGTGGCCAAGCCGCACGACCGATTAGTACCAGTAAGCTTAACACATTACTGTGCGTACACACCTGGCCTATCAACCTCGTAGTCTACGAGGGGTCTTTAGTCCGTATGTCTCCATACGGAGGGATATCTTATCTTGGGGTTGGCTTCCCGCTTAGATGCTTTCAGCGGTTATCCGTTCCGGACATAGCTACCCTGCTATGCCGCTGGCGCGACAACAGGACCACTAGAGGTCCGTCCGCTCCGGTCCTCTCGTACTAAGAGCAGCTCCCCTCAAATATCCTACGCCCGCGAAAGATAGGGACCAAACTGTCTCACGACGTTTTAAACCCAGCTCACGTACCACTTTAATCGGCGAACAGCCGAACCCTTGGGACCTGCTCCAGCCCCAGGATGTGATGAGCCGACATCGAGGTGCCAAA
>JBFMHL010000227.1:0-5621 GCA_040753055.1 Thermodesulfobacteriota bacterium | reverse complement strand
AAAAGCGGTTTCCCCCCCTCCCCTGCAAAAAAATTTTCCCTGTCTTTTCTATTTTTTCCGTTGTCCTGTGCAGCATCGGCCTTCCGCGCGTAACCGGCGTTGTTAAATATTGCCAATTATGTTAGGACACCGCGTCATGGGAATAGTGCTCTCCATTGCGAATCAGAAAGGCGGCGTGGGCAAGACCACCACGGCGGTAAACCTTGCCGCGGCGCTCGCGCAACGGGGCAAGAAGACCTTGCTGGTGGACCTGGACCCCCAGGGGAACGCCACCACGGGTTTGGGCATTGACAAGAAGGCCCTGGAGCACACTCTCTACCATGCCCTCATGGAGCAGTGCAGTATGGCGGAGACGCTCCAAGAGACCAGCATGAAGAATCTGTACGTGGTCCCCTCCCGCATCGAGCTGGCTGGCTTCGAGGTGGAGCTGGTGACCAAGCCGGACCGGGAGTCCGTTCTGCGGAACGCGCTGGCACCGGTGGCCGACGACTTTGCGTATATACTCATTGACTGCCCTCCCGCCCTGACGGTGCTCACAATAAACGCCATGGCCTCCTCGTCGGGGCTCATCATTCCTTTGCAGTGCGAGTTCTACGCCCTGGAAGGCCTGGGCCAGCTCATCGCCACCATCCGCCGGGTGAAAAAGAGCATCAACCCCAACCTGGGGATCGCGGGCATTTTGCTCACCATGTTCGACCAGCGCATCAACCTGAGCCACCAGGTGGCCGATGAGGCCCACAAGCACTTCAAAGACCTGGTGTTCAAGACGCGGATACCCCGGAACGTGCGCCTGGGCGAAGCCCCGAGCCACGGAAAGCCCATCATCTTGTACGACCCGATCTCCGCGGGAGCGCTTAGCTACACGGCCCTTGCCAAGGAGGTGGCAAAGCGCGTAGCCCGGTGAGATTCGCCGGGACGGAGTATCAAGCCGGGGCGGTGCCGGAGCCGACTCGGAACCGCCTTCCAACTTGCAGCCGCGGGGCCTTATCGAGCGGGCCGGAACCAGAGGGCATGATGAAGAAAAAAGAGCAGCCTTCCCAATCGAAATCGCGGCGAAGCGTCCTGGGCATGGGGCTGGACGCTCTGTTTCCGGACATCGGGCCCGTGGAGGTGGGTTCCCCGCGCTTCCTCACCTGCGACCCGGCTTCCATCAAGCCCAACCGTTTCCAGCCCCGCAAGAGGTTTTCCGAAGAGGATCTCGCCGACCTCGCCGAGTCCATCCGCAAGCAGGGCATGATCCAGCCGCTGGTGGTGCGGCCCGACGGGACCGGCTTCGAGCTGGTGGCCGGAGAGCGCAGGCTCCGGGCCGCGGCCCTGGCCGGGATGACCGAGGTTCCGGCGGTGGTGGTGGACGTCTCCGACGAAGAGATGCTCCTCATGGCCATCGTGGAGAACGTCCAGCGGGAAGACCTGAACCCCATGGAGCAGGCTGAGGGCTATCACCGGCTGGTCTCCGAGTTCGCCCTGACCCAGGAGCAGGTGGCCGAGCGCGTGGGCAAGAAGAGGCCGACCGTGGCCAACTTCCTGCGGCTCATGAACCTTCCTTCCGTGATTCAGGAAAGCCTCCGGGAAGGCGCGCTTTCCATGGGGCACGCCCGCGCGCTCCTGGGCTTGGAAAGCAAGCCCAGGCTCATGCTGGCCTACAAGACCGTGCTGGCCAAGAGCCTTTCCGTGCGCGCCACAGAGGAGCTGGTGGACGCTTTAAAGGACGTGTCCCCGGAAAAGCCCGAGCCGGCCAAGCCCGTCTCCGCGGTCCACCTCCAGAACCTGGCCGAGGAGCTCTCCCGACACCTGGGGGCCAAGGTGAAGATCAAGCGCAAGGGCAAGAAGGGAACCCTGGCCATCGAGTTCTACGCAGACGAAGACCTGGAGCGGCTGATCGCGATCCTGAAGGCGAACTAAAATTAAGAAGGAAAAGGATTTTGCGACAACGAGGGGGAGCGGCTTTTCCGCAAGACTTTTCTCTGCGACCGCGGGGGCTGTAATAATGAGCCCCGAGCCGGAGCTTCATAGGTATCTATTTGAAATAAAAAGTATTAGAGTTTTTCAGGTTTCTGAAGGAAGCGCTTCTGGTCCCCGGCCGGCCCGGAGCCGCCGCAACATCAAGACTCCATCACCAAGGACCTGGCGTGCCGGTTACCCTGATCGTGGACGGCTACAATCTCACCAACGCGCGTCCGGACCTGTTCGGGGCGGGCGCAGACCTGGAACAATCGCGGGACGATCTTCTCTCCCTCCTGGCCCGCTATAAGAAGAAAAAGGGAATGTCCGTCACGGTGGTGTTTGACGGGGCCAACGCGCCGGGCCATGAAGCGCGCCGGACCTCGGAAAAGGGCATCTCCGTGATTTACTCCCGGCTGGGCCAGAGCGCGGACTCGGTGATCCGGGATCTGTGCCGCACGCTCCGGGAAAAGGCCCTGGTGGTAAGCTCGGACCGCGCCCTGTGCCGGGATGCTGCGGGCTTCGGAGCGGCCTGCGTGGACTCGGACGAGTTCCTGGACCGGGCCATGGAAAGCATTTACGCTGATATGGCGCCGCCGGAGGAGGGCGACGAGCCTTCGCGCCGGGACAAGAAGGGGCCGGCCCACCGGGAGAAGAAAGCCCGGAGGCGGCATGGCCGGGCGCTGGAGAAGCTTTGAGGGCACAAGTCCATAGCCGCGAGGAAACCACGATGAAAATCGCTGTGGTGGACGGCCAGGGCGGGGGCATCGGCTCCCTGGTCATCCGCAGGCTCAAGGAAGAGTTCGAGGAGAGCGTGGAGGTCGTCGCCCTGGGCACCAACGCCATCGCGACGGCGCAAATGCTCAAGGCAAAGGCCAACCGGGGGGCTTCGGGCGAGAACGCCATCGTTCGCACCTGCATGACCGTGGACCTGGTCATCGGGCCCTTTTCCATCGTGCTGGCGCATTCCATGATGGGCGAGGTGACCCCGCGGATGGCCGAGGCCCTGGCCGCCTGCCCGGCCCGCAAGCTCCTGCTGCCCCTTTCCCAGGAGAACGCCGTGGTGGTGGGCGCGAGCCCCGCCCCTCTTCCCCGGCTGGTGGAGACCCTGTTGGAGGAGCATGTCCGGCCCTTTGTGCGGGGCCAAATGCAATAGCCGGGATGGCCGGGCTTTTTTCCCGCAATTTTCGGCCTTATTTTTTTAGAAGCAATCTCAAAAATAAAAGGAAAAGGATTTTGCGGGGGAGGGGGAAGAACCCCTTTTGAAAAGAGTGGCTTTTCCCCCCGCCCCCCCTCTCTCCTTTCCGTAAACTTTCTTGAACCAGCTCCAAAGGCTGGCATCCGAGGCTTGCGGCCCATAATGGCGGAAAAAATCGCCTTCACTGGGAAAGGAAAGAGTATTCAAAAATGAAACAGGCCCCATAGAGAAACTATTTCGAGATGAGTTCTAGTGGGCACCGCGTTCGGACGGATCCTGTGCGGAGCCGTTATTTTTAGGAGGCGACCATGTGTGAAGCAAACGCGTACTTGATAGAGGAAAATGGCGAGAACCTGATCATGGAGGCCGTGGACACGGTCATGCCCGAGGAAGACGGCATCTTGCTCACCTCCATTTTTGGGGATCAGAAGTTTTTGAAAAAAGCCCATATCCACAGCCTCTCGCTGGTGGACCACAAGGTATACCTGAAAAAGACCTAAGCCCCCATGAAGATCCTGGTTGCCAAGACCGCCGGCTTCTGCATGGGCGTGCGCCGGGCGGTGGAGCTGGTTCTGGACACCGCAAACCGGGCGTCGGGGCCGGTCTATACCTTCGGCCCTCTCATCCACAATCCCCAGGTCATGGGTATCCTGGCCGAGAAGGGCGTGACGGTCCTTTCGGAGGTCCCGAAAACCGGCGCGGGAACGGTGGTGATCCGGGCCCACGGCGTCACCCCCGAGGTCAAGGACGCGCTCGCCGCCGCCGGCTTTACCGTTGTGGACGCCACCTGCCCGCGGGTCATCAAGGTGCAGACCCTGCTTTCCGGCCATGTGGGCAAGGGTTATATACCCGTGATCGTTGGTGATTTCGATCATCCCGAGGTCCAGGGCCTGCTGGGCCACGCAGGAGGGAACGGCCACGTGGTGGCCAGCGCCGCCCAGGTGGCCCAGCTCCCCGACGCGGAGAAGGTCATGGTGGTGGCCCAGACCACCCAGGATGCGCGGCTGTTCCAGGAGATCTGCGACGCCGTCAAGGCCCGCTACAAGGAGGTGAAGGTCTTCGACACCATCTGCGACTCCACGGCCCGGCGCCAGGAGGAGGTAGAAAACCTGGCCCGCGAGGTGGACGCCCTGGTGGTGGTGGGGGGCAAGAGTTCGGGAAACACACGGAGGCTCTACCAGATAGCGGCCCGGGAAGGCGCGCAGGCCTATCTGGTGGAGACGGACCAGGAGCTGGACCTGGAGGCGCTTGCCCGGGCCAGGCGCGTGGGAATCACCGCGGGGGCGTCCACGCCCACCTGGATCATCCGCCGCGTGCGGCGCGCCCTGGAAACCCGAAAAACGGGCCGCGACCTGCTCTTCTCCGCGGTCCGGGCCCTGATCCTGACCAACGTCTACATCGCCCTGGGCGCTGCCTGCCTCTGCCTGGCGGCGCTCACCCTGCTGGACCGGGATATCCTTCCGGCCAACCTGGTGGTGGCCTTCTGCTTCGTGTTCTCCATCCACACCTTCAACAACTTCATCGGCAACAACGCCTACCGCTACAACGACCCGGACCGGGCGCTCTTCTACCAGAAGTACCGGAAGGCCCTGCTGGCGGTGGCCACGGCCGCTCTCCTCGTGGGCTTGGGCGCGGCCTTCTTCCTGGGCCACGCGGTTTTCGTGCTGCTTGCCGGTGTTACTGTTGCTGGGCTCTTATACAACGTCCCCATCGTTCCGGGGACCATGCCGCTCTCCCGCAAGTATCCCCGCATCCGGGCCATTCCCGGGTCCAAGACCATCGGGGTTTCCATGGCATGGGCCGTGGCCTGCGCCCTGCTTCCCGCCGTCAGTACCAAAACCCTGTGCACCGGACCCGGAGGCCTGGTGGTCGTCCTGTGGGTGGGGGCCATGGTGTTCTGCCGCTCCGCCCTCTTTGACCTCCTGGACGTGCAGGTGGACCGCATCGTGGGCCAGGAGACCATCGCCACCTGGCTGGGGGACCGCCGCACCCTGGTCCTCCTGCGGCGGGTCATCGCGGGCTCGCTGGCCCTCCTGCTCTTGGCCTCCATTGCCGGAGCGGTGAGCCCGGCGGGCTTTTTACTCCTGGTGTGCTCCGCCCTGCCGGCTCTGGTGATCTCCGGGCTCTCCAAGGGAAGCCTGGTGCCCGGATACCGCCTGGAGTTCTTGGTGGACACCAACTTCCTCCTGGCCGGCCTCCTGGCCGCCCTCTGGCTCTCCATGTAAGGGTTCGGCAAGATAGAAAAAGGAGAGTGAGGAGGGAGGAGAACCCTGTCAGCCGAAGAGTCTTTCACGGAGTAAATTCATTTTTTGTCTGTTTCCCCTTCCCGATGAAAAGAGCTTTTTAGCGTCATTTTAGGAAGTCAGGCGTTTAAGGCAGCCGTCCTTGTTCGCACAGCAAAAAGTTTTGCGGAAAAAGGGGGAGGGGGTGCGGGGGAGGGGGACAAGCCGCTTTTTCGTGAGGGGTTTGTCACCCCTCCCGC
>JBFMHL010000226.1:0-15746 GCA_040753055.1 Thermodesulfobacteriota bacterium | reverse complement strand
GGAGCCCTTTCTTTCTCCATGAAAGAAAGGGCTCCCCCAAGCCTTCACGGCGCAGCTGTTTCTTCCCGCCTTTCGGCAGTCGTCCTGTTTTCTTCTAATCTTTTATCTTTTCAATTGGTTGCGTTTTTGCGGTCCCGGGAGCGGGACATGCCGCCGGTTTTGCGCAGGGTGTTTTGGGCGCGGCGGATGAGGAGGAATGTGACGGTGATGCCCATAAGCGCCGCAAAGAGCTCGGTGACGCCGTTTTGGAGGATGATCTGGGGGGTGTCGCCCTGGCTGTTGGCGCGGAAGAGGTCTGTGGCGGCGAGGCCAAGAGAGCTGTAGATCGCGAGGCCGGTAAGCGACGCGAGGGCCCAGCCCAGGGTGTTTACGGCCACCAGGTTTTTGGAAAACGCCGGCTGGGCGTAGCGGAGGCTCAGGCTCAAGGAGAAGCCGGACAGGGTCCAGCCGGTGAACCAGAGGAGCCCTCCCCACTGGCCGGTCTGCCGGGCCAGCGCGCCGCCCAGGGTGAAGCCCAGGACGGCTAAAAGCACGTGGCGGCCGGTGAGGGTGGGCAGCACGTAGTGGAGCGAGACGGCGGTGAGGGCTCCGGCCACGGACCAGGACAGGGCCCAGGGGAAGAGCTTTCCGCCTAAGACGGAGGACAGGCCGATCTCTATGAGCAAGGCGAAGACCCAGGCTGCGGCGCAGATGAGCACGGTTTCCAGGTAGCTTTTCACCGTGGGCAGGAAGGACAGGACGAGGGGGCCTCCGCAGAAGGTGCAGCGGGCCTTCTTGATGTTGGCCGAGCGAGGCACGCGGTTGCGGGAGCCGCAGGAAGGGCAGGTCTGGAGCCGGAAGGGCTTGCTGCCGGACTTGGCCGGGTCGGAGGAAGCGGCATCGGTTTCCGGGGGAGCGGCCGTGGCCGGGGCGGCCTCGGCGGAGCGTTCCTTGGAGTCGGAGGCCGAAGACCGGGAAGCGGGCGTTTTTACCTCCGGGGCCTGGGAGGGCAGGAGGTCGAGGATGGGGCCGAAGCCCGCGGGCCGGTCCTGGGGCTCGAAGGCCAGGCAGGAGCGGATCAGCTCCCGGGCCGGCTCGGGCACCATCTTGCGGGAGAAGGTGACGCCCTTTTCCCGGATGAGCTGGACCCGGGCGATAAAGTCCTCGTTTTCGTAGGGGAGCGCCCCTTCCCACACGAAGTAGGAAACCAGGCCGTAGGAGTAGACGATGGCCGGCACCGTGGCGGGCTCGGCCTTCAGGATGGTTTCGGGAGCGGACCAGTTGGGGGTGAACTGGGCGCGGTTTACGGAGCTCACGGAGGAGAGGCGTTTTAGGCCCCCCAGGTCGCCCACCAGAAGGTCGCCGTTTGCGTTGAACAGCAAGTTGGAGGGCTTCAGGTCCGTGACCAGGAAGGTGTCGCCGCAGTCGGTGGTGAGGCGGTGGAGCACCTCGGCCAGCTCCCGCATGATGCGGACGGCGGTTTTCTTGGTGAGCGCGGCGTTTTTGTCCAGCACGAAGTCGCGCAGGTTTTTATCGCAAAGCTCCATGAGGATGACCAGGTAGCCCTTGGCCACCGTGTCGTTCACTTCCTTGCCCACCAGGTGGAAGTCGTGGACCTTCACCACGCCCGGTCCTTCCACCTTGCCGTAGTACTCCTGGACTGCGTAGAAGTCCTGGCTGATCTTGGCGTCCAGGTCGGTGCGGGAGTTGGCGGAGCGGGAGCGCTCGGCCATGAGCGGGACCACCTTGGCCGCGCGGCTCTTCAACCCGTCCTCCAGGGCGTAGACCGTGCCGTAGATCCCTTCGCCCAGGGTCCGGACCACCTCGTAGGTGGGCAGGCATTGCTTGATGACTTCGATCATCGCGTCTTTTGCATGGAGTTGGCTTGAAAAAAGAACGAAAAAGCAATTTTCGGGGGAGGGGGACAAACCCCTTTTGAAAAGAGCGGGCTGTCCTCACCCCGAGGCGGCTACGCCGCCCGGGGACCCCATTTCCTCCTCCCCTTTTCCACAAAACTTTTTGATGCGCGTCCTAAAACGGCCGCTTTATTGCCGCCGCCCGCAACGGCGGTCAAGGCCGTCTTCGCAAAGCAAATGTAGCGCATGAATACGACATATAAAAACCAACGTAAATGGGCCCAAGGCACAGGCGTAGTGCTTTGATAACGAAAAAGGGGGTTCTTCTCGCGGGACGGCGGGCGGAAAGCCTGATTCGAAGGGCTTTACAGCCCTTCTTCCGCCTCCCCGATCAAGCCGTTTTCACCATCACCAGGCTCATGTTGTCGCGCAGGCCCCGCTCCCGGATGGCCGAGACGAGGGCTTCCGCCTTTTCCATGGGCCGGTCCGCCAGCACGGCGCGGATCTCCTCGTCCGTGAGCACGTCGGAGACCCCGTCGGTGCAGAGCAGGAAGACGTCTCCGGCGCGGAGCCCGGTGCGCTTCTGGAACATGGAGTACTGCCCGGCCCAGCGGTCCGCGAACAGCAACCCCAGCCCGAAGTCCACCAGGTTCCGGAAGGGGTTCTCGAAGGCTTCCTTCTTGGTGATGAGCTTGCCGTCCACCAGGCGCTGGACAAAGGAGTGGTCGTGGGAGAGGCGCTCGATCCGGCTCTTGCCCACTCCGTAGACCCGCGAGTCCCCGGCGTTGAAGGCCGTGGCGGAGTGGTCGCATAGGAGCAGGCCGGCAAGCGTTGCGCCCGAGTCCTCCTCCAGGGCGCCCGCCTCGGCCGCGTGCTGAATGCGGCGGACGGCTTCATCCAGGGGATCGCCGTCCCGGGGGGCCCGGTCCTTCCACGCGAGCATCTGCTCGCAGATGAATCGGCTGGCCGCCTCGCCCTTGCTGTGGCCTCCCAGGCCGTCGCAGACCGCGAAGACCAGGGAGTCTCCTTCCACAAAGCCGCGAAAGAACGCATCGGATTCCTGAACGACCTGGCAGCCCGCCAGGATGCAATCCTGCTGGTTGGCCCGTGGGCCCACGTCCATGGCGTAGCAAACTTCCGCTCTCATTTCCGGCGATTTTCCCCTTGATGGGTTGAGGCTTGAAATTTCATTTTATAGCGCAGAGCGCCCCGAAATGTAAAGCATCTCCGAGGTGTGAAGGCCTTTTTGTTGGCCGCGGGGAAGGGCTTCTCGCCCCGCGTCCGCCCGGACCCTTGGAGAATGCCCGCGCCCTTGCCATCATTTTGCATCTTTGCTATGGATGCACGGGATCTGTGCCGGGTCCCTTCCGTTTCCATGCGATTTTTTCATCCATAAAAACAGACCCACCCTAACGAGAAGCACGCGCATCGCACGGGGCGATTTCGCATCCCGACAGGGATACCATCCGTTTGCAAGGGGGAATGCATGAGACGGCTCCACGTTCTTTTCCGGGCAACGCTTGCGGCCGTGTGTTGCGGTCTTCTTCTGGGAGCTTCCCCCGCGGGGGCGCAGGTCAAGGCCCCCCAATACGTCCTGAAGGCGGGCACCCTGGCGCCCAAGGGCGTGGGCTGGGCCAAGCAGGTGGAGGAGATCCTCATACCCGCCATCGAGAAGGCCTCCGACGGTGACGTCCGGCTCAAGGTGTACTGGGGCGGGGTCATGGGCGACGATGAGGATTACCTGCGGAAAATCCGCATCGGCCAGCTCCAGGCAGGCGGGCTTTCGGGAGCCGGCGCGGTCATGGCCTGCCCCGAGTTCGCCGTGCTGGAGCTTCCGTTCCTGTTCTCCGGCTACGACGAGGTGGATTACATCCGGGACCGGATGACCGATTCCTTCGACTACTACTTCGCCCAGAACAGCCTCAAGCTGGCCTGGTGGGTAGACCAAGACTTCGACCAGCTCTACTCCTCGAAAAACGCCATGGCCAACCTGGCGGACTTCCGCGAAACCCGCTTCGTGACCTGGTACGGCCCCATCGAGGAAGCCGTCCTGCGGGTGCTGGGCGCCCAGGCGGTGCCCCTGGACGTGCCCCAGATCGCCCAGGCCTGGAAGGCCGGCACCATAGACTCGGGCATATCTCCGGCCATCTGGATGGTGGGCGCCCAGATGTATACCGTGGTGCGTTACGTCAATCCCATCAAGATCCGCTACTCCCCCGTGGCCATCGTCATCAGCCTGGATGCCTGGAACGGCATGCCCAAGGTATACCGGGACCGGCTCATGGACAGCCGGAAGGACGTGACCCGCAGGTTTTCCGAAGGCAGCCGCAGGGACAACAAAAAGAGCCTGGAAGCCATGATCTCCTACGGGGTCGAGGAGACCAAGATGACCCCGGAGAACTTTGCCCAAGTCAAGGAACGCTGCATGACGGTCTATGACGAGCTGGCCGGGGAGGTCTACCCCGTGAGCCTTCTCCAGGAGCTCCTGCGTTACCTGAAGGAGTTCCGGTCCGGCCGTCCCGGAGCTCCGGAAACCATGGAGCCTGACTGGACCCCCAGGAAAAAGGCTCCGGCCGCGGAAGCCGCCGTGAAGAAGGACCAGGCCGTGGAGGCCAGGCGCAACGCCTGGGAAGAGAGGGTGCGCCAGATGCGGACCGCCCAGGAGAGGCTCAAGGAGCTGGGATACTACAAGTACGCCGTGGACGGCATCTTCGGCCCCGGCACCTTCAACGCCATCGTGAACTTCCAGAAGGACCGGGGAATGCGCCAGACCGGCGCGCTGGACCCGGAGCTTCTGGAAGCGCTGGGGGTCAAGTAGGGGAGGACGCAAGAAAAACGATTTTGCGGGGCAGCGGTGAAAACCCCTTGGGAATGCCCCGTTTCTCCCCGCGCCCTTGAGCTGGCCCGTAGCGGGGTTTTCAGTTTCAGCAAAGCGAAACAGCCCCTAAACTCATCTCAAAATAGTTTTCTATGGGGCATACTTTTTTCGATAGCTTGTAGAAAGAGCGTAGCGTGAATCAGGAACCCAAGATTGTTTACTGCTCCGGCCCCCTTTTCTCGCCCGAGGAAAGGGCTGCCATGGAGTCCATCGCCCTGACTCTGCGCCGGGCGGGATTCGGGGTGTTCGTGCCGCACCAGGACGGCCTGGAGGCGCTGGTGATGCGCTTCGCAAACGATCCCCTGGCCAGGCACAAGGCCGCCAAGAGCGTGAACCGCTTCGTGCACCGGGCCATCTTCGCCCTGGACATCTACCAGATCGTGGAGCGCTGCCGCTTCCTGGTCTTCAACATGAACGGCCGGGTCCCGGACGAAGGGGCGGTGGCAGAAACGGCCGTGGCCTTTGCCGCGGGCAAGCCCCTGGTGATTTACAAGGAGGATCACCGCACCGAGTTCAACGGCTCGGACAACTCCATGATCACGGGCCTTTCCTATACGTTTGCCACGGTTTCCCGCATCCCGGACATTCCCGCGGAACTTTTGCGGGTGGAGGAGAAGCTTGCCGCGCTGGGGCCCAGCCCCTACCAAGGGGGCAACATTCCGCCCCACATGCGGGGGGTTTTGGACTTCGGCCGAAAGGTGTGGCGCGTCCTTTCCTCGGTGCGGCCGGGAGGGGCATCCCCGGAGGAGGGCATGGAAAAGCTGGCCGAGGTCTCCGATCTGGCCGGGAGATTCTCCCAGCTGGCTCCAACCACCGCTTGACGCGGAATGCCCCGGTCCTGGCCATGCTTATCATCTGAGGTTGACTCGCTTTTTCATTCCGACTATTTTTACTGGCGGCCGCCCGGGGCATTGCCGGGAAGCATGCCCGCTTTCCGCCCGGGGCGGATCATGCCTTCTCCTATGAAAGACCCCTGCTTGATCAGAGGGTGCAGTTCATCGGAGATGCAGCGACCTACGTGAGATTTGATTGCCGCGGGCGCCGCAAGCAACAACACCCCGCGGCGGCCGGGGGATTCAAGCAAGCCAACGGGCTAAAGCTTTTCCCGGTTCGGGTTTCCCATGCCCCAGAAGACTCTCTCCAGACTCGTTTTTCCAGGAACTAAGGCTTGCATGTCGCGCAACGCCCTTTTGTACTTCCTTCTGTCCCTGAGCATTTTCTGCCTTCTAGCCGCGCCCGGTCCGGCCCAGCAGCAGGCTCCCGCGCCTCCGGCCCCGCAGACTCCCTCGGCCCAGCAAGCCCCCGCAGCCCCGGCCCAGCAGGCCCCCGCATCCCAGCAAAGCTCCGCGGGTCAGTCGCCAGCCACCGCCGCGGCCAAGGAGGCTTCGCCCTCCAACGAGGACCTGCAAAAAACCGCGCAGAAGATTTTCACCGCAGGCTCGGAGCCTGCCGCGGTGACGCCCGCCGGGGGACAGGCGGCCGCCGCGAAAAAAGAGAAGGCCGCCGAGGAGGAAGCACCACCCGGGGAAGCGCCGGTCGAGAAACGGGAGATAGATAAAAAGCCGCCCAAGTACGGGGCCTACATCTACCGGGACGACAAGTTCATCCGGCTCCCCCAGGTGCCCGTCAGCTACTCCGGGGTCTGGTTTCCCATCAGCCTCACCACCAAGAAGATAGCCGCCTGCTACGTGGCGGAGAAGGATGCCAAGGACCTGCCCGTGTTCCAGGAAGGCGACCTTCTGGCCCTGCACTTCAAGGGCGCCGACCGGATGAAGTGGTACTACTACCCTCTGACCCGCTTTGCCCAGTGCAGCTTTCCCGGCAACAACGAGGCCGAGCTCTGGCAGAGGCCGGAGGGCTTTTACGCCGGCTTCGTGGCCATCGGAAATCCCCGTTCGCTTCACCAGCTTTTCCGCAAGGACTACGAGGACGGATACCGTTTCGAGCAGCGGCGCATCCGGGACGACGACATCGTCTACAAGGACAAGACCATCGTTTTCGCTCGGGTTTCCCCGGTTGCGGGCCTTTCCGTGTCCCGCTTCGCGGTGACGGGACAGAGCGTCAGCTTCACCGACTCGGCCAACTATCAGGATCTGCTGCGCCAGCTCCCGGAAGACGCGGCGCTTTTCCGGTTCGGGCCCGTGGAGGCGGAGGACAACTTCGAAGGCAAGCGCGACTGGATCGAGCGTTTCAACGAGGACATCTCGGTCCGCTACATGGTGACCAAGAAGGAGTTCGTGCTGCAGAAGGACAAGATCCTGGAAACCGGCATCTTCGTCAAGCACCCCAACTTCATCCGCTTCGCCTCCGACGGTGATTTCGACCTGATCATGCGGGAAAGGGAATGGACCCATGAGAAGGGTTGGATGCCCGCGGAGGAACCCTTCGGGAATGAGCCCGAGCCGGTGCCCCTCACCGACATGATGGCCTACCGCGTGCGCTACCGCAACTTCGCCCTGCGGTTCGAAAACACCCTGGCCCAGAATCAGGTGCGCCTCATGGGCTTGTCCAACGGCACCCGCGTGACGATGTACTACAGCCCGCTGTATGATTACGAGGAGGATTACCAGGAAAACGTGCGCGCGGGGCTGAAGTTTTTGCAGGAAAAAAACTATGCCCAGGCCGAGGCCGAGTTCAACAAGGCCCTGGAGAAGCTTCCCGAGTACCCCGAGGCCCAGAACGGCCTGGCCCGGCTGTATGCCACCGCCACGGACAAGGCCTTCTTCAAACCGGGAAAGGCTACGGAGCTGGCCATCGCGGCGGCCCGCTTCAAGCCCGTCGAGCCCCAGATCCTCCACACCTTGAGCCTGGCGCTCTATGTGAACGGAGACCTGGCCCGGAGCCTGGAGACGCTGAAGCTGGCCTGCGGCCACTCGGATGTGCAGGCCTACAGCAATTATTGCAAGCAGACCGAGGAGAGGTACGAGGAGATCAAGGACCTGATGGACAAGGCCCGCAAGGCCCAGGAGGACGGGGACCCCGAGGAGGCCATCAAGGACCTGCACTTCGCCCTGGAGAAGATGCCCAACAACTTCGCCGCTATGGATCGCCTTGCATGGCTGTACTGTACGGTGGACGATCCGGATATCAGGGACAAGGAGCTGGGGCTGGAGCTGGCCAAGAACGCCTACGCCATCGCCAAGAACCGGGCCAGCATTCTGGACACCCTGGCGGAGGCTTTTTACCGCAACGGGCACAAGGACGATGCCCTTGCCGCATCCAAGCGGGCCCTATACTGGGAGCCCTACTCGGAGTATTTCATTTCCCGCCGCAACTTCTTTGCCGAAAGAAAGTGACGGTTTTTCCGCTTTCGACCCGGCCCGCCTGCATCATCGCCCGATCGCCCATACCAATGTCTTGGCAAAGCCGCCCAGAATGGCCAGCGCGGTCCGCGTCCGGTCACCGGCGCGCGGGGGCTCCACTCTGAGCCCCGCATGGAAGACTGCGCGAACCTTCTCGATTCCCGCAACGCTTTTCTCCGTTTCCGGCGAAACCGCCAGGATGTCGGCGCGCAGGCCTTTGGCGATCCTCCCCCGGTCGTTCAGGCCCAGAAGCTCCGCGGCGTTCTTCGTGGCCGCGGCCAGCACGTCTTCCGTGGCCATTCCCGCCCGCTCCATTGCCAAAAGCTCGTCCACGGGCCTTCCCGGCAGGCAGAAACCGTAGGCCCCGTCGTTTCCGAAGGCGATGGGAACCCCGTGCCGGACCAGGAGCGCCAGGTTCTTCTCCGCGTTTTCCACGCCCTCCCGGGCCCTGGCCTTGGGAAGCCCGGCTGCGGCGGTTCCGGGAGGGATGAGGTCGCCCGAGGAGAGGAAGCCTTCGCAGAACTTTTCCCAGTCGCGGGAAATGGCCGGAGCCACCAGGCCCGTGTAGGCCGGGTTCCGGTCCAGGCGTTTCTCCACGCCCGCGAGCACCCCGGAGAAGCACCACAGGGTGGGGCACACGGGAATCCCGGCGTCCCGGACCCGCTTGGCCAGGTCGGGGGAGATGAGCTCGAAGGAGGAGTGCATGAGGGCGTCCGCCCCGGCGTCGAGGCTCACCTCGTAGTCGCCGATGCTGTGGGCGTGGGAGAGGGCCTTTTTGCCGGCGGCGTGCGCGGCCTCCACCGCCGCACGCGCCACGGGCACGGGCAGGGCGGGCAGGGGCCGGTCGGCGTAGCTCCGGTGCATTACGGAGAGCTTAATATGGTCCACCCCCTGGGAGCAAAGCCGCCGGACGGCCTTCCGGGCGTCCTCTGCATTCCGCATGGCCACGGCGGTTCCCAAAAGCTCGTAGGTCCGCGGCATCCAGTCCAGGGGGTAGCCGCCCGGCGTGGTGAGCATGGGGCCGCAGCAGACGATGGAGGGGCCCGCACCCGGACGGCGGGCCAGATGATCCCGCAGGGCCGTGATGAGCCCCGCGGTGCAGCCCATGTCGCCCACCGTGGTGACGCCGGCGGCCAGGCAGGTGCAGAGGTTGGCCACGGCCTGGCCCACGGAAAAGGGCTCGTCCACCCGGAACATTCCGCCCCGCACGATGTGCGTGTGGGTGTTGATGAGGCCGGGCATGACCAGCGCGCCCCGGAGGTCCAGCACCGGCCTGCCGGAGGCGTCCCGCCGTCCCGCAAGGGAAAGGATCTCCTCTCCGGCGGGCCCCACATCAGCGATCCTTCCGTCCCGGATCAGGATGCTAAGCGGCCCGGACAGGTACTTCTCGCCGTCAAAGCAGCGGTCGCACAGGATGTGTTGCTCCACGGCAGGCCCTCCCTGGGTTGATGCTTTGTGCAAGGTGAAAGGATCTTTCAGGGGAAGGGGGCGGAAATCCCGCTGAACATCCTTCCCTGGTGCAATATTTTTGCGCCGGGTTCTTGTCAGGGAGAGGGAATCTCTGGTAGCGTTGCGAAACGCTTAGAAAATCCCGGGCCCAAACAACCGTTTTCCGATCATAGCCGAACGCCATGACCATCCGCAAGGAAATGGAGGCCCTGCTTTCCCGGGGGCCGATGAACGCGCGGGAGCTCTCCCAGGCCCTGGGAATCACGGAGAAGGATGTGGCCGGCCATCTGGAGCACCTGGCCAAATCCGTGGCGGCCCAGGGAGGGAAGCTGACCGTTACGCCCAGCGAGTGCCTGGAGTGCGGGTTCAGGTTCGAGAAGCGGGAGCGCCTGAACGCCCCCGGCCGCTGCCCGCGCTGCCGGGGCCAGCGCATGAGCCGCCCGGAGTACTTCATCAGGACGTAACGCGGCGCTTTAAAGTTTCTGATTCGATTGTCCACGCATTTGGGAAAAAAGAGGTCCGGCAAACGATGGAAGCGCATTGACGGTCTTCTATCGGCGCTCGTCGTTGCGGCGGCTCCCTGTGCCCCGGTTTTTTGCAAAATCGGCAATTTTTATTCACGATCAATCGCCGGAGGATTACGGATGCGGCGGGAAGCAATCATCTCCATTTTGCTCACGGTTCTGACCTTTGCCGTATATGCGAGCGTGGGGAACCACGGTTTTCTTTCGTTCGATGACAACCTCTATGTCACGGAGAACCCGGCCGTGACCGGAGGGCTTACCGGGGATGCGGTTGCGGCCGCATTTTCCTTTTCCCGCTCCAACTACTGGCATCCGCTGACGACCATGTCCCATGCGCTGGACGTGAGCCTCTTCGGACTCGTGCCCGGCCCCCAGCACCTGGTGAACGTGTTGTTCCATGTCTATGCCGTGCTGCTGCTGTTCATCTTCTTCCGGCTCGCCACGGGCACTGTGTGGCCTTCGGCGCTCGTTGCGGCGCTGTTTGCGTTGCACCCGGTGAATGTGGAGTCGGTCGCCTGGCTGGCCGAGCGCAAGAGCGTGTTGTCGGGCTTCTTCTTCATGGGCGGGCTTGTCTGCTATGCCTTGTATGTAAGAAAGAAGGGCCTGCCGCTCTATTTGGCGGTCTTTTTCTGCATGCTGGCGGGCATACTCACCAAGCCGTCGGTGGTCACGTTCCCGTTGATCCTGCTGGTGGCGGACTGGTGGCCTTTGCAGCGCCTGGCGGACGGAGGGGAGAAAGGCGGGCTCGCCGATCTGGAGCCCCTGGTGCGGGAGAAGATCCCTCTGCTGTTTTTAAGCCTGTTCTCCGTATTCATCTCCGCGTTTTCCATGAGCTGGTTCAAGAACGTACCCGGAACCGAGTCCATGGGTTTGCGGGCCGAGAACGCCGTGGTTTCCCTTTTCCGCTACCTGGGGGAGCTTGCATGGCCCGTGAACCTGGCCGCGTTCTATCCTTTCCCCCGCCACGTGCCCGCGGCCGCGGTGGCGGCCTCGGCCCTGGGCATTTGCGCCATCACGGCCGGTGTCTTCTGGGTGCGGAAAAAGAGGCCGTATCTCCTTTTCGGCTGGGCCTGGTTCCTGATCGCGGTGTCGCCCATGCTGGGGCTCATCCAGGGAGGCCTGTGGCCGTCCATGGCCGACCGCTTCCTGTATCTGCCCGCCGTGGGGATTTTCGCGGCCCTGGCCTTCGGATTGAACGATGCGGCAAAAAGCCGCCCCGCGGCGGCCAAGGGGATCTTCGGCGCGGCCGTTGCGGCGGTGCTGTTGCTTTCCGCCTTGACCTACCGCCAGGTTTCCTTCTGGAAGGACGACTTCACGCTCTTTTCCCATGCCGCGGAGGTGACGGACGGTAACTTCGTGGCCTACAACAACATCGGCTTCGACTACTCCCGCAAGGGCGACCTGGATTCGGCCGAGACTTTTTTCCGCAAGGCCATCGCCGCAAATCCCGAGGACGCGTTCGCGCTCCGCAACCTGGCGGACGTGGGGTTAAAAAAGGGGGACGCCAATCTGGCCGCCCAGCTGTATGACCAGTCCATCGCCCTCAACCCCGGCGATCCGGTCACGTACAAGAAGTACGCCAAGGCCCTGGTGGGGCTGAAGGATTACGAGGGTGCCTTGGCCCAGTTGGAGAAGGCCGAGGGCCTCGCCCCTTACGATCCGGAGGTTTACAACAACATGGGAATCGTCCGGATCTACCAGTCGGACGCCGTGCTGGCGCGGGCCATGTTCGAAAAGGCCCTCTCCGTAGCCCCCGGTTACCGCCTGGCGCGGGAGAACCTGGAGAAGCTCTCGACTCCCGGAGCCCTGCCGCAGGCGGGAGGGGAGCAGACGCCTCAGGACGACGCGCGGACCCATTACCAGGCGGCGCTGCTGTTGGATCAGAAGGGGGACCGGAAGGCCGCCGCGGCCGAGTACGAGGCCGCGCTGCTCCTATCGCCGGGCATGGCGGATGCAGCCAACAACCTGGGGCTTTTCTACCTTTCGGAGAAGAACCTTCCCAAGGCGCGGGAGTATTTCCTGCGCGCCCTTTCGGCGGATGCGAAGAGCGTGGCGGCATTGTACAATATGGCCTGCCTGGAGTCCGTGTCCGGAAATCCGGACGAAGCGGTCCGAAGGCTTGGCCAGGCGGCGGACGCGGGCTTTTCCGACCGCGCCCTGGCGGAAACCGACCCGGACCTGGCGCCGGTGCGCGAGCTTCCCGCCTTCACGACGCTGATGGGACGGCTGCCGAAGGCCGACGGCCCGAAGCAAAGCGAACCAGCCAAATGACGTCGCGAGCCAAGGGCCTGCTTTCCCATCCCCGTACCCGCGGGCTCTCCCCCGACGACCCGGCGGTGACGGCCGCGCGGGTGGAGATCATCCGGCAGAAGGCCTTTTTGCGCAAGGTCTACGAGCTGTGGTACGGAATGCTGGCCCGGGCAGTGGCCGGAGCCCCCGGCCCGGTGCTGGAGCTGGGCTCCGGCGGCGGCTTCTTCCAGGAGCGCATGCCGGATCTCATCAGCTCGGAGGTCTTCTACCTTCCCCATGTGGACCTGGTGTGCGACGCCCGGGCGCTTTGCTTCGCCGAGGGGAGCCTGGGCGGCATCGTGATGCTGGACGTGTTCCACCATCTTCCCGACTGCGGCGCGTTTCTATCCTCCGCGGAGCGCTGCCTCCGCCCCGGCGGCCGGATCGCCATGATCGAGCCCTGGGCCACCCCGTTCTCCGGCCTGGTTTACCGGCACCTGCACCCCGAGCCCTTCGAGCCGGATGCCCAAGAGTGGCGGGCGCCTCCCGGCGGGCCGCTTTCGGGCGCGAACCAGGCGTTGCCCTGGATCGTCTTTCACAGGGACCGGCAGGCGCTGGTGCAACGGCACCCCGGCTTGGAGCTCCTCAAGGCCGATCCCTTCATGCCTTTTAGCTATCTCCTGTCCGGCGGGGTTTCCTCCCGGCTGGGCCTTCCGGGATTCGCCTTTTCGTCCGTGCGTTCCATAGAAAGGCTTCTTGCGCCTTTTTTCCCGCAGCTCGCCATGTTCGCGCTCATTGTCCTGCGCAGGAGAGCAGGCAAAACCTCTTGATTTTCCGGGTGAAACCGCTTAGACAGGGCAGACTCGGACCAGAATGCCGGAGCAAACCGCCCGCGCCCGCTGCGGGGAGCGACCGGCCATCGTTGGGAGACCCAAGGCATGCGTAAAAGCTCGGCCGAAACATCCAGGCAGGATTTCATCCAAAGCCGCGCGGAACACTGGGACCGGGTTTCCGGGCATTACACGGACGCGTCGCGGCCGGGGCGCTATTACCACCGCATGCTGGAGAGCTATTACCGCTTCATGGTTCCGGAAAACGCACGGGTCCTGGAACTGGGCTGCGGCCACGGGGACCTTCTGGCGAGCCTCTCTCCCTCCCTGGGAGTGGGCGTGGATCTTTCGGAGAAGATGGTCGCCCGGGCACGCGAAAAGCACCCGGGGCTCACCTTCGTGACGGCCGATGCAGCCGGCTTCACTTATCCCGAGCCCTTCGACGTCATCATCCTCTCGGACCTGGTGAACGACCTGTGGGACGTCCAGAGCGTGCTGGAGATGCTCCATCCCCTCTGCCATCCGGGCACCCGCATCATCATCAATTTCTACAACAACCTGTGGAAGATCCCGCTGGGAGCTGTCCGGCGGCTGGGCCTGGGCGCGGAAACCTTGCAGCAGAGCTGGTTCTCGCCCCACGACGTGGCCAACATGCTGGCGCTTTCCGGTTACGAGCCGTTCAAGCGTACCTGGATGATCCTGCTTCCTCTGCCCTGGTCCTCCCTTTTCAACCGGTATTTGGTCCACTTCTGGCCCTTTTCCTGGATGGCGCTCACCAACGTGGTGGTTGCGCGGCCCCTTCCCGGCCCGCCCGCGGCACAGGCGCCCACGGTATCGGTCATCGTCCCGGCCCGGAACGAGGCGGGCAACATTGAGAACATCATCTCCCGCGTGCCCGAGATGGGAGGCGGCACCGAGATCGTGTTCGTGGAGGGCCATTCCACCGACGACACCTACAAGACCATCGAGGAGGCCATCGGGCGCCACCCGGAAAAGAAGTGCCTGCTCCTGCGCCAGACCGGCAAGGGAAAGGGCGACGCAGTGCGCCTGGGCTTCGACAGGGCTTCGGGCGACATCCTCATGATCCTGGATGCGGATCTGACGGTTCCGCCGGAGGACCTCCCCCGGTTCTACGACGCGCTGGTGAGCGGCAAGGGGGACTTCATCAACGGAGTGCGGCTGGTCTATCCCATGGAGGACCGGGCCATGCGCTTTTTCAACATGTTAGGGAACAAGTTCTTCAGCATGGCCTTTTCCTGGCTTTTGGGCCAGCCTGTCAAGGACACCCTCTGCGGCACCAAGGTGATGTGGAATAGGGATTACCGGAAGCTGGCGCAGAACCGCAGCTACTTCGGCGACTTCGATCCCTTCGGCGACTTCGATCTCATCTTCGGCGCGGCCCGGATGAACCTGAAAATCGTGGACATGCCCATCCGCTACCGGGAGAGGACCTACGGCGAGACCAACATAGAGCGCTGGCGGCACGGATGGCAGCTCATGAAGATGGTCCTCTTTGCGGCCACCCGGATCAAGTTCCTGAGGATATAGGCCTTCATGGACAAGAAAAGCGCCATCTATGTCGCGGGCCACGAGGGGCTGGTGGGGTCGGCCATCGTGCGCCTCCTCAAGAGGGAGGGCTATGAAAACCTCCTGCTGGCCTCCCGGCAGGACCTGGACCTGACCGACCAGGGAGCGGTGGAGGACTTCTTTTCCCGGACCCGCCCCGAGTACGTGTTCCTGGCCGCGGCCAAGGTGGGGGGGATCTGGGCCAACAGCACCCAGCCGGCCCGTTTCATCGGGGACAACCTCCTCATCCAGACCCATGCCATAGACGCGGCTTGGCGGCACAAGGTGAAACGCTTCCTTTTCCTGGGCTCTTCCTGCATCTACCCCCGCCTGTGTCCGCAGCCCATGAAGGAGGAGCACCTGCTCACCGGCCCCCTGGAACCCACCAACGAGTGGTACGCTGTGGCCAAGATCGCGGGCATCACCATGTGCCGGGGTTACCGGAAGCAATACGGGTTCGACGCCGTCTGCGCCATGCCCACCAACCTATACGGGCCCAATGACAACTTCGATCTCGCCACCAGCCATCTGCCCCCGGCGCTGCTCCGCAAGTTCCATCTGGCCCGGCTGGCGCAGGCCGGGGACCGGGCGGGCATGGCCCGGGACGAGGACGTTTTCGGTCCCATTCCGGAGGACTTGCGGAGCGACCTCGATGTCATTCTCCGCGCGGGAGCGGGCGCACGGCCCGCCGTGCGGCTCTGGGGCGACGGGACTCCCCGCAGGGAGTTCCTGCATGTGGACGACCTGGCCCATGCCTGCCTGTTTCTCATGAACGCCGAAAGATGTCCCGAGATCGTGAACGTGGGCGCGGGAAAGGACATGAGCGTTCTCGACTTCGCGGAGCTGGCGCGTACGGTGGTGGGGCTTGCCTGCGACATCGTTTTCGATCCCTCCCGGCCCGGAGGGACGCCCCGGAAGCTCCTCGACGTCTCGGTCATGGAGAACCTGGGATGGCGCCCCCGGATCGGCCTTCTGCAGGGGCTTTCGGAAACCTATCAATGGTACATGGGACGGTCGGCCGGCGGACCGCTCCCGGGTTAGCGCACCCGGACCCCGGGGGGAAGGATAAAAAAGGGGGGGGGGGGGCGCGCGGGCCCCCCCCCCCGGGAGGCAAATGGAAGTGGAGGGGTGGG
>JBFMHL010000225.1:0-21327 GCA_040753055.1 Thermodesulfobacteriota bacterium | reverse complement strand
GGGCCGGTTCGCATATCGAACCGGCCCGCCTGTTTTTTAAGAAAACCTTCGCTGCTCCGCTTCTCGACGTCTTCCCTGTCCCGAATCAGGGAATGACCTGGGTGATGAAGCATCCGCCGCCCCCCGAAGATGCGGATGCCTTGGACGAGGAGGAGCTTCCCCCGCCGCCGGACGCCGGGGCCTGGCCCGGAAGATAGGCATAGGGGGTGATCACCCGGAGCATGCGGAAGCCCAGGCTGCGCGGTGCGGCCGTACGTGAAGCAGCCTCACGGTTGGGAGAGGTGAGGTCGGACCCCACGGTGTTGTAAGCCGGACTCTGGTAGGACCCGCCCCGCATCACCTTGGCGTCGCCGCTGGTGGGCCCGGACGGGTTGGTGGCCGCGACCCCGGAGTAGGCCCCGTACCAATCCAGCACCCATTCCTCCACGTTGCCCTGCATGTCATAAAGGCCCCACACATTGGCAAGCTTCCCACGGACGGGGCGGGGCCAGGGCTCGCCCAGGTCTGTGGTGTTCACGCGATACCACGCGTAATCCCCAATGTTGGCCTCGTCTATTCCTTCCGAGTACTTGATATTCAAAACCCTGGACCCGGCCTTGGCCGCGCACTCCCACTCGGCCTCGGTGGGAAGCCGGAACCAGTTGCCGCCTTCCCGGGTGTTTTTTGCGGCGCAGTAGGCCATGGCCATGTCCCAGGAGATGTAAGTGCAGGGGTACTGGTCGTCTTCAGGCGTCCCGACGCCGCCCACGTCGGCCCTCGGGTTGAGGCTTTCGTCCAGCCAGGGGGTGGTGCCCATGATCTCCTTCCACTCTCCGCGGGTCACTTCGTGGTCGCTTAGGTAAAAGGGCGAAAGCGTGACCTGGTGGTTGGGCTTTTCATCATCCGCGGCCTGGGGGTCTGTCGTGCCCATCACAAAGATCCCAGCGAAGGTGGGGGGCCCGATGTAGACGAAGTTTGTCGTGGGCGGATCGGCGAAAGCGGGTCCGGCAAGACCCATCAGGACAAGTGCGAAAACAAGCAGGCAAGGAAGGCGCAAACCGCGGATACAAGCGTGCATGTGGTTCTCCCCGAAGGTTTTTTCCAGGCACAACCTAAAAGCTTAGCAGAAGCCGTCAGGCCCGGCAACACGCTTTCAAGGCTCCGGCCGGCTCCCTGAGCGGGAATTATTTAGAATGTATTTCCAACAATTTTTCTATAGGTCTTATTTAGACAATAACCATATCATTCTTTCTGTGAAGTTTTAGTATTAATTTTAAAATCTTAACTCAAAGATAGCATGATTTGGACGCGCAGTAAAAAAGTTGTACGGAAAGGGGAGAGAAGGAGCAGGGGAGGGGGAAAACCAGCTTTTTTAAAAGGGGTTTTCATCGCTGCCCCGCAAATGCTTTCTCTTTTTGCTTTTGAAATATTCCCCCAAAAGTAATGCTGCGAAGCAAAATTACAAGCCGGAGCCTCCCTGGAATCAATCGGAGAGACAGGGGCTCGTCACGGGGCAGCCCCCAATGAGGTGTTGTATTTCACATGGGAAGGTACCATATCTTGTGTTTTTGTGGTATCTCTTTGGAATTATTATTGAAAGCCTTTCTGGGCCCGAGGGCAATTGCGTGTTGACCACTGGTTTTCTCTGTGGTATAGGGCGCTTTCACACTTTCCGAACCGCCCGCAACGGGCCGGTACTTTGCTTTCCATTACCATAACCAAGGAGAAAAACGTCCATGGCAGAACAAGGCATCTACCGCAATCCCATCTTCCTCAATTCCGTCACCCACCGGTCCGTCAAGGTCGCCCCTCTCACCAACTTTTCCTTTGCCGCCAAGCTCAATTCCGTGGTGATCGTGGGCCAGGAATTTCTGGAAGCCGCCAAGTTCTTCCCCGTGGTCTTCACCAAGGCCGCCAACGGCGAAGTGATTCCCATGGCCATCCTGGGCCTTCGCAACGAGGAGAACCTCTACGTGGACGCGGACGGAAACTGGAAGGAAGGCACCTACGTCCCCGCCTTCTTCCGCCGCTACCCCTTCATCCTCGCCTCCGACGTGGGGCAGGACGGCGCCTTTGCCGTCTGCGTGGACTCCGCCTACGACGGCTTCGGCAAGAGCGAAGGCATGGCCCTTTTTGACGACAAGGGCAAGCAGACCAAGGAGTTTTCGCGGGTCATCGAGTTCCTGCGCCTGTTCCAGGTTCAGCACATGCAGGCCAAGGAGATGGTCAAGCTTCTCGAAGAGTACAAGCTCCTCAAGGACATCTCCGCCAACATCACCCTGTCCGAAGGCGAGAAGATCGGCTTCAGCAAGCTCCTCATGGTTGACGAGCAGGCCATCTCCAACCTGGAAGACGCCAAGATCGTGAACCTTGTCCGCACCGGCTACCTTGCCTGGATCTACGCGCACCTGTACTCCCTGTCCAACTTCCGGCCCCTCATGGCTCTGGCCGCCGGGCGCAAGGCCGAGAAGAAGGACAAGAAAAAGAAATAAATCCTCTTCTCGAGGTGGTTCCATCCAGGGCGGCCCGGTCCACGGGCCGCCCTTTTTTATCGCGCGCAGCATCTCCGCCTTGCGCAACCTTGACAAGAGAGCCCTCGGGAGGAAATGTTAGGGGGAAAGCAAGGAGCAGACATGGAACAAAAAAACGAAAAAGACCGGCCCTACCAGGGCTTCGAGCAGGGACCCATCCGTCCCCCCAGCGAAGCGGCCAGCCTGCTTGTCCGCGTCACCCGCAACTGCCCCTGGAACCGTTGCGCCTTCTGCCCCGTATACAAGGAGGCCCGCTTCTCCCTGCGGCCCGTGGAGCACGTGAAGAACGACATAGACGCGGTGGCCGGGCACCTGTCCGTTCTCTTCAAAATGGCGCAAAAGCCCAACGGGATCACGCAGGAGGCCCTCCAGGGCCTTGCCCAGAACCTGGCCCCCTTCGAGCGTACAGCCTTCGCCGCCGCCGTTTCCTGGTACGCCAACGGCATGGAGTCGGTCTTTCTCCAGGATGCCAACAGCCTGGTCATCAAGCCCGCCGACCTGGTGGAGATACTCACCCACCTCCGCAAACGCTTCCCCTGGATCAAGAGGGTCACCTCCTACGCCCGCTCCCACACCATCGCCCGGATTTCCGACGACGACCTTTCCGCCATCTCCCGGGCGGGCCTGAACCGCATCCATATCGGCATGGAGTCGGGCTCGGACAAGGTCCTGGCCCTGGTGAAGAAGGGCACCACCAAGGAGCAGCACGTGATCGCGGGCCAAAAAGTCAAGCGGTCGCAAATGGAGCTCTCCGAGTACGTGATGCCCGGCCTGGGCGGCAAGGCGCTCTCCCGCGAGCACGCCCTGGAAACCGCGGACGCCCTGAACCGGATCAACCCCGACTTCATCCGCCTGCGCTCCCTGGCCATCCCCGCCAACATTCCGCTGGCCGAAATGGTCCGCCAAGGCACCTTCATCCCCTTGTCCGATGTGGCCGTGGCTGAAGAGATCCTCCTTTTCCTGGAATCCCTCTCCGGCATCCAGAGCGTCATCAAAAGCGACCACGTGCTGAACCTCTTCGAGGACCTGGAAGGTACGCTCCCGGAGGACAAGCAGAAGATGACCGCAATCGTCCGGTCCTTTCTCGCCCTTTCCCCGGACGAAAGGACCGTCTACCAGGTGGGCCGCCGGCTTATGCTTTTCTCCGGGCTTGCCGACATGGCCGACTCCGAGCGGGTGCGCCGCACGCGGGAAGTGATGGAGCGGCTCTCCATCACGCCCGAAAACGTGGACGCGACCATACAGCGCCTCATGCAACAATTCATTTAGAGGAGGCGTGGGAAGCTCGGGTTGCGTTGCGCCTTCGGCAAAACGCTCGGTCGCGTAGAGAAAACTACGCTCCCTCGCCTTTTCCTCGCGCGCCTTGCCCGCGCTCCCCCACTCCTCCCCTAAATCCGCGGCGATAGGGAAAGGAGAAGAAGAAAGAAGGGAGCCTTCGGCAAAACGCCCGGTCGCGTAGAGAAAACAGGAAACGACTCGAAAAAGCGCGGATCAGGCTCCAGGGCAAGGCGCAGGCCGACGAAAAATGCGGAGCCTACGGTTGGTATGTGAGGATTGCGCAGAGGGCTGCGTTGTCGCCCTTTGGGCCTGATCTTCGTGTAAACCTCCTCCTCTCTCTTTCCCTAAAGTGAGCCGTAAACCTTTGCCCCAAGGCAGCCCCATGGACCCAGCCGACCGAAACGGCAAAAATGCCGGAAAGCCCGCCGGGCTGTATGTCCACGTCCCGTTCTGCGTAAAAAAGTGCCGTTACTGCGACTTCTTCTCCATCCCGGAGATCGGCTTCATTCCCGACTACGTCGCGGCCCTGCAGGCCGAGATCCGCCTTGCAGGCAGCCTGCACCCGGACCTTTCCTTCGACACCGTCTACCTGGGCGGCGGCACGCCCAGCCTGCTTTCCCCCCGGCAGCTGGAGGAGATCCTGATGGCCCTGCGCCGCTCCTTCCGGATCGCCCCCTACGCCCAGGTGAGCATGGAGCTGAACCCAGGCACCATAGACCCTCCCAAGCTCGCGGCGTATCGCGGCATGGGCGTTTCTCGTGTAAACTTGGGCGTGCAAAGCTTCGATGATGACGCGCTTGTGTTCCTGGGGCGCATCCATGACGCGAAAACGGCCCGCAGGGCCATGGAGCTGTGCCGGGAAGCAGGCTTTTGCGAGGTGGGCGCGGACCTCATCCTGGCCGTGCCCGGCCGCGGAATGAGGAGCCTGGCGGACGATCTCAAAACCCTGCTCTCCTTTTCGCCCGAGCATCTGGCCTGCTACCTCCTCTCCCTGGAGCCGGGCACGCCGCTTACGCTTTCCGCGGAGCAGGGCGCGTTCACGCCTTTTTCCGGCGACCGGGCCGCAGCAGATTTCCTGTTCGTCTGTCATGTGCTGGAGAAAAGAGGTTTTCGCCACTACGAGGTGAGCAACTGGAGCCGCGGGCCGGACCATCTTTCCCTCCACAACGTGAAATACTGGCAGGGCGCTCCCTACCTGGGACTGGGCCCTGCGGCGCACTCGTTTACAAACGGCGTGCGCTGGTCCAATCACCGCAGCCTCTCCGCCTATCTCTACGATCTCTCTGAAGGGAGCCTGCCCGTTAGGGCCAAGGAAGAGCTTACGAAACACCAGCGCATGCTGGAGCGCCTCTACCTGGGGCTGCGCTGCGACACGGGGCTTTGCGTGCCGGACTTTGCGGCGGAGTTTTTCCCGGAGGCCCCTGCATTGTGGCAGGACGAGATCCGCTCGCTGGCCGCCAACCGGATGGCTCGATGGGACGGGAGCACCCTCTTCCTGCTTCCCCGGGGCATGCTGGTTCTGGATGCGGTTGTGGGGAGGCTCGCGGGGCGCCTGGAAGGAGCTATTCCTTTTCCCCGCCAAGAAAGTCCAGGGCCTTTTTCGCGGCGTCGTCGTCCAGAAGCACCGTGATGGCGGAGACGAGGTCCCCGGGTGCACCGGAGAGACGCATGGTGGAAAGGAGCGAGTTCAACGCGGACTTGCGGTGAAAGTCCGGCTGGGACAGGATGGCGGTGAGGGTTTTCCCCAGAGAGGGGTCGTCCTTTGCCGCGGAGAGTAGAAGGGCGAAGGTGTCCCCCTGGTCCTTCTTCTTCCCGAACAGGCTCATGGCTTGCCTCCTTTCGGTTGCCGACCTTCCGTTTCCTTGTATCATCGCCGCAGGAAAGGGTAAACCCTTTGGCTTGTCTTTGCGCGGCATTGTGTTACCATGCGCCCGCAAAAGCACCGGCCAACATCCGTTAACAGAGGATCTCTCCCCGCATGAGCCAAGAGCAGATCGAAAGCTCTCCTCCGCCCCCGCGCCTCGCCCTCCCGGCGGCGGCCCTGGTCTTCTTCGTCATTCTCGCCTTTGCCGGAAGCCTGACCGGCGCGTTCGTGTTCGACGACGAGCCCGACATCCTGCAAAATCCCTATGTCCGCAAGCCCCAGTTTTCGCTGACGCTCCTGAGGGACATGGCCTACAGTGCGGCTCTGAACAACCGGCCTCTGGTGAACATGAGCCTGGCCGCCAACTATGCTGCGGGCGGCTTCAATCCCCTCACCTATCATGTGGTGAATCTCGGCATCCATGCCCTGGCCGGGCTCTTTCTTTTCTTCTCGCTCTCCCTCCTGTTTCGCAGGCCTGCATTCGAGGAACGCTTTGCCCGGCACGGGACCGCGCTTGCCTTTTTCATTGCGCTCCTCTGGGCGCTACATCCCCTGCAGACCGAGTCCGTCACCTACGTGATCCAGCGGTGCGAGTCCCTGATGGGGCTGTTCTTCCTGGCCGCGGTTTTTTGCGCGCTCAAGGGGTGGTCCTCCCGCGGACCCCATATCTGGCATATTCTTGCCATCCTGTGCTTCTTCCTGGGAGCGGGCGCCAAGGAGATCATCGCGGTCTGCCCGCCCGTCATCCTGGTCATGGACATGGTCGCCAATCGGAAAACGGTCTTGCGGGCTCTCAAGGGCTCCTGGCTCATGTATTCGGGTTTTGCGGCCGGCCTCTGTGTCCAGGCCTGGTGGATCGTGTCCGCCGGAAATCCCCTGGCCATGGCCCGGAGCCTTCACTATACGCGCTGGGAGTACCTGGGAACTCAGCCCGCCGTGATTCTTCATTATCTGCGGCTCTGCTTCTGGCCGGACCACCTTTTCCTGGACTACTACGGCTGGCCGCTCTCCGGGCCCTTCACCACGATATGGACCTCGGCCCTGGTGCTGGCTGCGCTTGCCTTAACGGCTATCTGCGTGTGGCGGAAAATGCCCGCCGGCATCGCCGGGGCCTGGTTTTTCCTGATCCTCTTCCCCTCGTCGAGCATCGTCCCTTTGAACAACCTTGCGGCCGAGCACCGCATGTATCTGCCGCTGGCGGCTGTTATCGCATTGGCCGTCTGCCTGGGATTTGTTCTCCTTTCCAGGCTCTCGCGGCGTATGCCCGAAGGCCGGCAGGGACTTCCGTTCATGCTTGGGGCTGTCGCCTGCCTTTTGTGCGCCGCGGGCCTGGGGGTTCGCACCCACGTCCGGAACCAGGATTACGCCACCGAGTCGGGAATGTGGCGAACCATTGTGGAGGCCCATCCGGCCCAACCGAGGGCGCGGGTGAACTTCTGCTCCGCGCTCCGCAAGGAGGGAAGGGCGGACGAAGCCGTTGTCCAGTGCGAGGAAGCCTTACGGCAGAAGCCCGGCTTTTCCACGGCGTTGCTGAACCTGGGGGCGATCCGGGCCGGTCGCGGGCAGTACAAGGAGGCGCTGGAGTATTTTCTTGCAGCCTACCGGTCCGACCCCATGGACGCCATGATCGTCAACAACATCGGCGCGTCGTTTCTGTACCTCAATCAGCCGGGCCAGTCCGTGCAGTTTTTTCAGCAGGCGCTTGTCATCAAGCCCTTCCATGACATCGCGGCCGCGAACCTGGCCTTTGCCTATCTGTTGCTGGGAAAGGACGCCGAGTCGCAGGCGATGGCGCAGCGGGCGCTCGGTGTGAACCCGCAGAACTCGCGGGCGCTCACGGTTTTAGGGGTCTTGGCGGTGAAGCAGGGCAGGGGGGCGGAGGCGGAGGCTTATCTGGTTCGAGCGCTGAGCCTGGACCCCGGGGATGAAACGGCGAAATCCTATCTGGACTATCTGCGGAACCGGGGCCGAGCGCTCCGATAGAGGCTGGGTTTTTTAGGGCATGGGCGGTTTTTACCCTGTGTCTACTATCAGTTTCTGATTTATTGGGCCGCAAACCCCGAAGACAGCGTTACGCTTTAAAAACAAAATATTACCGGGCTTTTGGGCACCAACCCGCATCAACCGCGTTGCCGCCCCGAAACAAGTCCTCGAATACCCACGCCCGAAAGTTTGGCGGAAAAGAAGGAGGGGGTGCGGGGGAGGGGGACAAAGGGGGCCCCGGGCGGCGCAGCCGCCTCGGGGTAAGGATAAACCGCTTTTTCAAAAGGGGGTTTCCCCTCTCCCCCGCAAAATCTCTTGGTTTTTTCTTTTCTTCTCTTCTTTTCCCTTCTTCTCAAATGCTGCTCCGGACCGTGGCGGCGATGGCCTGGGCGATCTTTTCCGTTGTCTCCTGGGTGGGGCCTTCCACCATGACCCGGCATACGGACCGGGTTCCCGAGTAGCGCACCAGCACGCGTCCCTTGCCGGCCAAGGCGGCCTCGGCATCGGCGATGGCGCGGACCACGGGGCCCACGGTGGCCAGCTCGGGTTTGGAGGCTACCGGGACGTTTATCAGCACCTGGGGGAAAACTTTCATGAGGGAGGCCAGCCGGGACAGCGGCCGTCCCTCTGTCAGCATGGCGGAAGCCAGGGCGAGGCCGGTGAGGGTGCCGTCCCCGGTTGTGTGGAGGTTGCGGAGGATCACGTGGCCCGAGTCTTCTCCTCCCAGCACGGCACCGGTCTCACGCATGGCCTCCAGCACGTAGCGGTCGCCCACGTCGGCGACCACCAGCTGGACTCCCATCTCCTTCAAGGCCAGCGAAAGGCCCAGGTTGCTCATGACCGTGGCCACCATTTTGTTTCCGGCCAGTTTGTTCTCCCGCAGCAGGCGGCGCGCCAGGATGAGGAGGATCTGGTCGCCGGAGATTCTGCGTCCGGACTCGTCCACGGCGATGCAGCGGTCCGCGTCGCCGTCGAAGGCAAGGCCCAGGTGGGCCTTCTCCGCCTTTACCTTTTCCATGAGGGGGCCGGGTTCCTGGGAGCCGCAGCCAGCGTTTATGTTGGTGCCGTCCGGAGAGACTCCCAGAAGGCTGACCGAGGCGCCCAGGCTTTCGAACACTTCGGGCGCCACGCGGAAAGCGGCGCCGTTGCCGCAGTCCAGCACCACGCGCAGCCCGGCGAACGAGGCGCCTGGGCCCAAGGATCGCCGAAGGAAGTCGGCATAGGCCTGTTCCGCGTCGGGAACGGGGAGCGTGCGGCCCACGTCTCCGCCTGTTTCCGGGGATTGCCCGGCCAGGTCCTCGATGGAGAGCTCCTCGTTGTCGGTGAGCTTCTCCCCACCGGGGCCGATGACCTTGATGCCGTTGTCGTGGAAAGGGTTGTGGGAGGCGGAGATCATGACACCGGCGGCGGCCTTGCGTTGGGCCACCAGGAAGGCAAGGCCTGGTGTGGGCAGGACGCCGCACAGGCGCGCCGTTGCGTGGGCCGCGCATATACCGGCGGCCACCGCGGCTTCCAGCATATCGCCCGAGGCGCGGGTGTCCTTGGCGATGTAGATCTCCGATGTTCCGGCCCGGTCGCGGAACTGTCGCGCCACGGCTCTCCCCAGCCTGAGCGCCGTCTCCGGCGTCATGGGCTCCTCGTTGGCCCGGCCGCGGGCCCCGTCCGTTCCGAAAAGCCTGCGCGCGCTCGCCATGCAAAACTCCACGGGTCAAATGGGTTTCGGAATGCTGATTTCCCGGGGAGTTTTACGCGAAGAGGGGAAGGTTGGCAAGAGCCTGGGCAAGGGTTTCGGCAACCGCTCTGGAGAGCCAGGAAACGGCAAGGCCGGAGTCGGCTTCCGACAGAGAACGGATGACGGAAAGGTAGTTGTTTCCTTTTTCCCGGATGCCGGCGGAAACTGCCGTCGCGACCTGCTCCGATTCCGGGCAGATCCGGTCGTCGAAAAATGCGGTGCGAAGAGAATCCGTAACTTCCGAGGCACGGGCGTGGAGCTCTTTTTTCCGCGCCACGACGGCGCCTTCCGCATCGTCGGGGTATACGCGGGCATACTCCTCGATGGAGCGGGGCATTTTTTCTGAAAGCTCGGAGAAGCGCCGGACCCGTTCCTCGAAGACCTCGGCAAGGCGGGCCAGCAGGGCCCCGTGCAGGGCTCGGGAAAGAGGATCGTTGGGGAAGAGGGAGCGGACCTCGCGGTACCAGCGGTTTAGGGCAACCAGGTTGGCCATGTAGATGAGGTTGTTTATTACCGCGCGTTTGACGGAGCGGTACATGCCGGCGGGGAAAATGACCTCCACGCGGCGGGGCCCCGGATCGGTGAGGAGCTTGCCGCCCTCCTCCACGTCCTTGCGCCACACGCAGCCGGCGGCGATGACCGTTCCGAAGGCGATGCGGCAGGGGCCCACGAGGCCACCCTGTCCACCCAGGAACACGGGCCGCTCCCGCAAAGTGACGCCCCGGGGAACATCGCCGACGAGGGACGCCGTGGCCTTGTCCTGTTGGGGTGTGAAGTTGAAGTGGATGTAGGAGCTCCCCACCTCGCTGTGGTCCTTGCGGGAGGTTCCGCCCGCCATGAGCGCGTCGCAGAAGTTCACCAGGCTCCCCAGGGTGACGAAGGGGAATAAAATGGTGTGCTTGAGTCCCGCGGCGTGGGCGCAGCTTGCCTGCTCTTCCAGGATGGTGGCGGGGCGGATATGGCAGCTCGGCCCGGTGGAGGCTCCTTCCAGGAGGACCGCTCCGGAGAAGCTTCCGGAGCCCAGCGTGACGTTTTTCCCCAGCGCGCAGCCGGACACGACGGCCGGGCCTTCCGTGCCGATACGGCATCCCTCGGAGACCAGCGTGGACGCGCCGGCAAGCCGGGTGCCGGGAAACAGCTCGACGTTTGCGCCTGAGACGCGGTCCGGGTCAACGTCTTCCGCTATGAAAACGGAAGGGGGGTCCGGCATGCGGACCCCCTTTTTGAGCAGGATTTCTTTAACGGTCATGGCGCATTTGCAATTAGCGACGGTCGCCGAAGATGCGCAGGAGCATGAGGAACAGGTTGATGAAGTCCAGATACAGGGCCAGGGCTCCCATGATGGCGCCTTTGCGGGCGGCTCCTGCGCCCACGTCGGCAGGCATGGTGCGCGCCATGTTCTTGATCTTCTGGGTGTCGTAGGCGGTGAGCCCCACGAAGACCACCACGCCGATGTAGCTGATGGTCCAGTAAAGTGCCGGGCTTTTCAGGAAAATGTTCACCAGGCTGGCGATGATGATGCCGATGAGCCCCATGAACATGAACCCGCCCATGGAGGTGAGGTCGCGTTTGGTGGAGTAGCCGTAAACGCTGCACGCGGCGAATGTGGCCGCGCATATGAAGAATGTGCTTGTGATGGAAGCGCTGGTGTAGGCCAGGAAGATCACCGAGAGGGTAAGGCCGTTCAGCACCGCATAGCCGATGAAGAGCGCGGTGGCCGTTTGGGCCTGCATCTTGTAGATGCGGGCCGAGAGCGTGAAAACCATGACCAGCTCGGCGATGATGAGCCCGAAGAAAAGCATGGGCGTTCCCACGATGGCGTTTACCATGGTGGGGCTGTTGGCGGTGTAGAAGGCCACCAGGCCCGTGATGGCCAGGCCCCCGGCCATCCAGTTGTAGACGCTCCGCACGAAGCCGTTGACCAGCTCCTGGCTGCGGGCGCGGACGGCGGTGTTTTGATAATCCATTGTTTTTGCTCCTTTGCCGTTTTGGGGGTTGGTCTGCGTCCTGAGGATGCAGCCGTTTCGGCTCAACTTGAAAAAATAAACATTTTCTCCGGCATGAAAAGGGCCGGCTGCCTTGCTCAAGGAATTTTCAGCTCTCCGATTTTCTTTTCCAGGGTCTTCTTCTGGTCCTCGCTGGTCTGGAGGGAGAGGGCCTTGCGGTAAGCCTCCGCGGCTTCCTTCATTTTTCCGTCCTTTGCATAGGCATCGCCCAGGTGCTCCAGGATCACGGGTTCCTGGGGGGCCAGCTCCGCCGAGCGCTGGAGGATCTCCAGGGCTTTTTGGTTTTCGCCTTTTTTGAAGTAGACCCAGCCCAGGCTGTCCATGATGAACCCGTCCTCGGGCCGAAGCGAGAGCGCCTTCTGGATAAGCTCCTCGGCCTGGTCCAGCTCGATGCCCATGTCTGCGTAAGTATAGCCCAGGTAGTTCAGCGCGGCGGCGTCATCCGGGACCTGCACCAGAAGCTTTTTCATGGTTTCGATGCACTCCTGCTTCTGGCCCAGCTTGTCCTGCACCACGCCCAGGGCGAAGACCAGGCCCGGGTCCTCCGGGTTCTCCGCCAGGGCCTTCTCCAGCATGGAAAGCCCCCTCTCCAGCATGTCCTTTTCCGTGATGATGCTGGTGAGGAAGGTTATGTTTTCGCTGGTGGCGGTTCCTTTGGCGATATCCTCGGAAACGGCCTGGAAGGCGGTCTCCATGTCTTCCTTCTTGCCCGAGAGCTGCGCCACCTTCAAAAGGGCCGCCGAGTAGCTGTGGGAGCTTTCCGGAACACCGCGGTAGGTGGTGATGGCTTCTTCCTTCTTGCCCTGGGCCTCCTGGCTGAGCCCGAGCAAGTAGCTGTCTCCGGGGTCTCCCACTTTCCGGACAAGATCCTCGAAGGTCTTTTCCGCCTGGGGGTAATACTTGGTCTCGTAGTAGATGGCCCCCACTTGGCGCAGGAGCCCCGGCTCCTTGGCTATCTCCTCGTCCAGGAGCGTGAAGGTCTTCTCCGCGTTTTCCAGGTCCTTTTCCTTGAGATAGAACCCGGCCAGCGCCAGGGCGGCCTTCACGTTCACCGAAGGCCCCTTGAGCATCTCCCGGAAGGTACGGACCACGTCGTCCTTCCGGCCTGCGTCCATGTAGATGCGGATGATCTCGAAGCGCGCCTGCTCCAGATCCGGATTGATCTCGGCCGCCTTGGCGAAGGCGTCTACGGCCTCGTCGGTCTTGCCTTGTTTATCCCGTGCCTCGCCCAGGAAGAACCAAGCCTGGAAGGACTCCGGATCTTTCTCGATGAGCTTCTGATAAAGCTCCACGGCTTTATCGTACTGCTTGGACTGGAAGTAGAGGTCGCCCAGGACGAAGTAGACGTCCTGCCGCTCCGGATCCAGGGAAATGGCACTTTCGTAGGCGGTGATCGCGGCCAGAGGATTTTTGGCCAATGCCTCCAGGGCTCCCAGTAAAAAGTAGGCCTTGGGATCCTTGGGGCTGGCCTCCGCAATAGCGACGCACAACGGCCGGGCCTTGTCCACGTCTCCGGATTCCAGGTAGTAGCGGGCGAGCTCCGTCTTCAAAAACAAGGAGTCCGGATCGGCCTTGGCAGCCCTTTTCAGGGCTTCGCCCGCCTCGGCGAGCTTGCCCTCGTCCCCCAGCATCAGGGCGAGCGTGTAGTAGTAGTAAGAAGGCCCGCTACCTGTATAGGTGTCCTCGGGGGCCGGCTCGCTTTGCTCGGCTTTGGGAACGGGGGTGAATCCCTGGCATCCGGCCAGCAACAAAGCGCAGGCTGTCAGCAATGCTGCGGCTGTCTGAAATTTACGGGCGAAAGAGGCATGCAACATGAAGATTCCTATTGCCCGGGGCTTCTGCGGGCAGGCCGCGCCCGCCGGACGCCGGGCGTTTTGCTGGAAAGAGGGGAGCGGCCTCAGGTCGTAGAGCGCAGGGCCGGCTCGAAACCGCCCTGGTAGGTTTCAAAATCGGGGATCTCTTCCTCCAGGAAGCTCCTGAGCTTTTTGATGACCGAGTTCTCCACCTGGCGCACCCGCTCCCTGGAAATGCCATAGCTGTCGCCGATCTGTTGCAGCGTGACCGGGGAGTCGGAGAAGATCCGTTCGTCGAATATCTGGAGCTCCCTGCCCTTTAGCGTTTTGCGGAACAAGGCGATCTTGTCGTTTAGTATCTTCTCCATCTCCTTGCGGGCCACCTGGTCCTCGGCCGACTCGGCCGGGGTGCTCAAGAACTCGATGCGCTCGGAATCGGAGTCGTTCTTGATGGGGGCGTCCAGAGAGAGGTCCCATGCATCCAGCCGCTGGTCCATTTCCACGATGTCGCGCTCGGAGACTCCCAGTTGCTCGGACAACAGCTTGGGTTTCGGCTCGAAACCCTTGTCCATGAGGCGCTGTTTTTCCTTTTTCAGTTTGAAAAAAAGCTTGCGCTGGGCCTGGGTGGTTCCGATCTTCACCAGGCGCCAGTTGTCCATGATGAACTTCAGGATGTAGGCCTTGATCCAGAAAGAAGCGTAATAGGAAAATTTAACGTTCTTGTAAGGATCGAACTTCTTTACCGCCTGCATGAGGCCGATGTTTCCTTCCTGGATGAGGTCCAGGAGGTTTTGCATCCAGACGCGCTGGAACTCCAGAGCGATCTTGACCACCAGCCGCAGATTGGCCGTGACCAGACGGAGGGCCGCGTCAGCGTCCTGATGGTCCTGGACCCGGATGGCCAGCTCGCGTTCCTCCTCCCGGGAAAGGAGCGGGTAGCGGGAGATCTCCGAGAGGTATCTCTGGAGCGGGTCATAACGGACCGGGACCTTTTCCCTGGCCTCGGGCGGCGGAGGCGGAATCATACGGGTGAAGTCCAGGCTCTGGACCTTCCCGTCGGCCAAGGGAGAGCTTTCCTCCACGTCCTGGCCGCTCGCCTCCTCGCCGTTCATGTCCCGTTCGTCTTGGTCTTCGTTCATGGTGATCCGTTTTGTTTTTCCCCTATCCTGCAGGGGGTTATAATAAACAACAAGATATCAATATTTCATCAAAGTCCTCTCGTGTCAATGGCGCATGAGCGCCGAAGGGATCCCTATAAGCCTGTTTGAAGGCCATTTTTTCATGCCTGCCCTTCTGCTCCCTGCGGCGATACTTCTGTCGGCAGCTCCATCGGGTGGGGAGGCAGCGGCCATCCGCTCTCCGTAGATTCCGGCTCGGGCGCGCGCCTTGTTCTGCTGCTTTTACTTGTTCGTGGTGCACAACGAGGAATCTTAGTCTCGCGTTCCCGGTTCGGAGAGGGCTATCCTCGTGCGTACCGGACAACCCTGTCCGGGCGGGTTCCCCTGATCCGGGCCGGGATAACGGAAGCCCGGGGCGGTGATGCCGGAACCTGGGAAGAATAGGCAGAGCCCCTCTATGGAGTTTTCCTCCGTGTTCCCTCTCTTTCCAAAGTGCGTTCAGTTACTTGCGATAGATGCTGGGCTGGACGTAGGTGAAGCTGTGGGTGTGGCCCGCCAGGCTCTCGGAATGACCCAGGAACAGGTGACCACCGGGCGGCAAGATGTCATAAAAGCGCTGGATCAGCTCCTGCTGGGTTCTCTTGTCGAAGTATATCATCACATTGCGGCAGAACACGGCATCGGGCGTTATCCCTTGGGGGAAGCTCTCCATGAGGTTGTGGCGGCGGAACATGACGATGCGGCGGACCGGATCCTTGACCCGGAACTGCCCTTCCAGGCTGCCGAACCCTTTCTGGAAATAGCGCCGCTGAAGGGTTATGGGCATATCCCGGAGCTTGGCCGCCGAGTAAATGCCCCGCTGGGCTTCCAGAAGGACGTGGGTGGAGACGTCCGTGCCCAGGATCTTGGCGTCTATGTGTTCCGAGCCGCGAAAGTAATCCAGGGCGGAAATGGCCAGGGAGTATGGTTCTTCGCCCGTGGAGCAGCCCGCGCTCCAGAATCGGAGCCGAAGGCGGCCGCGTGAGTCCGGGCCGAGCTTCGGGAACAGGTTCTCCTGCAGAAAGCGAAAATGGGACGCTTCCCGGAAAAAACCCGTTTTGTTGGTGGTCATGGCGTTGACCATCTCGGTGAGCTCTTTGCCGTCGTCCTGCACCGTCAAAAGCTCGAAGTACTCCGAGAAGCTGCGGCAGCCCGTTGCTCGCAGCCTTTTCCCCAGCCTCGCCCGCATGAGGTGCATCTTGCCCTGGTGTAGGTTGAGCCCGCTTTTGGCATAGACCAGGGCGGCCAATCGCGCGAACTCGCTTTCGGTAAGATCAAAGGCCAAGGCCGGTCCTCGTGCTGGGTGGGCGGATGAAGGCTGCAGGGGGCCGCCGGCAGCCTCTTCCCGGAATACGGCCGACGGGGCGGACAGGCCCCTCTTGCGGCAGCCTGTCCGCGAAGCGCCGAGTGTTTCGGCCCGCAGGCCGCTCTGCCGTATCATGGGATCACATAGAAATAATGCCATTTTTCCGGTGCACAGGTCAATGGCGCAGGCTCGGGGCACCGGGCTTGCCCCTTCAGCCCTGCTTCCGCGGCCTCTGGCCGACGGTTGGGGAATTTTTCCTGCCATGAAGGGGAGGTCTTTTGATTTCTTGCCATTGGAGACGTTTCCTCCTATACTTTAACAGATTATCTATTCCTGCGAACTTCCTGACCGCCCCTTTGGAACGGCCGTTTTCCCGGACCGCCCTGCTTCACTCCGGCGGCTTGCCGGGCGGTCCGGCACGAAGACTTTCTTTTGCCACCAGAAGCACCCGGAGAATACGTTGGCGTTGACGCGAATGCGAGATTCCATTCGGCTTTCCTTTCGGCTCACGCGCCTGGGCAAACGGCTCATTTACCTGTATGCCGGCATCTACTTGGTCGAGCTTGTCTGTCAGCACTGGCTTTCCCTTCCCGTGGCGGAGTGGTTGTCGCTGTATCCGCCGTTATCCCCCGGCTTTCATGTCTGGCAGGCGGCGACCCATGCCTTCATCTTCGACCCATACTCCCCGCTCAGTCCCGTTTTCAGCCTCATCGGCTTCGTGTTTTTCGCCGAGCCCATAGAGCGCTTCTTCGGGACAAGGCGCTTTCTGATCTTCTACTTTTCCGCGGCCGCCGCTGCCGCAGCCTTCGGAATGCTCCTCTCCGGGGTCGAGGCCTTCTCCGTCCCTTTTTGCGGCATCGGACCCGAGGTCCTGGCGCTCATCACCGCCTTCGGCTTTCTGTACCCGGACCTGGTGATATACCTATTCTTCATCATTCCCGTGCGGGCCATCTGGATCTCCTACATCACCATCGGGGCGGCCGTTCTCCTTTTCCTGGGCAAGGCCGATCCCTGGGGCGCATATCACCTGGGGGGGATTCTGACGGCCCTCTTCTGGGTCAAGGGAGGCCGTCGGCTCCTTTCCCGGGATACCTGGACCTTGTGGTGGCTCCGGCTGAGATATCGGGTCCGCCGCAGGAGGTTTACCGTGATCAACGGCGGCAAGGACAAGCCGCCCACGCTGCACTGACGGGGCACTTTTCTTTTCGAGGCAAGCGAACCGGTCAAGCCCGAATATTTTGCATGGAACCATCCAAGGAGAGAGCCTATGAGCCAGAAACCCGCAATCTATAGGAACCCGGAGCAGATGGTGGAGGACATCATCGCCCGGGTGGGTAAGAAGATCGTGCTGGGCATACCGCTAGGCCTGGGAAAGCCCAACCATGTGGTCAACGAGTTTTTCCGGCGGGCGTCGGAGGACCCTCAAATCCATCTGACCATCGTCACGGCGCTCAGCCTGGAGAAACCCACCTGGTCCAGCGAGCTGGAACGCAGGTTTCTGGAACCTTTTGTAGAGCGCGTCTTCGGCGGGGTCCCGGACCTTGAGTACGTCAAGGCCCTGCGCGCCAACGCCATGCCGCAGAACGTGGAACTGGTGGAGTTCTATTTCAAGCCCGGGGCTTTCCTCGGGGTGGCCTCGGCCCAACAGAACTACATCAACAGCAACTACACCCACGCCTCTCGGGACATTCTGCTTCGCGGGATCAACGTGGCGGCCCAGCTCATCCGTCCGGGGATGGAGAAGGGGCAGCCCGTCTACAGCCTTTCGTGCAACCCCGAGGTGAGCCTGGAGCTGGTTCCGCCCATGCGCGAGATGGAGCGCCAGGGCAAGAAGCTGGCCATCATCGGCCAGGCCAACTCCAACCTTCCCTTCATGTACGGCGACGCAGTGGTGCCCCAGGACGCCTTCGACGCGGTGCTGGACGACCCGGCTTACGATTACCGCCTGTTCGGCGCGCCCAAGATGGCCGTCACCACCCCCGATTTCTGGATCGGGCTGCATGTTTCGGCGCTCATCAAGGACGGCGGCACCCTGCAGATCGGCATCGGCAGCCTGGGTGACGCCCTGGTGTACGGGCTCCTGGTGCGGGAGCAGCACAACGAAGTATACAACGAGCTCCTCCGCGAGACGGAGATCTCCTCCAAGTACGCGGACCTCATCGCGGGATACGGCGGCACCGGAAAGTTCGCGGAGGGAATCACCGGGTCCACCGAGATGCTTGTGGACGGCTACCTGCACCTCTGCCGGGCCGGCATCGTGAAGCGCAAAACCTACAACAACATCCACCTGCAGCGTCTGGCCAACGAGGGCAGGCTGCCGGAGGCCGTGACGGGCAAGCTCCTGGACGATCTCTTGTCCGCAGGGGCCATTCACGAGCGGCTGACCCAGGAGGATGTGGACTTCCTGCTCGCCTACGGCATCCTGAGGGAGGGCGTGCGCCTGGAGGCCGGCGTCCTGACCCTGGACGGCTCCAAGGCGGACGCAGACCTCGGAAAGCCCGTCAACCGGGAGATCATCGAGCGTTACTTCCTGGGCGAACGCCTGAAGGGCGGAATCGTGATCCACGGCGGGTTCTTCCTGGGACCGGAGAGCTTCTACCGGGAGCTCAACGAGATGCCCGAGGAGGAGCGCCGCAAGATATTCATGACCACCGTATCCAATGTGAACCAGCTCTATGGCAACCAGGAGCTCAAGGCCCTCCAGCGCAGGCACGGACGCTTCGCCAACGCCGGGCTCATGGTCATGCTTTCCGGCGAGGTGGTCTCCGACGGCCTGGAAAACGGCCAGGTGGTTTCGGGAGTGGGCGGCCAGTACAACTTCGTGTCCATGGCCCATGCCCTTCCCGACGCCCGCTCCATCCTCATGATCCGCGCCTTGCGCTCCAAGGGCAAGGAAGTGAAATCCAACGTGGTGGTGAACTACGGGCACACCACCATCCCGCGCCATCTGCGGGATATCGTGGTGACCGAGTACGGCATCGCCGACCTGCGCGGCAAGACAGACGCAGAGATCATCGCCGAGCTTTTGAATATCACCGACTCCCGATTCCAGGACGAGCTCCTGAACGAGGCCAAGGCCCGAAAGAAGATTCGCGGCGACTACCAGATCCCGGACGCCTTCCGCGAGAACACCCCGGAGCGCCTGGAGCGGTTGCTGGCGCCCTACAAGAAGCAGGGTCACTTTCCGCCGTTCCCCTTCGGGACCGACTTCACCAAGGAGGAGCTGGTCATCGGCAAGTCCCTGCGAAGTCTGAAGGAGAAGATGTCGGCCTCCGCGTTCCCGGTGCCCAGCTTTGCCGAAGCCCGGAAGATGATCTCGGTGCCGGAGGCGGCAGTGCCCTACCTGAAGAGGCTCTCCTTGGATAAACCCGCTTCCGCACGGGAAACCATGCTTCAGCGCCTGGTTGTGTATGCGCTGGCCGCCCAGGGAGTGGTATAGGAGAAGGCCTTGGCAAACTTCCCTGCTGGGGAAAATGCAGCGAGGCCGGGTGCCGAGCCCATGCCGCCCCTAAGGCCTTGGGCTCAATCCAAAACAGGTGGAGCGATCGTCTTACGGACGCATCATAGCAAGCCATATTATCTCCGCGCGGTCGGCCCCGGCCCTTCCGCGGCGCAAGGAGGCTTCCATGCTTGAAGACAGACAAGGAACCACCGGCCTGGAGAACATCGGCCGCAAACATCTGCGGCACATTCACCGGAATCTCCCCACCGCGCTCCTGTATCAAGAGATCGTCAAGAACAGGGAGGGGCAGATTGCACATCTGGGCCCCGTGGTGACGAGGACCGGACATTTCACCGAGCTTCCGGAAACACACCGCTACATCGTGGACGACGGCCACAGCCGGAAGAGCGTTCTGTGGACCCCGGAGATCCAAGCCATCACGCCCGAGCAGTTTTCCGCCATGTTCGCCCGGCTGGTTTCCTACATGCAGAACAAGGAGGCCTATGTCCAGACCATATACGCCGGCCGCGACGAGGCCCACCGCGTTTCTTTGCGGGTGATTACGGAAACGGCCTGGCACAGCCTGCTCATCCGCAACCTTTACACGCCCATCCACGAGCCGGGAGAAGGCAGCGACTTCATCCCGGACTTCACCGTGGCCCACGCCCCGGGATTCATCTCCATCCCGGACACCGACGGTACCCGAACCTCGTCCTTCGTGGTGCTGAACCTGGCCGAGAAGCTCATGTTCATCGGCGGCACCAGTTACGCTGGAGAGATTCGCCAGGCCATCTTCACTATCGTGAGCTCCCTTTTGCATGAAAGGGGAGTGTTCGCGCTGCGTTGCGCCTCCTCCGTGGGGCCCGCCGGCGACACGGCCCTATTTCTGGGGCGCAGGGGAACGGGAAAGACGAGCCTCGCCACCGACCGGGGGCGCAAGTTCCTGGGCGATCACGGCCACGCCTGGACCAAGGACGGAATCGTCGCCTTCGAGAAGGGCTGCTATGCCAAGGTTTCGGGCATCTCTCCGGACATGGAGCCCGAGCTCTTCGAGTGCACGGGAACCTTCGGGACCATTCTGGAAAACGTGACCATTGATCCGGATACAACCCGCGTGGACTTAAACGACCGCGCACTGACGGAGAACACCCGTGCGGCCTACCCGGCCAGCCACCTGCCCGGGCACGTGGCCAGCGGAAAGGCGGCGCATCCCAAGAACATCTTCCTGCTCACCAAGGACGCCTTCGGGGTGTTGCCACCCATCGCCCGTCTGGACCCGGAGCAGGCCGTGTACGCATTTCTTTCCTCCTATACGTCGGTGTTCAAAGAGGCCGCCGCCGGTCCTACGGACCCCAAACCGAAATTTTCCGCCTGCTTCGGCACCTGCCCCCTGGCCATTCCTCCCCACGAGTACGCCATGCGTTTCCTGGAGCTGATTCGCGAGCACGATGTCAAGTGCTGGCTCATGAATACCGGCTGGGTGGCCGAGCCCTATGGCCAGTCGGAGAGGGTATCCATCGCGCTTTCCCGTGCCCTGGTCCGCGCCGTGGTTTCCGGCGCCCTGGATTCGGTCGCCTTCGAGCAGGACCCCGTGTTCGGCTATCAGGTTCCCGTTACTTGCCCGGATGTGCCCGAACAGCTTTTGAATCCGCGGATCATGGCCAAGGATAAAAACGAGTTCGAAGTTCGCGCCAACCGTTTGGCCGAGGAGTTCATGAAGGACTTCGAGAAGTTCGGGGAAGGCATGCCCGAGGAGGTACGGAACCGTTTCTCCCGCATTTTGGTGCTGGACGATATGCTGGACGTGGTGGATCTGGGCTTTTCCATGTAGGGCATGAACCTGAATCCGTGACGGAGTTTTTCCTTATAGGGGCCCAAGCCCATCGCTTGGCCATTCTTTCCAGGAACGATGTTTTCCCCAGGGTGAAAGTCTGTTTCCACCCCTCGGGCCGCAAGAGGCCGGTCACGGATTCCGGATGAAGGAAAAGAGGGCCCTGCCATGGATGAAGAAGAGCGCCTCGTGCAGAGGCTCCGGGAAATCAAGAGCCGGCTTGCCGAGCAGGAGGAGAGGATGCCCGCCCACTCGGTCCGCGTGAACCAGATGGAGGAGCTTTTGCGCCTCGAGGAGGAGCGCGACCGGGCGGAGGAGGAGTTGGCCGTGTTTCGAGCCCGGAAGAGCGGGTAGCGGAACGCACTTTTTCTGCCTGTCCTGTCGTACAGGACTGGCAAAGGGGCCTGTAAAAATAAAGGGCCGTG
>JBFMHL010000224.1:0-2739 GCA_040753055.1 Thermodesulfobacteriota bacterium | reverse complement strand
CACGAAAGAAAAGGTCCCCCCGGCCTTTTTCCCTCCCCGTCTTTTCACTCCATCCCGCACACCGGATTTTTTCCCACGAAGATCATCAGTACCGGGCAGGCGCAGAGCGCCAGGGCCGCGCCGGTGAAGAAGGCGGCGGGCGCGCCGAAGGCCTTGTACAGGACACCGAAGAGGATGCTGGCGGGGAGGGCCGAGAAGCCGGTCACGGCGTGGTACCAGCCGAAGGCCGTGCCCCGGCGGGTCTGGGAGCTGAGGTCGGCCACCAGGGCCTTTTCGCAGGGCTCGGTGAAGCCGTAATAGAGACCGTAGCACAGGAACACGGCGATGGTGCCGGGGAGCGATAGCTCCAGGCCGAAGGCCGCGTACACCGCGGCGTAGAGGAGCCAGCCGGCCAGGATGAGGACGGGGCGGCCGCAGGAATCGGAAAGCCTTCCGCATATGTAGGTGGAAGCCATCTTCACCACGTGGAGGCAGGACCAGAGTATGGCGATCCACTCGGGGGAGACGCCCCGGTAGGCGAGGTACAGGAGCAGGAAAGCGTCCGAGGAGTTACCCAGGGTGAACAGGCAGTTGGCCGCGAGGAAGCCCTTGAAGGGGCGGGAGAGGGATTTGGTACCGGCGCCGGGCCCGGGGGCCGGGGGCGCCGCAGCGGGGGCGGCCGTTTTCGCGGTTTCCTTCACCCCGAAGACGATGAGGCAGATGACGACGATGCCGGGGACAAAGGACCACAGGAACACGGAGCGCATGGAGATGCCGAAGGCGGGAGAGAGCAGGAGCGCGGCCACCAGCGGCCCGGCCACGGCCCCGGCATGGTCCATGGAGCGGTGGAAGCCGTAGGCCCGGCCGCGGATGGAAGCGGGCGTGGCCTCGGCGATGAGGGCGTCCCGCGGGCTCGTGCGCAGTCCCTTTCCCACGCGGTCCAGGAAGCGCAAAAACAAGACGGCGGGCCATACGCGCGCGAGGCCGATCAGGGGGCGCATGGCGGACGAAAGGCCGTAGCCTCCCAGCACCCAGATCTTGCGTTTCTTCATCAGGTCGGACAGGAAGCCGGAGACGAGCTTTAAAACCGACGCGGTGGACTCCGCCACCCCCTCGATGATTCCCAAGGCCGCGGCCGAGGCCCCCAGGGTCTCGGCCAGGAACACGGGGAGCAGGGGATAGATCATCTCCGAGGAAAGGTCGGTGAAGAAGGACACGAGCCCCAGGACGAACACGGTCCTGGGCAGCCCCAGCTCTTTCCATCCCTTGGTCATCAGGCACCTTCCGAAATTTGGGGGAAAGCGGTCACGGCTGAATCCGCGGTCAGGCAAGGAAGCCCTTGCGCCCCGGAAAGCCCGGCGCGACCGGGCGGGCTGGCTGGGGCACGAGCTGCAGGCCGGATTTTTTCCTGAGCGCGCCCAGGCTTCCCTTCATGGGAAGCTCCTCGTACAGGCCGGACGAAAGGGCCATGTTGTAAATGTAGTAGGGGGCCTGGCCGCCTTCTTCGGGGCGCTCGAAGATGTCGTGGATGACCAGCAGGCCGCCGGGCTTGAGGAAGGACGACCAGCTTACGTAGTCGGTGACGGCGGCGGTGAAGGTGTGGCCGCCGTCAATGAAGACCAGCGAAAGCGGAGTGGACCAGCCGGCCGCGGCGAGATGGGAGGGGGCCACAAGCGGGACCACGCAGTCGGAAAGGTCGGCCCGGCGCAAGGTCTCCCGGAAAAAGGGCAGGGTGTCCATCTCGCCGGTGGCGGGGTTGACCAGCTCCGGATCGTGGAAGGCCTCGCCGGGTTGCTGCTCTTCCGAGCCCTGGTGGTGGTCCACGCAGAAGAGCACGGCGCCGGCCTGCTTGCAGGCGGAGCCGAGATACAATGTGGACTTTCCGCAGTAGGAGCCGATCTCCAGCATGGGCCCCAGCGGCGCGGCCATGACGCCCAGCTCGAAGAGGCGCTCGGCCTCGGCGGGCGGCAGGAAGCCCTTGACGGGCAGCGAGTGGAGCTTGGCGAGAGCGATCAAGGACATGGAGGAAAGTTTCCTTTGTCCCCCGTTTTAAAGGGAGGGACCTTCCGTGCCGGCGGCCGGCGGTTACTCCAAGTTCAACAGGGAAAGGAGAAAGCCCGCGTCTTTTCGGGCGTACCATTTGATGGGGATGGTCACCATCTTTTGCCGGGAGTCGCCCTGATCCACCCGTATCTTCAGGGAAGCCGGGATGCTCGACGGGTTTTGCCGTTTTTTTACTGCCATTATGGAGGAAAGGCCGATGATGTTGGGCTTCGCAAAGAAGTTCCGCACGGTCAGCGTGTGGCTGTCCGTTTTGATATAGCTTTTTTTAAGGCCGAGAACCACGGCGATGATGACGGCAAGCAGGAACGCGGCGGAAACGAGCGAAAACAAATCCATGAACCGGGACAGGGAGTAGCAGGCGATGAGGAAGGTGGCTGTTGGAAAGGCCAGGAAGGCGAAATAGGTGTTCTTGACGGGTCTCATGATCCGTAAGTTTTCGTGCATGCTCCCCTTGGCGGCCGGCCTCCCGGGGCCTCCGGGGGATGCTTTGCGGGCTTTTTTTTCTGATTTTGCGGACATGGAAAGAAAATCCCTTGCAAGCCCCCCGGCCCCCGGAGCCCTCCCGGCCTACTCGGCTTCCAGGAAGGAAAGAAGAAAGGCAGCGGCCGGGCTCCCCGGCGCCAACCTGCAAAACGCCTCGCCTGCTATTGCCTCGTGCCTGCCGTGCCTTTCCACTCCCTCCCTACGGCGAGAAGT
>JBFMHL010000223.1:0-31426 GCA_040753055.1 Thermodesulfobacteriota bacterium | reverse complement strand
GAAGCCAGCTGATCCAGCACATCCTGTTTGGCGATGTCGGATCCCTCCGAATAGCGACCGACAAGCTCCGCCAGAAATGTCTCGGCCCCGTCCCGATCTCCTCCCAATACAAGCTCGCGCACTTTTTTGGAGATTTCCGACGGAGACAGGGACCGGATCTGGGCTTCCGGGGAAAGCTCCGGGGCCGGGGCCTGCGCCTCGAAAGGTACCTGCGCTGGTCCTCCTGCCATTTCCAAAGGCTGGCCCGCCTCGCCTTCCTGCTCTTCGGGGAGGAGGGGTTCTACGGCAATTCCCTTTGCTTTCTGGGCGTCCATCACGCCGTAAACCGTCTGGTCGAAGAGAATTCCGGCAATGCCTTTTTCATGTCCGAGGCTCTGCCAGAAGGCGGCCGTAGCACCTTCCTTGGGAGGGCTGAGGGCCGCGGCGAAAAAAGCGACAAAATCACCTGCGGACGCATTTTTTAGAAACGTCAGGCTGTTCAGCCCAAGGCTCTTTAGGTAGCGCATGCAGGGTCCGGTAAACTTGGAAAGCTCCTGGCTCTCCGCCCGGCTTCCGTTGATGAGGAAAGCATTTCCCGCCACGGCTATGGTGAAGCGGGACCTTCGGCCCAGAAACTGGCCCAGGGACGAAAGAACGTTTCCGATGGCGATGGCTGCCACAGGACCGTCCGGAGGATAGAGCTTCATCTTGCTGGCCGCACCCAGGAAGGCCTTGATGGTGTCGGTAGCCAGGAAGATCTCGTCCGGGTCGAGCTCGCGGTCGTCCACGCCCGCTACCATATCCCGTTGCGGGATGGCATCGTTTCCCGCTACGTGGGCGGACTTGGCCACCTCTTTGTACCGAACCTGGCGGAAGCGGATCCGGCTAAGTTCGTGCTGGGCTCCGAAGCTTTTCCAGAAGCCTTCGCGTATCATTTTCCTTTCCACCGTGGCGATGGCGGAAAGCATCCGGGTAAGCTCCTCGTCGGATACGCCCTTTTCAAAAGTGATGCCGCAAAGCTCCAGCTTCTCCATGAAGGAGAGAAAGGTTTCGGCGCTGGACTTGAACTCGGAGGTGTCCACCTCATCGCCGTTTGCGAAAAGCTTCTTTTTTTCCAGGCCCACCACCAAGCGTTCGTTCCCGGCATGGATGGCCTGGATATTACTGTTGAGCTTGGCCACGGCGTTTGCCGTGAGCTGGGAGCCGCCGGGGTAGAGCTTGGTGTTGCGGAGCGCCACCAGCAGGTTCCTGAGGAACTCCGGAACCAGGGCCAGGCTCTCCTGGTCCAGGGGCGCGGCGACGTCCAGGTCCTCCGGCCATTCTCCGGTGTAGGATGCTGCTTCCTTGGCGTCGAAGATCTCGTTGTTGTGCACAGCCAGGAGCTGCTCGTAGATTTTGGCCTTTTCCAGGTTGGCGGAGCGCTGGAAGTGGTAGGCCAGAATGGAGGCGGAAGGAAGATAGCCTTTTTCCAGAAGGCTTTCCTGGTAGGCGCCGATGCGCTCGTGGATGCTCTCCCGGCCGGGGTCACGCACACCGGCGTAAACGATGTCCCGCACACGCGAGCCGATGAATCGTATGTTCTCGTCATTGACGTCGAAGTCCAGGGTGACGAGTCCCTCGTTCACGGCTTGGTCCAGGAAGTCCAGGAGGCGCGCTTCCATTTCCTGGGTGGTGCCGGTCAGGGTTCCTAAGGAAACGTTTTCTCCGTATGCAGAAACCGTATCGAGGATTCTCTTTCCTTCCTCGCCCAGAGTGGTCATTTTCTGGCTGACGATCTCCTCGATGGAGTGGGGCAGGTAGTCTTCCGGAAGGTTTTCGAGGCTGTATTTCCCGGCGGTGGCGTGGATCATTCCATCCCGTGCAAGCTTTTGCAGGATCTCGTTTAAAAAAAGCGGATTCCCCTGGCTTACTGAAGAGAGTTCCTGCAAGGTCCCTTCGGGAAGAGCGATTCCCGGGAAAAGTTGGGCCACATGGGTGCCCACATCCGCCGGGGAAAGCGGGGAAAGGTGCACCACCCGGATCAGCAATTCGTCGGCATACTTTTCCCGGAAACGGTCCAGAGGGCTCAGCTCGCTTTCGGCCATCCCGCGCGCGGCCGCGGTCGTTCCGCAGATGAACATGGGCATCTCGTTCTTGCGGACGATGGCCCGCAAGACCAGGAGCGAAGCTTCGTCGGCCATGTGGAGGTCGTCCACCAGGAGCACCAGCGGGGCACTGCCGGTGAGCGAGGGGATGATGGAAACCAGGGTGGCGAAAATTCTCTCTCGGGCCTTGGCCCCGTCCTCGGCCTTGATGGGCTGGTTGTCCCGGAGCTGCGGGAGGACCAGGGAAAGGCTTTCCCGCTCCTCGGCGGAAATACCCGCTATGAGGGATGCACCCTTGTCGGATTGCTGGTCCATGAGGGCCAGCATTACGGATGCGGCCAGATAGTATGGGCGGAAAAGCTCCTCCGGTCTTCCGGCGATGCGGATGCGCTGAAGCTTGGTGCGGGAGAGGGTTTTTTCGATGGTGGACAGGAAGGTGGTCTTGCCCATTCCCGGAGCGCCCTCGATGAGCACCAGCTGCGATTCCCTTTGCATGAAGCTTTTTAAATAGGCCACCAGCTGGGCGAGCTGCTCCTTGCGGCCGGAGATGGTGTTGCGCGTTTTTTCCGCCAGGGCCGTGGGAGTAAGCTTGGGCGCCGGGGCTAAGGCGGCGGCGTCCGTCATCTGGTCTCGGCCGTTCTTCTTGGAGTGGTACAGGGCGTTGTCCGCCTTCTGTACCAGCTCTTTGGAGCTTGCCGCGTCATCGGGGGCGCTGGATACGCCCACGGAAAAGGTCATGGAAATGGAGAGGTCGGTGTCTTCGGGATGGCAGGGGCGGCTCCGGACCGTATCTACCAGCTTGCCCGCCATGGACATGGCAAGGGGCTTGGCGGCGCCCGGGAGCAGGATCATAAACTCGTCGCCGGCATAGCGGATGGGAAGGCCGGTGTCTCCGGCCACCTCCTTGAGGATGTTGGCGACATGGATGAGAGCCTGATCTCCCACGTCATGGCCGTGGGAATCGTTGATGTTCTTGAAGTGGTCCAGGTCCACCATGATGAGGGAGACCGGATTTTGGGCGAGGCTCTCCCAGTCCACCTTGTAGGTGAAGAAGTTCCCCAGAAAGCGGCGGTTGCTGATTCCTGTGAGCTCGTCCTCGAAGATCAGACGGGTGGGGTCTTTGCCCACGCTTTGCAGGAAGGATAGTAGTTCCTTGTGCTCCATGCCTTTTCCCTTGCACCGCCGGCTCCCCCGGACCGTCGGCAGATGGAATGCAAGCGGAACATGCCCGCAGTTTTTCCCGGTCAAGCGTTGGGAAAGGCCGGAAAAGGCCGGGATGTTCGGCTCCCGTCGGAATTCCAGCAACTACGCCCCATGCGCTTACAATTGAAATCCCTCGGTTTCCTGCCGGACGCGATCCTTCCCCTTGCCAGTCGCGGCCTGCAGGCGTTGCTCATCAAACAATGTTCGCCGCGGGCTTCGGCACGTTCCCGCGTGTCCGGTCTCTCGCAGAGAGCAGATTCTTTTTTGCTTCCCTTCGTCACAGACGGCGGATAGCCCTTCCGCAAAGGAAGGGCCCTAAAAATATTAACTGCAAAATGCGCGGCCTGCAAGTGAAAAGCCCGATGCTTCGTCCGGCTTCCTTTGGGGATAGGAGATTCTTTGATGAAGCCCTGATTCGAGTTGACAATCCGGCAAAGCCCTTTAAAAATTGATGCCATTATGCCGTTAAAAACGGAAGGCCGTCTCCCTCCGCTACCCGGACCGTGAGTCGCCCCGGAAGACGGGCGGCCTTTTCCGAAGAAGTCCATGCAATTCTCAGGCCGTGTCCCGGCAGACAGCCCCAAACGGTCTGGGCAGGTCTGCAACCAGAGGAAGCATCCTTGGAGTTCTCCGCAAAGAAGATCCTCGTTCCCGTGGCCATGTGCGGCGTTTGCCTGCTGATCGCAGGTCTTTTCGCCGCAGGGTGGCAGGAGATCACCTCGCGCTTTTCCGGCCAGCCCCAGGCCCGGGCCTTCCTGCAAGTCCTGCCCGCCATCCCGTATGCCGTGCTCTTTGTTGGCTTTGCCATGGGCTGGCGTTACGGGAACTCCGGGATGATGCTCTCGTGCCTGGCCTTTTTCGCGGCCTATGCCTGCACCGGAGCCGGGGGCGGGCCGACGGGCGTCCCCGGAGGCGAGGGACCGGAACTCTCCCGCGTTGCCGCCTTTCTGCTCCCCTTCAACATCGTCGCCGGTTCCCTTCTCATCCGCCGCCGCCCGTTCACTCCACTGGGGGTGAGCGCGTTTTCCCTCTTTTTCATCCAGTGCCTCCTGGCTTTTTCGTTATCCCAGCCCAAGCTCGCTTCCTTGGCGGCTCAGGTTTCCTCGTTTTCTCCTTCCGCGGGCCGCGGGATGCTGACTCTGGGCAGGACCCTATCCTCCTTTATCGGCACCCACCCCGTATCCTTTTGCGCGGGCATGACCGCTCCGGCCCTGGCGGCCTTCGCCTGGACGCTCCCCTTTCTCCTCCTGCGCTATGTTCTCTACGGGATGGTTCTCCAGTCGGGGATGTTCACCGCCACCGCCGCGGCGCTGCTGGCCTTCTGCTCGGGAAAGCCTGAGACGGCCACGCTGTTCTTCCTGGCCTCGGGCATCGTCATCGTGGTGACCTCCGTGGAAGCCTCCTTCTCCATGGCCTACCTGGACGAGCTCACCGGGCTACCCGGCCGCCGCAGCCTGAATGAAGCCCTGCTGAACCTACCCCGCAGCTATGCCGTGGCCATGATTGACATTGATCATTTCAAGAAGTTCAACGACCGCTACGGCCACAAGGTGGGGGACCAGGTGCTGCGCATGGTGGGCTCACGGCTGCGGCAGATGCCGGGAAACGCCCAGGTCTTCCGTTACGGCGGAGAGGAGTTCACCGCCCTGTTTCCGGGGAAAATCCCGGCCGAAGCCTTGCCTTTTCTGGAAAAGTACCGGGCCGACGTGGCCGACGCGCCCTTCACCATCCGCAGCCAGAAACGCGAGGGCAGAAGCGCCGCCGACCGGGGCAAGAAGACGCAGTCCATGCGGAAAAGGGTGAAGATAACGGTCTCCATCGGGATTTCCGGCCCGGACAAGGGCAGGGTGCACCCGGAGATGGCGCTCAAGGCCGCGGACAAGCTCCTGTACGAGGCTAAGAAGGCGGGAAGAAACTGCGTGAAGATCTGACCGCTCGAGGTTTTTCCCTTTCCCGCAGCCCCATGATGGCTTTTGACCGCCGCTTCTTGGGCAACACCAATACCGCGTATTCCGCGACGACGCGGGCGAGATAACCGAACAGAGCGAACCGGAGGCGTTCATGAGGCTCACCCAAGACCCCGCGCCCGGAAAGAGGCTTCTCCGATTTGCCGGCGACCTGGTCACCTTCACCCTCGTTCTGGACTCTCCCGCCGAGGGGCGCGCATTGCTCCGCACCAACCTGGGCCACGGCGACATCACCCGCCGCGAGATCATCCGGGAGGTGGAGAAGAACGAGCCCGCCCTGGCCCGCGACTGGTTCGACGTGCCCATGGCCCGCACGGGCAGGGCCACTTTTTCGGTCACCGTGCCCGTGGTGGAGCCGGGGCATTTTCAGGCCAAGTGCCTGTTCGTGCAGGACGGAAGAAGCACCCCCTGGTGGCCCGAGGGTGACAATACCGTCATCAACGCGTGTCCGGCCCGGTCCGTGGCGGGCAACAGCATATACAACGCCTTCGTCCGCCAGTTCGGGCCCGCCGCGGGAGCCCGCGAAAGCCTGGAGGACCGCTTTTCCCAGAGGTCCAGTGCCCTGGATGCCGAAGGCTTCACGGTGATCCCCCCGTCCGGGACCTTCCGGGACCTGGCGGGCAAGCTTCCCTTCATCCTCTCCAAGCTGGGATGCTCGGTTCTCCAACTCCTCCCGGTCCATCCCACGCCCACCACTTACGGCCGCATGGGAAGGTTCGGGAGCCCCTATGCCTCGCTCTCCTTTTCTGCGGTGGATCCGGCCCTGGCCGTTTTCGATCCCTCCGCAACCCCCATGGAGCAGTTCCAGGAGCTGGCCGACGCAGTGCACGCCGGCGGGGCGCGGCTCATCCTGGACATGGCCGTGAGCCACACGGGTTGGGCCGCCGAGCTTCACGAGAGTCACCCCGAGTGGCTGGTGCGGGGGCCGGACGGCAAGATCCAGGCGCCGGGTGCCTGGGGGGTGATATGGGCCGACCTGACGCGCCTGGATTACTCCCACAAAGACCTTTGGGAGTATATGGCGGATGTGTTCCTGCTGTGGTGCAAGCGGGGCGTGGACGGGTTCCGGGCCGACGCCGGCTACATGATTCCCGTGAAGGTCTGGCGCTACATCACGGCCAGGGTCAGGGAGCAGTATCCGGACACCATTTTTTTCCTGGAAGGCCTGGGCGGCAAGGTTTCCGTGACCCGCGCCATCTTGAACGAGGCCAACTTCGACTGGGCCTACTCCGAGCTTTTCCAAAACTACGACCGGTCTCAGATCGAGTGGTACCTTCCCTCGGCCCTGTCCGCCTCGGAAACGGACGGCCTCATGGTCCACTTCGCCGAGACCCACGACAACAACCGCCTGGCGGAGCGTTCCAAGACCTGGGCGCGGATGCGTACCGCGCTCTGCGCCCTTTTTTCGGTAAACGGCGCCTTTGCGTTCGCCAACGGCGTGGAGTGGTTCGCCACCCAAAAGATTGACGTGCATGGCGCAAAGCCCCTCAACTGGGGAGCGCGTGTAAACCAGGTGGCCGCCATCCGACGCCTGAACCGCATTCTGTCCGAGCATCCCGCATTTCATGACGGAGTCCGGCTTTTTTTCTGCCAGAAGGGGCCGGGCAACTTCGCATGCCTGGCCAGAGTGTGCGAGCGGGGAGGAAAACGGGTCTTCATCCTGGCCAACCTGGACGACGGAGCCGAGGTCCGGGCCCGCTTCGATCCGGGCGACGACGACCGCCAGCGCAGAACATGGTACGATCTTCTGTCGGGAAAGACCCGAAACCTCGACCTGGAGGGCGGCCTGCCTGCCCTGATACTCTCGGCGGGCGAGGTCCTGTGCCTCTCCCCCGACCGCGGGGACCTGAAAGCCGTTGCTGGAGACACGCGAAAGGACCTTGCCGAACCTTCCCGGTCGGCGGTCCAGCGCCTCCGGCAAACCGTGCTTTCCGCAACCAGCTTCTATCATCCCGACTCGGACTTGGCGGGTTTGGATCTGGACGCGAGCATCCGGGATCTCGTTCGCGACCCCTTGGAGTTCTGCCGCAGCATGAACACCCAGAGCCAGGAAACCAGGGCGGTCTCCTGGCAATGGCCCCGGGACGCGGAGCGGGAGGTCATGGTCCCTCCGCGGCACTTCCTCCTGGTCTTCGCCCCGAACCGTTTCTCCGCCCGGATCATGGACGGGGATCGCGCGCTTTCCTGTCGCGAAAGCCATGAGCAAAAGGGCGGGGGCCACTTCGCGCTCTTTCCCCCTCTGGCGGCTCCCCGCTCCCATGCTTCCCGGACCTTGGAGATGACGGTTTTCGGCGGAAAGACCGTCAAGAAGCAGGCGCCTCTCCTCTTTCTCGCTCCTGGGGAGCAGGCCCTGGTGGAGCGGACCTTCGGCCGGGGCCCGGTCCTTTCCCGGAACCTTTTGGTTCTGGGAGTGAACGGCCGTGGCGGAATGATGCGCGCCAACGCGCGCTGGGGCGAGCTCGCCAGCCGCTACGACGCCCTGCTGGCCGCCAATCCGGACCCGGACACCCCCGTGGACCGGCGGGTCGCGCTCACCCGGTGCCGGGGATGGGTGGTGTACCAGGGGTACTCCCACGAAATCGCCGGGCCCGCGGCGGACGCTTTCTGCGCCGGGTACGGGGCAGGGGGCTTCTGGCGATTCTTCCTGCCCTCCGGCCAGGGGGAGCACGTGGCGATCACGGCACACGTTTCCATGCTCCATGACGAGAACGCGGTGCGTTTGACCTTCCTTCGGGAAAAGGCCGACCACGCCTCGGCGCGTCTGCCCGACAAGATCCCCGTGCGGCTGGTTCTCCGGCCGGACGTGGAGGACCGGAGCTTCCACGAGGTGACCAAGGCCTATACGGGGCCGGAGCACAGCTTTCCCGCGTCCGTGAGCCTCATGGATAAAGGCTTTGTTTTCGCTCCGGGGCCCGGCGGAAGACTGTGCGTGAGCGTCTCCTCCGGCCGTTTTTTCCCAAACACCGAGTGGAGCTATATGGTTCGGCTCTCCGAGGACGAAGCCCGGGGCCACGATCCCATGTTGGACCTCTTTTCGCCGGGCTACTTCACGGCGGAGCTGCACGGGGGCGAGAGCTGCCAGCTGGTGGCCCGCTACATGACCGGCCCGGCAACATCGGCGAAAGCGCCGTGCCCCTCCGACGCGCCGGAGGAATCCGTGGCCTTTCCCCGTTTCGTATCCATGCCCGTCGGCCAGGCCATGGACCACGCCATGGACCAGTATCTGGTGAAGCGCCAGGGGCTTTCCTCCGTCATCGCCGGGTTCCCCTGGTTTTTGGACTGGGGCCGCGACAGCCTCATCTTCTGCCGCGGCCTCATCGCCGCGGGCAAGACGCGGCAAGCGATTTCCGTCCTCGGCCTCTTCGGACAGTATGAGGACGGCGGGACCCTTCCCAACGCCATCTTCGGAGCGGACGTGGGAAACCGGGAAACCTCGGACGCGCCCCTGTGGTTTGCGGCCGCCCTGGGCGACATAGCGGCCGCGGAAGGCATGCGGGCGCTCGCCGGGAAGGCCGGAAGCCGGAAGCTTTCGGAGATTCTTCTGTCCATCGTGGAGAACATCTACAAGGGAGCCAGGAACAAGGTCCGCATGGACCCGGACTCGGGGCTCGTCCACAGCCCGGCCCACTACACCTGGATGGACACCAACTTTCCGGCGGCAACGCCACGGGAAGGCTATCCCGTGGAGATTCAGGCCTTGTGGATCAATGCGCTCCGCCTGGCGGCGGCCGTGGCCGGAAAGAAGGCCGGAGCCCGTTTCGAAAACCTGGCGGCCAAGGCTTCTTCTTCCCTTGCGTCCTTGTATTATAACGGCAAACTCGGGTATCTTGTAGATTGCCTCCATGCGTCCCGGGGGACGCCGGCCGCCAAGGCCCAGCCGGACGACTGCCTGCGGCCCAACCAGATCCTTGCCGTGACCTTGGGAGCCGTGACCGACCGGACCCTGATGCGAAAGATCGTGGCCGCGTGCGAGTGCCTGCTGGTGCCCGGAGGAATCCGCAGCCTGGCCGACCGTCCGGTTGAGCGGCCCGTTCCGGTGGAAAAAGACGGCCGTCTGCTCAACGATCCCGTAAACCCCTACTGGGGCCGCTATGAAGGGGACGAGGACACGCGCCGCAAGCCCGCATACCATAACGGAACCGCCTGGACCTGGCTGTTCCCCTCCTGGTGCGAAGCCCTGGTCCGGACTTACGGCGAACCCGCACGGGAGGCGGCCCTTGCGTATCTGGGAAGCGCTTCCCGACTCATCTCCCGGGGTGCTGTAGGACACGTGCCCGAGATCCTGGACGGGAGTTTCCCCCACACGCCGCGGGGCTGCGACGCCCAAGCCTGGTCCGCCAGCGAGCTTTACAGGGTGTGGAAGCTTTGCGAGGGAGGGAAGGGCCAATCCCAAAAGGAGCTGTCAGCCAAGGATTCCAAGAATCAGACCTCGTGAAGTGAAAAGGTGCTCTGAACAACATCGCTTCGCTGTCGCCGCAGCTCCCGAACCCGGCCCAGGGCCGGAGAATGGAAAGGATGCTAGCCATGCGTCCCATGCAGACCTTCCAGGTATTTCCCGCAGTTCCCGAGAGCCTTTCCTTTGTGGAAATGGTTTCCCGGAACCTGTGGTGGTCCTGGCAGCATGACGCCAAGGAGCTCTTTCGCAGGGCCAACCCCGAGCTTTGGCAGAAATCGCGGGAAAACCCCCTGGCCTTTTCCACCATGATCTCGCAAGATCAGCTGGAGGCCTTGTCCAAGGACCCCAGCTTCCTCGCCCACATCGCCCGGATCCAAAAGCGCTACGAGGACCAGGTGCTGAACCCCCTGCGTCCTCCAGGCATGCCCTTTGCCGAAAATGAGGTCATCGCCTACTTTTCCATGGAGTTCGGCATCCACGAGAGCCTCCCCATCTTTGCGGGCGGTCTGGGCGTGCTGGCCGGAGACCACATGAAGGCGGCTTCGGATATGGGCCTGCCGCTGGCCGGCGTGGGCATCCTGTTCCGCAGGGGCTATTTCCACCAGTTCCTGAACCACGAGGGATGGCAGCAGGAGGAGTATCCGGAAACCAACCTGTACTACCTTCCCCTGAGCCGCGTGCGGGACCAGGAGGGAAACGAGCTTTTCGTGCACGTCACCGGGCCGGACGGCGACATCGCACTGGCGGTCTGGAAGGTGGGCGTGGGCCGGGTGCCCCTGTTCCTCATGGACGCCAACGTTCCCCAGAACACGCCGGAGATCCGCAACGTGACGGCCCGGCTCTATGCCTCCGAAGGCAAAATCCGCATGATCCAGGAGCTGATCCTGGGCATCGGCGGCATGCGCGCGCTGACCGCAATGGGACTCGTCCCCAAGGTGGTGCACATGAACGAAGGCCACTGCGCCTTTGCCAGCATCGAGCGCATCGCCTACTGCATGGGCATCCACGGCTTGGACCTGTCCACGGCGCTGGAATGCATTCCCCGCAGCCAGGTGTTCACCACCCACACGCCGGTGCCCGCCGGGCACGACGAATTCCCCGCGGACATGGTCCGCCCCATCCTGGCGCCCATGCAGGAGAGGCTCCGCGCCTCCACCGACGAGATCCTTTCCTGGGGCCAGCCTCCCGGCTCCGGCCCCCACGGGCCGCTTTCCATGTTCGTGCTGGCGCTCCGAATGAGCCAGTATATAAATGGCGTGAGCCGTCTCCACGGAGAAGTGGCCCGGCGCATGTGGGCCCATGTCTGGCCGGGAATCCCCCAGCAGGAGGTTCCCATCCACCACATAACCAACGGCGTCCACGTGAGCTCCTGGGTGAGCCCGGAGAACGCGCTCCTGTACGACCTCTACCTGGGTCCGGAATGGAACCTCCGCCCCAGCGCCGCGGAGGTCGTTTCCCGGGTGGACAGCATCTACGACGGGGAGCTGTGGCGCGCCCATGAAATGAGCCGTTCCCGGCTCATCCGCGCCTGCCGCGAGGCCATGATCCACCAGTACGGGCGGCGCAACGCTCCCAAGAGCATCATGCAGGCGGCCTCCACGGTGATGGACCAGGACGTGCTCACCATCGGGTTTGCGCGGCGCTTCGCCACCTACAAGCGCGCCTATCTTCTGTTCATGCAGCCCGAGCGCCTGGAAGCCCTCATCCGCTCCGCGGACAGGCCCGTGCAGTTCGTCTTCGCGGGAAAGGCCCACCCCAAGGACAACGAAGGCAAGGGCCTCATCAAGCAGATCGTGGAGTTCGCCCAGAACCACCCGGTGCGGCGCAGCCTGATCTTCCTGGAGGATTACGACATCCACATCGCCCGGTATCTGGTCCAGGGAGTGGATGTATGGCTGAACACGCCCCGGAGGCCCATGGAAGCCAGCGGCACCTCGGGCATGAAGGCCGCCTTGAACGGGGTCTTGAACCTCTCCATCCTGGATGGATGGTGGGACGAAGGCTACGACCCGGAGCGCGGGTTCGCCATCGGAAAGGGGGAGGAGTACGAGGATTGGGCCTACCAGGACGCCACGGAAAGTCAGGCCTTGTACAACCTCCTGGAAAACGACGTCATCCCGGCCTTCTACGAGCGCCCCAACTCGGACCTGCCCGCGCGGTGGATCAAGATGATGAAGGAGTCCATCAAGATGGCGCTGCGCGACTTCTCCGCCCACTTCATGGTGAGCCAGTATTACCAAAGCTTTTACGCTCCCGCCCGGCGGCGCCTTTGCGAGCTTCTGCAAAACGACGGGGCTCAGGCCAGGGAGTTGGTCCGGCAGAGGGCGCGGCTGTATCAGAATTGGAACCAGATCCGGGTGGAGCCCCCCATGCGGGAAAGCGAGGGCTTCCACCGGGTGGGCCATAGTTTTCGGGTGAGCTGCGTGGTCCACCTGGGAGAGCTCAATTCGTCGGAGGTGGAGGTGCACCTCTATTACGGCCCCATCAAGACCCTGGAGCTTCTGTCGGAAAGCTTCGTTGCCCCCATGAAGGTGGAGGAGGAAAGGGGGAACGGAGTGTATCTGTACAGCACGGTGGTCACCTGCAATGCGGCCGGCCGTTACGGCTTCACGGCAAGGGTCATGCCTGCGGGAGACGAGTGGCTCCGTTTCGCACCCGGCCTCATCACCTGGGCTTGATCAGCGGCCGGGGGCTTGCCACGAGCTGTTTGCGTGCCTATGTTCCCGGGGACCGTGACGCCGGCTTCCCTTCTATTCATCTGGAGCTTACGTGCGAAAAAATCCGAGAATCCTCATCGTGACTCCGGAGGTTACCTACCTCCCGGACGGCATGGGCAACTACGCCAACTACATGACCGCCAAAGCCGGGGGGCTGGCCGACGTTTCGGCGGCGCTGGTGAAGGCCCTTTTCGATCAGGGGGCCGACGTCCACGTGGCGCTTCCCGACTACCGGGCCATATTTTCCGCCAACTTCAACGCCCTCATCCGACGGGAACTCTCCACCATCCGCAGCAGCATGCCCACGGACCGCGTACATCTGGCAGAGGACCGCGCCTTCTTCTATCAGCGGGGCGTCTACTCCAACTACAGCCAGGAGAACATCAAGATCAGCCTGGCCTTTCAGCGGGAAGTGATCAATCACATCCTGCCCGCTGTCCGGCCCGATCTGGTCCACGCCAACGACTGGATGACCGGCCTCATTCCGGCTGCGGCGCGAATGGCGGGCATTCCCAGCCTCTTCACCATCCACAACATCCATACCGTGAAGACCACTCTGTCCCATATCGAGGACCGGGGCATTGACGCAGCATCTTTCTGGCAATCTCTGTATTACCTGAACCAGCCCCACAACTACGAGGAGAGCCGGGACTCGAACCCGGTGGACTTTCTCACCTCCGGCGTTTTCGCCGCCCACTTCGTGAACACGGTGAGCCCGGGCTTCCTTACGGAGATCGTGGAGGGAAGACACGACTTCGTGCCCGAGCACCTGCGGCGGGAGCTTGCAAACAAGAACCACGCGGGCTGCGCCACGGGCATTCTGAACGCGCCCGACCCGTCCTACGATCCTGCCACGGACAAGGCCCTGGCCCGGCAATACACCCCCGAGTCCCACCAACTGGGAAAGCTCCAGAACAAGCGTTCCCTGCAAACTTCCCTCGGGCTTGCGCGGGACGACAACGCGCCCATCTTCTTCTGGCCCTCCCGGCTGGACCCGGTGCAGAAAGGCCCCCAGCTTCTGTCGGACATCCTCTACCGGGTGGTTTCCGAATGGTGGGCGGACAAGCTTCAGGTCGTTTTCGTGGCCAATGGAGAGTATCAGCGGATATTCCGCAACATTGTGGACTACCACAACTTCCAGGACCGCGTTGCGGTGTGCGATTTTACCGAAAACCTCTCCAGGCTCTGCTATGCCGCGTCGGATTTCGTCCTGCTACCCTCCCGCTTCGAGCCTTGCGGCCTGCCTCAGATGAACGGGGCCATTTACGGGGCGCTTCCCGTGGTCCACAAAACCGGCGGTCTGGCTGACACAGTGAATCACATGTCGGTGGCCGACGATGCGGGTAACGGCTTCATCTTCGACAACTGGGACTCCCAGGGGCTCTATTGGGCCATTCGCGAAGCCATGGAGTTCTTTCATCTGCACCCCGAGGTGCGGGCCCGCCAGGTGCACCGAGTCATGGTGCAGAGCGCCCAGCGGTTCAACCACGCCGTAACGGCCCGCCTCTATATGGACCTCTACGAGAAAATGCTCCGCAGGCCGCTCATCCGCGGCCATGCGTGATTGACCGGAGACCGGCCATGCCCAGCAAGGACGACCTCCTGCGTGCCCGGTCCCTGGCGGAGGTCTTGGCGACCAAGGACCCCTTCATTTCCCCTTACGCAAGCGTTATCGCCCGCAGGATCGCCAAGGTTTCCGAACTCAAGCGAAAGCTTACCGGTGGCTCGGGGAGCCTTGCGGACTTCGCCTCCGGGCACGAGTACTACGGCCTGCATCGCAACGCCGAGGGCTGGGTGTTCCGGGAATGGGCTCCCGCAGCCACCGCCGTCTATCTGGTGGGGGAGTTCTCCGGTTGGAAGGAGCGGCCGGAGTTCATGCTTTCCCGGATCAACGCGAAGGGCGACTTCGAGATTCGCCTCTGGCCCGAAGCCCTGCATCACGGAGACCTCTATCGCCTTCGGGTTTTTTGGGAAGGGGGGAGTGGAGACCGCATCCCGGCCTATGCCCGGCGGGTGGTCCAGGACCCCGGGACCCACATCATGAACGCCCAGGTGTGGAAGCCGGAGAAGCCCTATGTCTTCCGCAATCCGGCTCCGGCGCATCCTCCGGCGCCGTTTTTCATCTATGAAGCCCACGTGGGCATGGCCCAGCAGGAAGAGCGCGTGGGCACTTACACCGAGTTTGCGGAAAAGATCATCCCCCGCATCGCCGACTCCGGTTACAACGCCATCCAGCTCATGGCCATCGCCGAGCATCCCTATTACGCTTCCTTCGGCTACCAGGTGGGGAGCTTTTTTGCGGCCAGCTCCCGTTTCGGCACGCCGGAGGAACTCAAGGCGCTGGTGGACGAAGCCCACGGCAGGGGCCTTACCGTGCTCATGGACCTGGTCCACTCCCACGCAGTGGGAAACGAGGTGGAAGGTCTGGCGCGCTTTGACGGCACGGAGTTCCAGTACTTCCACAAGGGGCCGCGCGGCCGGCACGAGGGCTGGGACTCCCGGCTCTTCGACTACGCAAAGCCCGAGGTGCTGCATTTCCTCCTGTCCAACTGCCGTTTCTTCCTGGACGAGTACCGGATTGACGGCTTCCGCATGGACGGCATCACCAGCATGATCTACCTGCATCACGGCCTCTCCATGGATTTCGTGGGGTACGAAGAGTACTTCTCCGATCGGGTGGACGAGGACGCGCTTTCCTACCTGGCGCTGGCGAACGAGGTCATCCACGAGGTCCGCCCCGGGGCCATCACCATCGCGGAGGATGTTTCCGGAATGCCCGGGCTGGCCATGCCCGCGGCCGAGGGCGGGTTCGGCTTCGATTTCCGATTTTCCATGGGGCTCGCCGACTTCTGGATCAAGCTCATCAAGGATTTCCGCGACGAAGATTGGCCTATGGGCAAACTGTGGTACGAGCTCACCACCCGCCGCCACGAGGAAAAGACGGTGAGCTACGCCGAGTGCCACGACCAGGCCTTGGTGGGCGACCAGACCTTGATCTTCCGGCTGGTGGGTACGGAGATGTACCGGCACATGTCGGTTCTGCTGGAGAGGACCCTGCGGGTCTCCCGCGGCATTGCCCTGCACAAGATCGTCCGCCTGGCCACCGCGGCCTGCGCCGGGCACGGCTACCTGAACTTCATGGGAAACGAGTTCGGCCATCCGGAATGGATAGACTTTCCCCGGGAAGGCAACCACTGGTCCTACCGCTATGCGCGGCGCCAATGGTCCCTGGCCGACGATCCGCTCCTTCTGTATCGCCACCTCCTGGCCTTTGACCGGGCCATGCTCAAGCTTCTCTCGGTCCGCGGGATTCCGGACGGCAGCTGGCCGTATCTCCTTCTGGAAAACGAGCAGGACAAGATCCTCTGCTTTCTCCGCAGGGACCTCATGTTCTGCTTCAACTTCCATCCGGATCGCTCCTTTTCGGATTACCGCGTTCCCGCGCCCCCGGGGCGATACCGGATGGTCTTGGACACCGACGATCCGGCTTTCGGCGGCCAGGGGCTGCTGGATCGCGGGGTCGTCCATGAGGGCATGACCGACGAGATCCACCGCCATTACGTGAACCTGTACCTGCCCGCGCGCACGGCTTTTGTCCTGGAAAAAACCTGAGTTTTTCGGCTTCCAAAAGAATTGACACTAATCGCCTTTTTCCGTTACCAAGAATATTTACGGCCTTTGGAGCGGTTGCCGCAATTCCTGCCGGATCGTGCCTTCTTGGCGGGAAGGAGCGCTGTGCGCCCGCGAAAATCAACCGAAAATGCGACAAGAACTCCGATCCAAATAGATCCTTCTATGGAGCATACCCCATAGCTCGGCAGAAGGTTTTTCTTTCTTGTTTTTGAGATAGCTTCAAACGATGTTCGCCGGCCGGAAAGCTCCGGCCGCGACCAGGAGGGCCCATGGGCCTGGAGCATCTGACTATCGGTTTCATCGGAGCGGGCAACATGGCCTCCGCACTTGTGGGAGGCCTCTTGCGGGCCAAGGCCGCCCGGCCGGAGAACATCCTGGCCAGCGACGCGGACCAGGACCGCCTGTCTCGTTTGGGAAAGGAAACGGGCATTGTCACCGTGCCCGGAAACGCCCTGGTTTTTTCCGGTTCGGACATCTGCCTTTTATGCGTGAAACCCGGCCAAATAGAGGGTGTTCTGCGAGAGATCGCGGCCAGCGAGGGTTTTCCGGGAGAGAAAAGGAAAATCATTCTTTCCATAGCGGCCGGCATCCGGATCGCCAAGATGGAGGCCGTAGTCTACAAGGGCTTGCAGGAGAAGCAAAAGGCCAGCCTGCCCATCTTCCGCGTGATGCCCAACACCCCGGCCCTGGTGGGCTCGGGGGTTTCGGCAGTAGCGGGAAATGCCTATGCCGGCCACCGGGATATGGATATCGCCGCCTCCGTCTTGCGGGCCGCCGGTCGCGTGCTTACCTTACCGGAGGCGTCGTTCGACGCCGTGACGGCGGTTTCCGGCTCCGGACCCGCCTATGTTTTCTACCTGGCCGAGGCAATGATCCGGGCGGCGCAGAACCTGGGATTGTCTCCGGACCAAGCACGGGAGCTTGCGGTCTCCACAGTCGAGGGAGCAGGGAAACTTCTGGCGGCCGGCGACACGGCCCCGGAGGTTCTCCGCGCCAGAGTCACCTCTCCCGGAGGAACCACCCAGGCGGCCATTACGGAAATGGAAAAACGGGGCGTCTTCGCCTCGCTGGTCTCGGCCATCGAGGCGGCGGCCCACAGAAGCCGAGAGCTTTCCGGCCCTTAGCCAGCAACGGAGAGCCACGCTCCGGTCAGGGAAAACAGGATGGACCCCTTCGCGCAGGCAGCAGATGTGCAGTTTTTTACTGCCTTTTTATACGGGCTCCTGTCCTTTTTCACCCCCTGCATCCTCCCGCTCATTCCAGGATACTTTACCTTTCTGGCGGGGAGTTCCCTGGAAGAGCTCTTGAAGCTGGACCACGCGGAGGCGAGGCGGAAGCTCGTACCGGCAACCGTGGCCTTCGTGCTGGGTTTCTCCGCCGTTTTCATCCCCCTGGGCGCGTCGGCGACGCTCATCGGCCGGGCCGTGGTGGAGTACAAGGCCGTCCTCCGCATCGTGGGCGGCGCCTTCATCATCATCATGGGAGCCCACGTGGCAGGCCTTTTTCGCCTGGGCTTCCTGGATGTGGAGCACAAGCTCCATCTCCACAAGAGGCCCGCGCACCTCTTCGGCAACTTTCTGGTGGGCATGGCCTTTGCCGCCGGTTGGAGCCCCTGCCTGGGGCCCATGGTGGGCTCGATCCTGGCCATTGCCGCCACCCAGGGGACCATGGGGAGGGGCTTCGCCCTGCTTTCCCTCTACTCTCTGGGGCTGGGCCTGCCCTTTGTGGTTTTGGCCTTCTTTGTGCATAGGCTTCTGTCATTCCTGCGGGGCGCCACGCGGTTCATGCCTTACATCAGCAAGATTGCCGGCGGCCTCCTGGTGCTTGTCGGGATCGTGCTGGTCACCGACAGCTTGAAATGGGTCCAGTTCGCGTTTCTATTCGCGGAAGAAAAGATCAAGGATCTGCTGGGGCTGCTCTGACGGACCGTTCGTTGCCCCCCGCGGCCGATACCTGCTGAAGAGCCGGAAGGGAGTGAGGGGCTTTTCCGGCGGATTCATCAAGGGCTTTTCCATGTGATGCTTTTCATACGAGCCGGGATATTCGCCATACGCTTTATTCACAAAGGAGAATTTTCATGAAAAAGACGATTGCCTGCCTTCTCGTGACGCTCTGCTTCGGGCTGTTTTTCGCGGGCACGTCAGGCTCCCTGGTGAACTGGAAAATGAATTACAGTGACGGAATTGACACTGCGGGAAAGAACGGAAAGAACCTTTTCATCATGTTCTACACCGACTGGTGCGGATACTGCCGGAAGATGAACAAGGAAACCTTCCAGGATAAGACCGTAGCCGACCTGATCAACCGGAACTTCACGCCGGTCCAGGTGAACTGCGAGAAAGAGAAGAAGACCTGCGACTACTACTCCATCAACGGTTATCCCACCATCGCCTTCACCGATTCCAAAGGAAAGATTCTGCGCATGGCTCCGGGCTTCCTGTCCCCGGAACGGATGGTTCCCATCCTCAAGTTCATGGACTCGGGTGCCTACAAGGACATGGACTACGCCACTTACATACAGAAGGGATACGAGAGGAGCTACAGGCCTTCCGGGGGGAAGTAGGCTTTTGCGGGACGCAAGGACTTGCGGTGTTATGAAAGGGGCGGCGCCGGCATGGGCGAGCCCCTTTCTCTTTTTCCTGAATCCGTGATGGAATCTTCCTTCCTGGCATCCGGGAGCCAGCTGAGGCCCGCTCACGGATCGGGTTTTATAAGAGATTTGCTGCTCAGCGGCCGTTTCCCACCGCCTGCCGGGACACGGAAAAAACGAAGCGCGCTCCTCCCTCCGGACGGTTCTCGGCCTTGATCCCGCCGCCGTGCTCCCTGGCCACGGCCTGTGCCAGGGCCAGACCCAGTCCGCTTCCCCGGGCCCGGGTGGTGAAGAAGGGTTCGAAGATCCTTGGCATGTCGGACGGCGAAATCCCCGGGCCGGAGTCCTCCACGGAAATGGCGCACTCCGCTGTTGTGCAGCTGATGGAAATCTTGATAACGCCCCCTTCAGGGCTTGCCTGGATGGCGTTTTTCAGGATGTTTCCCAGAGCCTGGCGAACTTTGTCGCGGTCCACCAGGGAAGGGCAGGCGGATTTCGGACCTTGAACCGCAAGACGCACTCCTTTTTCTCCCGCCTCGTTTTCATACAGGGCCGCGACCGAAAGGACGATATCCGCCAGGTCTGCTTCCTCCCTCTTGCAATCTTGCGTTCGGGAGAGGCTTAAGAAACCTTCCACGATCCCGTTCAGGCGGCCGATTTCCTCCCGGATGAGGGTGAGGAGCCGCGCTTGTGCCTCATCCGGAGATCCCAGCTCCCGGTTCAGGCGGCCCGCCGCGACCGAGATGGCGGAAAGGGGGTTTCGCACCTCGTGAGCCACCGTGGCTGCCATGCGCCCAAGGGCGGCAAGGCGTTCTGCCTTCGCGGCCTGCTCTTCCAAGGCTGCAAGCCTCCGGGCGGAGGTTTTCACCAGCCCGAAGATCACCAGCATGCCCAAAAAGCCCAAAAGCCAGGCCATGCCGGCGAACCAGGCGATGTTTCTCCGGGCCTGTGCGATGGTTTCCTCGGTCTTCCTGGTGGAGATGCCCAGGATGAGCCTGGCATTATCGCCGGAGGCTTCGGTGAAGTCGCGGACGATGCGGATGAAGCCCGCTTCGGGAGGGACCGGCCCTTCTCGCAGATCGTTTTCCGAGCTTTGTCCGGCCCGGGCCAGAACGTCTCCGTGGCCGTCCATGAGCGCCACGAACACGATGTCGGGGGAGAGTGCGATGGTCTGGAAAAGGGTGGCCAGGTCCGGGCCCTCGGAGTTGGGGCTCTGGGGAAGGGGCCTTCCGGAAAGAAGCAGGAGGTCGTGGTTGGGAGTCTTCAAGGCGACGGTAACGCGGAAGGGGTCACGGCAGGCCGAGAACCCCCGGGGCGTCAGAACTGTCCGGGTTTCCGCAGAGTCGAGAAAGGCCGCCAGGGCTTCCCGGCGCATCCCCATCCCCGGACCGGGCGGCGCGCACATGGGCCCCGGCGGTCCCATCCTCCGTCCGTCCCCGTGGCGGAGGCCGGGGTTCGGCTCGGGCACGGCATAGGACGCCATGAGGTCCAGGTGGCGGTTGATGAGCAAAACCGCGTCCAGGTTCGCCCTCTCGCCCAGCTCCCGTACCAGGCGGTCCGCATCGCCCGGGTCCCGGGCGATCTTTTCCGCCAGCCGTTCGCCTTCGGAGAAAAGGCCCTCCTGGAACATGTTTTGTTGAAAGCCTAAAGAAGCCAGCCCGAAAAGGGTGCTGCCCGCGATGCTGTCGGCAAGATTGCGGCCCTGGTCGGCAAGGACCGCGAAGGCGTTTTCACGCGTCTGGCGGTAGAGCGTAAAGGAAAGTCCCGTCACGAGACAGGTCACCAAAAGAAGCGCCAGGGCGAGGTATCGGGTGGTCTTTTCCAAGAGTGCTTCCCGCCGGACCGGATCGGTTTTTATCCGTTCCGGCGGGGAAAGTGGCTGATTGCCCAGGCCGCCTTCCCTCACCGGAACGGGAATCGGAGTTTACCAGCCCCGGCGTCCGCAACCATAGCCCGCACCCTGGCCGCAACCGGGGCCGCGGCCTTCCGGCGGACCGGCAGCAAAGCCCAGCTCCTTCATGCGAACCTGGTGCTCGATGCGTTTCTGGTCCAGTTGAGCCGAGATGCCCGAGATATCCTTCTGCAGGGCTTTGGCCTTGTCAATGTCCACCTTGTCGGCGCTCATCACCTTTTCCAGGGCCAGCTGCTTCTCGCGCAGGGAGAATACCAGGTCCTTGGTGGCTGCCTGGAAGCTGTCGCGCTCCGCCTTCCACTTGGCAAGGTCCGCATCGGAGAGCTGGGCTCCATCGTCGCCCGTCACGCCGGGAGGGGTGCCCTGGTGAAAGGGGCAGCCGCCGCTGCCGGGACCGTATGCCATTACGCCGTTCGCCGCAAAAAGAACCGCCGCCGCCAGAACTCCCACGAGCACTACCGTTTTTTTCATGTCGCCTCTCCTTGTGGGTCAAAAAGGTCAAGCCCCAAGCGGGCCCTGCATTCGGGAATTACAACTTGCGTGCCAAGCCGGGTTTGTCTTATATCATACGGAAATAAAAAGAGAAAAAAATTTTCCGAAGTTTTGCCGGGGTTTTTTTCGACAAAAATCGCGACGGCTTGGGGGATGCAGGAATGTTTTCCCTTGCCCGGGCTGGTGAAGAGCAACAAGAGCCACCGGCTTGGGCTCGACATTTTGGTCGAAGAGCCGAAGGGGTCTGAAAAAGAAACGCCGACGGGCGCCCGAAAAACGAAGCCGCGGAAATGCGCTGTTGCCTCGGGCTGCCGGGAGCATTATACATTTCCACTACGGCAAGCTGACACGGAAGTCTCCGGGAAAACCCATCAGCAACAGGGAGCGGAAAAATGAATATCGGACCCGTTTTTCATCATCATCCCCAGGGCAAGGGCTCGCATCACCACCATCATCCCCACGGCGGAGGCTCGTCCGACGGCCACGGGCACGCCCCGCACGAGCACGAGCACGTTCACGCAGACGGAACCTGCCACAGCCACGCCCACGAGCATGAGGCGGGCCGCGAGCACATTCACGAGCATTCTCACGACGGCGGCCACGGTCATGCCCATATCCACGCCCACGAGCACGAGCACCGGCACGGGGAGGAGGGGGGCCACAGCCATCCCCACGAGCACGAGCACAGCCATTCCCATGAGCACGGACAAGGTTCCGGGCACAACCACGGCGATGAAGGTCATGCCCACGCGCACGGCCACGGCCACGACCATGAGCACGGGATCGCGACGCGGAGCGCGGGTGTTGGCCCGGAAGAGAAGCTCAAGAAGATGATGGCCCATTTCCGGGCCCACAGCGAGGAGCATGAGCAGAGCTACCGCATGTGGGCGGAAAACGCGGAAAAGGCGGGGAAAGGCGACGTGGCGAAGCTTTTACGGCAAGCTGCGGAGGAAACCGCCCGGGCCACGGAAACCTTCAAGAAAGCGGAGAAGCTTCTGTAGGGCCGACTTTCGTACAAAGCTTTCTGGGAATACTATAGAAGCTGTTTTAAAACCCCGGATCACGTTTCAGGGCAAGCGCGGGCCGACGAAAAGCGGAGCATACAGTTTGTATGTGAGCATTTTGAGAAGGCACGGAACACCGACCTGGGACGTCAGATGGGGTTTTGAGACAGCGTCTAAAAGGGGAGGGCGCCTCCACAGGGAAACAGGCGCGCCCCCCTTCGTTTTATTGGCCGGCCCCGTAGCGTTCCTTCACGGTTTTGCGGCAGACCCCGCCGGCGGCCGCCCGGGGAAGGCTCTCCACAAAGATCACTTCGCGGGGCTTTTTATATCGGGCGATGCGGCCCGCCACGAACTCGATGAGCTCTTTTTCGGAAAGGGACGAACCTTCCTTTTTCACGCAGAGCGCCCGGATCGCCTCTCCGAAGCGTGGATCCGGGACCCCGATGACCACCGCTTCCACCACCTCCTCGTGGCTTAAAAGGACCGCCTCCACCTCTGCGGGAAAAACATTCTCTCCGCCCGGCTTTATGAGCTCGCGCTCCGGTTTCCGTCCGGCGAAGAACAGGTAGCCGGCCTGGTCCATGTAGCCCAGATCTCCGGTCTTGTGCCATCCGTCGGAGAACGTGGGGCCGTCCATCTTGCCGCCTTCCCAGTATCCCCGGAACACGAGGGGGCCGCGGATGTAGATCTCTCCGGGGTTGTCCTTGCAGGGCGCAATCCCGCACTCGCCCACCACCTTCACCATTGCCAGGGCGGTAGGCCTGCCGGCCGAGCCCGGCCTCTCCCTGCTGGGGCCGAGGGTGACGGGGCCTGAAGTCTCCGTCTGTCCATAAAGGAGAAAGAAGTCTGTGGCGAAGATCTTCTGAAAGGGCTCGATGTTGGCCGGCGCGTCAATGCCGACAACGGCCCGCAGGCTTCGTGGAATCTCCTCTGCACGTTCGGCGGCCTTGGTGATTTCGGCGAGGATGGGAGGAAAGCTCCCCATCAGGGAGACTCTGTGCGCTGAGATCTGGCGCAGGCAGTCGTCGGGATCGAACTTTTCCTGCACCACGTTCTTCCCTCCGGCCACCATGGCGGCGAAGGTGAGAACCAGCTGCAGGATGTGGAAGAAGGGAAGGAAGCCAAGACAGGCGTCTTTTTCCGACAATTGGAAGCGGGCTGCGGACTGCAAAGCGGCCAGTACCATGTTGTGGTGCGAGAGCACCGCTCCCCGCGCCTTGCCCGAAACCGCCGCCGTGTGGATAATGAGGAAGGGGTCGTCTCCCGAGGGACCTTCCGGCGGCTCCGGAAGAGCTTCGCAGGATCGGCCTTCGCCCAGGGAGGCCAGATCAACGAGCGGGCAGGGGAGGCCGAGGCTCTTCATTGTGCCGGCCAGGGAGGACATGCGGGGCGCGTCCGCCAGAACCAGCCGAGGGCTCGTGTCGGAAAGCACGTGGCCGATCTCTTCGGCGGAAAGCCGCCAGTTCACGGCCACGGCCAGGGCCCGGAGGCGGGATGCGGCTACGAGCGCGATCAAATATTCGGGGTTGTTCCCGGAAACAATGGCCACGCGCTCGCCCGCGGAAAGACCAAGCGAAGCCATGTGGGATGCGGCTGCATTCACCCGGTCCAGGAACCGGGCAAAGGAAAGCTCCGCGCCGCCCGATACGATGCAGGGCGCGCTTCCGAAGGCCAGGGCGTTTTTTTCCGCCATGTCGTATAGCGTATGGGTATGAAGCGTCATATCTCTCCCGGAAAAGGCTTATCTCTCACCCGTTTTCCGCAAGCACGACGGAGGCGTCCACGCAAACGGGCGAGCCGTTGACCAGCATCAAGGGGTTTAGGTCCACCTGGCCGATGGAGCCATTTGTCCAGACAAGCTCCGAAAGCCGTGCAATCACCTGCGCCAGGGCCCGGCGGTCCACCGGAGGGGCGTTCCGGAAACCGGCCAGCAGCTTTTGGTTCTTCAGGTCCCCGATCATGGCCAGGGCCGCTTCCTCGCTCACCGGGGCCGCGGCGAATCTGCGGTCGTTCAAGACTTCGGCGTAGATTCCTCCCAGCCCCACCATGACGCAGGGCCCGAACTGGGGATCGGAAAGCGCCCCGGCGATGATTTCCAGCCCTGCGGGAAGCTGCTTTTGCAGCAGCACCGAGCCACGGGGGCCCACCTTTTGCACCAACTCCTCGTAGGCCCGGGAAAGCTCCCGTTCGTCCGTCAGGTTGAGCCGGATCAGGTCCGCCTCGGTCTTGTGCACGATTCCCGCAGCCAGGCCTTTGGCCACCAGGGGGTAGCCCATCTTCTCCGCAACGGCCAGGGCCTGGGGAAGATCCGTCACCTTCTCTTCGTGCACCGTGGGGATGCCGGCCGCGGCCAGGATTTTTTTCGACTCGTGCTCGTCCAGCGCGCCGCTCTTGCCTGAAAGGACCTCTCCTGTCCGAATCGTGTCAAAAGCTCTTTCCCCGTTGCCCGCGGGAAGCACCGCCCGGGAAGCCAGCCGGGCCCTGCGGAATACGGCCTGCATGCACTCCACGGCCCGGAAGAGCTCCCGGAAAACCGGGATTCCCATGTCCTGCAGGCAAACCTGAGCGTCCCGAGCCGGCTTGCGTGCACCGATGAGCCACACGAAAATCGGCTTGCCCGCCTTCTTTGCAGATCGGAGCAGATCCTGCATCTCCAGGGCCATGGCCTGGCCGCCCACGAACAGGTGCACCAGGACCGCATCCACGTTGGGATCATCCATCACCGCGGAGAGCGCGGTTCCGTAGACCTTCAGTTGGCCGTTCTTTTCCACGGCGGGCCACAGGTCCACGGGATTGGCGGGAGGCATCCAGTCCGGATAGACTCCCGCAAGCCTCTCGACGGTTTCCGGCGAGAGGTCAGCCACGGACAGGCCCAGGCTGTCGAGAAAATCGGCGGACAGGATTCCAGCGCCGCCGCTGTAGGTGAGGACGGCCGTGCGGCCTTGAAGGTCGGGGGAGAGCCGCGGAAACATGGCCAGGCTCCGGCAGATGTCCATCATCTGCTTGAAGTCCTGGGCCTCCACCACCCCAGCCTGGGCCAGCACGCCGGTCACCACCGCGCCGTCACCCGCCATGCTGGCGGTGTGCGAAAGCGCGGCAGCAGCTCCCCGGGCGCTCTTCCCTCCTTTCAGTACTACTATAGGCTTTTTCGAGGACCGGCAAAGATCCAGGAAGCGCCTGCCCTGGGGAATGGACTCCAGGTAAAGGCCGACAGCCCCCGTGTCCGGATCTTTGATTAGATATTCTAACAAATCGCATTCGTTAACGTCTACCTTGTTTCCGATGGAGCAGACCTTGGCGACCCCCATGGTCCCGTGGGTCATGATGTCCATGAGGAATCCGCCGGCCAGCATACCGCTTTGTACCACAAGGGAAACATCGCCGTCAATCAGCCCTTCTTCCCAAATTACCGGCGAGACGAAGGAGAACACGTACTTGCGTTTCGCGTCCACCAATCCCATGCAGTTGGGCCCCCAGAGGCGAATGCCCGTGTCTGCGGCGATCTTTTTCAGGCGCTCTTGCAGGGCGCGGCCTTCCGGGCCGGTCTCGGCAAAGCCGGCCGACTCGATGATGACCCCGCGGATTCCGCGTTCGGCGCATTTTTCAACGATCTCGGGCACCAGTGTATTCTTCACGAACACGATGGCCATGTCCACGGGGTCGGGCACCTCCGCAACGGTTGCGTGGCAGGCGATGCCGTCCACCTCCCGGTAGTTGGGGTTGACCAGATGGATGGCGCCGTCGAAGCCTTTCTTGAGGTTCCATAAAATGGCAAGCCCGCCCTTGGGCTTGGGAGTGGCTCCCACCAGGACGATGCCGCGGGGTTTGAAGAAGAAATCCATGCGATCCTCCAGAGAGAAAAAGGGCAGGGGGGTGGTCCTGCATGTAGTTCAGGCCGGCCGGCGGGACGACAAAGGTTCCCGCCTTTTCGTACGGGCGTTCGCTCGTGCCCGCGGGAATTCTATAGCACCGACGGCGGGGGCGGGGCACGGGAAATTTTGACGCGAGGAAAAAAAGCCCCCGGCCGTTTCCGGCCGGGGGCAATCGGTGCCGCTGATTCCTCTCCTCCGCGTCAGGCCGGCTTGGGCTGGCGGGCGATGTCGTTTTTCCGGAAGGAGATGGAGATGTGGTAGATGCCTCCTTCCAGGGTGGCCTGCACGGGATAGGGGGACTTTTCGTAGACTTTGAGCATGGACTTGTTGGAGGACAGCACGTCGGCGGTGAAGCCTTCCAAGCCGCGGTCCAGAGCGGTGCGGATGAGCATGCGGAAGAGATGCGTGGCGATGCCTTTGCCCTGGTACTCTTCGTCCACGACAAAGGCGGTGTCCGCCCAGGGCCGGTCGGCCATGCGAACCCAGCGGCCTTCGGCGATGATGTGCCCCTGGCCCTGCTCGCCCACCAGGCCCACGATGGACATGACCTGCCGGAAGTCCACGTTGACATACTCCTGCATCTTGGCGTGGGGCATGGTTTTGACCGGCGAGAAGTAGCGGTAGTACACGGCCTCGCTGGAAAACCGGTAGAAAAGCCTGCGCATCTCCTCTTCGTCCGAAGGCTTGATGGCGCGCAGGCGGACCTTGAGCGCGTCCTTGAAGGTGACGGTTTCGGCCACATCGTGGGGGTAGAGGTGGCCCGATTCGGCCAGGTAGATCTGGTCGCGGTAGAGGATGTTTTTTTCCTTGGCCAGAGCCACCAGTTCCGCGCGGTCGTCTGGATGGGCGATCTCCACCAGGGCCTGGGCGCGCTCGCGGATGCTCCTTCCCGCCATGTTGGCGATGCCGTACTCGGTGACCACGAAGTCAATGGCCTCGGGGTTGTTGTACTGGTTGGGAAGGCCGCCCAGGGACAGCATGATGTTAGAGCGCCCTTCGCGGTTGCGGGAGGGCAGCGCCGCGATGACCTGACCCTGGACCGACATGGCCGCTCCGTTGATGAACTCCGAGGCCACGCTGGGCCCGACCCCCAGGTTTCCCCGGCCCTCCAGGAAGGCCACCTGGCCGGAAAGGGCCACGCGGCGTATGGGGAGGATGGCCACGGTGCGGGGGTTGCGCCGGATGCGGTCCGGGTCGCCCAGGACGTCCACGCCCTGGAACTCCACGATGGGGTTGCACTCCAGGAAGCGCATGAGGTCATCGGTGCCCAATGCGTAAGAGGTGACGCATTTGCCCCGGAACGAGCCCTTGCGCCTGTTAGACACGGCGCCCGAGCGCACCAGGTCCATGAGGCTGTCGGTGAAGAAGGGAGAGTGTACCCCCAGATCTTTTTTCCGCGCCAGGTAGGGGGCCAGGGCCTCGAACAGGCGCTCCATGGACCAGCCGATGCAGGAGCCGTCCTCGATGAGCGATGCCACGTTCTCGGCCACCTTGTTGAAGACCGGCTCCACCTCTCCGCGGGGAAAGACCAATAGCGGCTCGGACGCTTCCACCAGGTAGTGGAAGTCGTTCACGTGCACGAAGGTGTCGCCCAATGTGCGGGGCATCTGGGGCTGGATCTCGCCCACCACCAGACGGGCTCGCTCCATGGCCTGGCGGGCCACGTCGCAGGAAACCCCCAGGCTTGCGTATCCGGCCTCGTCGGGCGGCGTGATCTGGATGAAGGCGACATCCACCGGGATGCGGCCGGACTCCATGAGGGAGGGGACCCGGGAGAAGCGCGAGGGAATGAGGTCCACATAGCCCGAGGAGATGGCCTCGGACGCCACATAGCCCGCAAAAAAGGTTTTGAGCCGGAACTTGTGATCGGCCATCTTCTCATTCACGATGGCATCGCCCAGGCTCACCAGCTGAATGAGCTCCAGATCCTGCAGGTTGCCGATTTCCGACTCCATGAGGTTTCGGACCAGGGTGCGGGGCTCGGCCACGCCCGTGGAAAGGAAGATACGCATGCCGGGCTTGATCTTTTCCAACACGTCTTCCGGCTCGACAACCTTTTCCTTCCATTTGGAAAACTTCTTCATGGCAAACGCTTTCACGGGCACCCGGAGCCCTAAGTTTTTCGGAAAGGCCATTGTAACCCTCTTTCCGGCCTTGTGCCGGATGATGAGTCGTTGCACGGCGGGGGCAGTCCCCTAAAACGCCGCCGCCTTTCCAGTGCACAAATCGTGCCCGGAACATATCCTTACTATCATACGCTCGGAACCCGCATGCGGCAAGTTTCATCCGCCAATGCCCGCAGGACCCCGGCCCGCTTTGGCGATCCCCGCCATCCGGGCTATTCATTGACTTGCCCAAAGGCTTTTTTTATAGTTCGCCCCGAATCCGGCTTTTCACGGCGGAAAAAAATCCAACACCGGAGGCGGCCGTGCCGCAGTTCATCTTCCGATCCCATCTTGCAGCAAACGCGGAAGAGGCCTTTTCCTGGCACGCCCGCCCCGGAGCCTTTCTGCGGCTCACCCCTCCCTGGGAGCGCGTGGAGGTCCTGCACGACCCGAAAAATATCCATGAAGGCGCTGTGGTGGTGTTCCGCATCATACAGGGCCCGGTGCCCGTCACATGGGCCGCTCGCCACACGGTCTACCGTCCCGGCAGGATGTTCGCCGACGAGCAGATCGCCGGGCCTTTCGCCAAATGGCGGCACGAGCACTTCTTTTCGGAGCAAGACGGCGGTTGCCGCCTCACCGACTGCATCACCTACACCCTTCCCGGCGCGCCCCTGGGGCCGGTGCTGGGTGCGCCCTTGGTCGTGAAAAAGCTTTGCCGCATGTTCTTCTGGCGGCACACGGTCACGGCCAACGATCTCGCCCTGGCCCGGCGCTATCCCCGGGCCCGCGGCCTCACGGTGCTCGTATCCGGCTCCTCAGGCCTCCTGGGAAGGGACTTGGCAAGCTTCCTCACCACCTCCGGCCACAAGGTGATCCGCCTGGTGCGGCGGCCTCCCGTTCCCGGCGCGGGCGAAGCCTTCTGGGACCCGGAAAAGGGCGTCGTTGACCTGGCTGGCTGCCCGCCCGTTGACGCCGTGGTGCACCTGGCCGGAGAGAACATCGGCGAAGGACGGCTTTCCCCGGAGAAGAAGCGCCGCGTGGTATCCTCCCGCATTGCCGGGACCGATCTCCTGGCCCGCGCCGCCGCGCGCCTTTCACCCAGACCCGCGGTGTTCATCTCCGCATCGGCCGTGGGCTATTACGGCCACCGCCAGGACGACATCCTTTCCGAAGAGGACGGCCCCGGCAGCGGCTTCGTTGCCGACCTCTGCCGGGACTGGGAGCGGGCGTCCCGGCCCGCCGCGGACGCGGGCATCCGCACCGCCAACCTGCGCATCGGCGTGGTGCTGACCCCGGCGGGCGGCGCCCTGGCCCGGCTCTACCCTCCGGCCCGCATGGGCCTATGCCCCTACATGGGCCACGGCGGCCAGTTCGTTTCCTGGATAAGCCCCGACGACGTCATCGGCGCCATCTTCCACGTCATCGCCTCGCCGAAGGTCCAGGGCCCCGTCAACCTCGTCGCCCCCGAGCCCGCCACCAGCCGCAGCCTGGCCCGGACCCTCGTCGCCGCCCTGGGCCGCGGCGTGGCCGCTCCCGTGCCCCGGTCGCTTCTACGCATGGCCTTCGGCGATCTCACCGACGAGGTCCTGCTGGCCTCGGCCCGGGTGATCCCCAACAAGCTTCTGCAGACCGGCTACAAGTTCTTGTTCCCCGACCTGTCCAAAACCTACTCCCACGTACTGGGCCTGAACGGCGTCCGGTTTCTGGCCGGCCGCGCATAGGAGACATTGCCGTGAGCATAGATACCAAGGTCATCTACAACATGGTCCGCGTGGGCAAGGTGGTCCCGCCCAACCGCCTCATCCTCCGCGACATCTCGCTGGGCTTCTACTACGGCGCCAAGATCGGCGTCATCGGCCTGAACGGCGCGGGCAAAAGCTCCCTCCTTCGGATCATGGCCGGCATAGACACCCACTACACCGGTGAAACCATGCTCTCCAAGGGATACTCCGTGGGCATGCTGGCCCAGGAGCCCGAGCTGGACCCCCAGAAGACCGTCAAGCAGGTGGTGGAGGAAGCCGTCCAGCCCATCGTGGACCTCCTCGCCCGCTTCGAGGAGATCAACCAGTCCTTCGGCGACCCGGACGCGGACATTGACGCGCTGGTCGAAGAGCAGGCCAAGGTCCAGGACCTTTTGGACAAGCACGACGCCTGGACGCTGGACTCCCGCCTGGAGATGGCCATGGACGCCCTGTGCTGCCCGCCGCCGGATACGCCCGTCTCCGTGTGCTCGGGCGGCGAGCGCCGCCGCGTGGCCCTGTGCCGCCTGCTCCTCCAGGAGCCCGACATCCTCCTTCTGGACGAGCCCACCAACCACCTGGACACCGAGTCCGTGGCCTGGCTGGAAAAGCACCTCCAGCAGTACAAGGGCACCGTCATCGCCGTCACCCACGACCGCTACTTTTTAGACAACGTGGCCGGCTGGATTCTGGAGCTGGACCGCGGCCACGGCATCCCCTGGAAAGGCAACTACTCCTCCTGGCTGGAGCAGAAAAAGGACCGCATTTCCAAGGAAGAAAAGTCCGAGTCCAAACGCCAGAAGACCCTGGCCCGCGAGCTGGAGTGGATCCGCATGGCTCCCCGGGCCCGCCAGGCCAAGCAGAAGGCCCGCGTCACCGCCTACGAACGCCTGCTCTCTCAGGAGTTCGAGGCCAGGCGCGAGGAGCTGGAAATCTACATTCCGCCCGGTCCCCGCCTGGGCAACCAGGTCATCGAGCTTGATCACGTCACCAAAAGCTACGGAGACCGCGTCCTCATTGACGACCTCACCCTCAAGCTCTCCCCCGGCTCCATCGTGGGCGTCATCGGCCCCAACGGCGCGGGCAAGACCACCTTTTTAAAGCTCGTCACCGGACGGGAAAGTCCGGACGCAGGCTCCGTCACCATCGGCAAGACAGTCACCCTGGCCTACGTGGACCAGTCCCGCGACACCCTCAACGCCGACAAAAACGTCTGGGAGGAGATCTCGGGCGGAAACGAGATCCTGGACCTGGGCGGCCGCTCCCGCAACTCCCGGGCCTACGTGTCCTCGTTCAACTTCATGGGTCCGGACCAGCAAAAAAAAGTTAAGGACCTCTCCGGCGGAGAACGAAACCGCGTCCACCTGGCCAAGATGCTCACCAGGGGCGCCAATGTGTTGCTCCTGGACGAGCCCACCAACGACCTGGACGTCAACACCCTCCGCGCCCTGGAAGAGGCCGTGGAGAACTTCGCCGGATGCGCCGTCATCGTGAGCCACGACCGCTGGTTCTTGGACCGCGTGGCCACCCACATCCTGGCCTTCGAGGACGACGCCCGGGTGGTCTACAACGACGGCAACTGGTCCGACTACGAGGCCGACCGCAAGAAGCGCCTGGGCGAAGACGCCGCCCGGCCCCACCGGATCAGATATCGGAGCTTGAAGAAGTAAAGGCGAAAAGAACAACTGCGTTAAAAGATTCGTGGGGGAGGGGGGACAAACCCCTTTTTG
>JBFMHL010000222.1:0-35040 GCA_040753055.1 Thermodesulfobacteriota bacterium | reverse complement strand
CATGTCTGCCGAAACCGGGAGGCCCTCATCCAAAGACTCGACCAGGCAATCCTGGACGTGATCGAAAAATCGGAGGAAGTAAAAAAGACCACTTCAATCCGACATTTATTCTGACAACCGCTCTAACGATGGTACGCATCCCAAACTGGGCAAATGGAAAAAGAGCGGGAACACATACTCAATTCCATTCTCAAACGCCATGGGTAAAGGTTATCTCGTCTTTGAGCATGACAAAAGTGGCAGGTTGAGTGGAAATTTTTCATTCTTTAGGATGAAAACGCCTGACGGGAAATTGTGTACAGAGGATGAAGCGACTTCGATGGTCATTGGGTTAAAACTATATCAATAAAATCGGAGGGCTCCCACATGGCCATCATCGACTGTGCCAAGACCTTCAAGACGGACGCGGACATCACCCCGGTTAAAATCAACGCCCAGATCAAGCGGCAGCTCGGCAAGAAGTGCAAGTACAGCGTCTCCTCGGAGCGGGGCGGAACCATGGCTGTGGACGGCAAGGTCCGGGAGGCCGTGTTCACCCCGGTCACGAAGTTCACCGCCACCGTGACCACCACGGTCAAGGACGAGAGGGCGGAAGTCCAGGTCACCGGCAAGACCGGCTTCACCTTGCTCTTCTACCTCCTGTGCTGTTTCATCATCACGGTCCCGGTGCTGGTGTTCCTCTACACCATCCAGCAGCACAAGCCGCAACGGGTCATTGACGAGGCTTTGGTCTCCGTGGCTGAGGAGTTCCGGTCGGGGTAAGTGAGAAACAGGCGCAGAACGCCAAAGCAATCCGGCGCACATTGAACACCGCTAATTCTCCAGAGCTTCCCTCACCTTGGCCGCCAAGTCCTTCACGGAGAAAGGTTTCTGGATGAAATGGACGCCCTCGTCGAGCACCCCGTGGTGAGCGATGACATTGGCCGTATAGCCGGACATGAAAAGGCGCTTCATGTCGGGATAAAGGGACATCAGGTTCTGCGCCAGGGCGCGGCCGTTCATCTCGGGCATGACCACGTCCGTCATCAGGAGGTGTATCTCCCCGGCGTGCTCCCGGGCCAGGCGGATGGCCTCGCCGGGAGTGGTCGCGGCCAGCACCCGGTAGCCCAGCTTTTCCAGCATGGACACGGTCATCTTGCAGATGGACGGCTCATCCTCCACCACGAGGATGGTCTCGTTTCCGGGAACAAGAGTAACGGGCCTTCCTTCATCGTATAGCTTCTCCACCCTGGACTGGTGACGGGGCAGGTAAACCTTGAAGGTCGTTCCCTTTCCCGGCTCGCTGTAGACCTTGATGAAGCCCTGATTCTGCTTAACGATCCCATAGACGGTGGGCAGTCCCAGGCCGGTGCCCTTTCCCAACTCCTTGGTTGTGAAGAACGGCTCGAAGATGCTGTCGAGAGTCTCCTTATCCATTCCGCATCCGTTGTCGCTGACTGCCAGAAATACGTAATCGCCGGGAACGAACCCTTCGTTCTCCTGACAGAAGGCTTCGTCAAAACTCACGTTCGCCGTTTCGATGGTGATCCGGCCGTTGCCCGCGATGGCATCCCGTGCATTGATGCAGAGGTTGGCCAGCACCTGATCCACCTGGATGGGGTCCATCCGGACGGACCAGAGGGACTCGCCGGGCATCCAGGCAAGGTCGATGTCCTCGCCTATGAGGTTGCGGAGCATCTTGAGCATGCTTTCCACGGTATCGTTCAACTCCAGCACCTTCGGGCTGACCGTCTGCTTCCGGGCGAAGGCCAGGAGCTGCCTCGTTATCTCCATGCTGCGCCTGCCGGCCTCCAGTATCTCCTTCAGGTCTTCCTGGAGCGTGTCGCCCGGGCCTACCTTCTCCAGGGCCATCTCGGCGTAGCCCAGGATCACGCTCAGCATGTTGTTGTAGTCGTGGGCCACGCCTCCGGCCAAGCGCCCCACCGCCTCCAGCTTCTGGGCCTGGACCAGCTGCCTTTCCAGCGCAACGTTTTTCTGCTCGGACTCCTTCTTGTGTTTTTCCGTGAGAAGCCCGAACAAGGCATAGGCAATGTCTCCGGCCATTTCCGAGAAAAGGCCGCGTTCCTCGGGGGTTATCTCGACGCCTTTTTCCATCACGACCGCGAGATATCCGAAGCTTACACCTCCATGGTCCATGGAAACGCACATTGACTCCGTCCCGAGGCACGATTGGGCCACCGGGCATTTGCAGCACACACCACCCTGGTCCTGTATGACCATCACGCCTCCGTCCTTGAGGGCTTCTGTGCAGCAGGGCGGCAGTTTCCCGGCCTTGAACAGCCCTTCCAGAGCAGAAAAAGCATCCCCCATGCCCGTCTGGGTCCAGGATACGGGCCGCCCCCCTTCGCCGGTCAGAATGATCAGGGCGCACGCATACCCACGGTTCTCCACCAGGAGCCGGCATCCCTTCCGGACCAGCGATTCCGGGTCATTTTCGCGGACGATGAGCTGGTTTACCTCCCGGATGGCCCGCAACACCCTGTTCAGGTGCTCGATGCGCTTTTTCGCCTGGTTCATCTCCGTCACGTCCAGGCCGATGCCGATGTTGGAGCCGTCGCTTGTCAGTATGTTGGCCCAGATAGTGTCAAGAACTCTCCCATCCCGCGTCAGACTCCGAAATTCCTTCCAGTTGCCTCCTGCCTGGGCGATGTGCTCCATGACAACCCGCCGGTCATCGGGGTTCGGGTAGATATCCTCGAAAATGTTCTGAGCCTGGGCTTCTGCAAGAGACCAGCCCAAAGTTGATTGGAGGCTTTTATTCGCAAAAGTGATCCTGCCCCGGCCATCCAAATAGCAGATCATGACCGGTATGTTTTCAAGAATGGCGGTCAGAAGCTCGTTCTGTTGACTCAACTCCTCCCTTGCCCTTTTTCTTTCCGTGATATCCTCCACCGAAACCATGGCCCCGATGATTTTTCCCGCAGTGTCATAGATGGGGGCAGCGGAAAGGCTTGCATCGAAAAGGCTGCCGTCCTTTCTCCGCCTCGAAACCTCTATTCCGTTGAAGCTGCCTCCGTTTGCTACTTGATCCCGGAGCGCCTCGAACTCCTTTATCTTCTCTTGCGGCACGGTCGGGAGGAAGGACCCGATGACCTCCGATGTTTTCCAACCGAAGACCCTTTCCGCCGAAGCGTTCCAGGCCAGCACATTTCCTTCCAGGTCGATGCCGAACAGGGCGATGGGCGAGCAGGCGAACATGGCCCGCTGGAACTCCCCGCTCTCGCGGAGGGCCTCTTCCGCGATTTTCTGTTCGTTGATGTCCACCACGGTGGTGGCGAAGTACATGGGCTTGCCGCCTGCATCACGCCGGAGGCTGGTGCTGACGTCGGCCCAGACCCGGGTCCCGTCCTTGCGGATGTACCTTTTACGGAAACGGGTGGAATCCTCTTCACCGCCTAGGAGACGGTCAATCTCCCTCTGGGTTGCTCCGATGTCCTCGGCGGCTGTGATGGCCTGCCAGGTCTTGCCCGACAGTTCCTCCCGCGAGTAGCCCAGAAAATCGGCAAGCGCCTGGTTGGCATCAACCTCGCCGGTTATCCGAGTGATGGACTTCCCGACGTTCGCGGACTCGAAGAAGTAGATGAACCTGTCCGTGCTTTCTTTTAGCTCGGCCATCTTTTTTCCTACCTGCCTCCTCAGGGACCAGGACCATAGCAGGGCCGCAACCAGGACAATCAGAAGGGGGACAAGGGCCTTTGCGGAGTATCGCAGGGCGTTGACGAACGAAGAGGGCTCCTCATAAACCCCCATCCATTTTTCGTAGATGCGCCGGTACTGGCCCGAGTCGTCGATGGCCTTCAACCCTTCGCTGAACTGGGCCAGCAGCGCCTGGTGCTTTTTCGGAACCGCGTAGCAGTACTGTGGGGAGAGAAGCGGCTCCTTCCCCACGACGAGGTTATGCCATCCATGCTTTTTTATCAGGAAGAGCGCGGTGAGCCGGGAAACCAGGGCGCAGTCATGATTGCCCGCCGCCAGTTCCCGCAGGACGTCCTCCTGGGAGTCCACGGCGGTCACTTGATATCGGAGCCCGTGCTCTTCCAAGAAGTCGTGCATGATGTCGCCGTCCTGCACGACGATGCGCAGGCCCTTGAGCTGCTCGACGTTTGCCGGTGGCTCACGCTCTCCCTTGCGGACAACCGCCACGCAGTGGTTGACGATGTGGGGCGGCGTGAAATCGAAGGTGCGGCCTCGCTCCGGGGAGTAGAACATGCCCTGGAGAACGTCGATATCCCCCCGGGCAAGCTCCTGGCGGACCTTGACCCAAGGCCCGAGCCGGATTTCGATGTCCAGGCCCATCTCCTGGGCGACGGCCCGGGTCAGGTCCACGTTGTAGCCTGTAGGGCGGCCGTTCTCGTCCAGGTACTCGTAGGGGGGGAAGTTGTGGTCTCCGCCGACAACGATTCGCCTGTTGGCGGGCAGTTCCAGGGCCGCGAACCACTTGGCGTGCAGGTGGCGGTAAGTCCCGTCGGCCATGACCAGGGCCAGGCCCTCGTTCAGCAGGGCCAGGGTGTCCTTGTCTCCCTCCTTGACCGCGAAGCACCAAGCCTGGGTGAAATCCGCGATGGGATTTTCAACGATGGTAAGGTTCGTCAGCCCTGTTTCCCTGATGAGTCGCAGGGCGACGAGCCTCTGTATGACCACGGCGTCGTAGCGGCCCGCTGAAAGTTCGCGCAATGCGTCCGCAAAGCTTGCCGTGGTGTGGATGTCAATGCCGCGCTCCTCGCGGCGCAGGTACTCCTCGGCGTTGTCGCCGGCAAGGACGGCGACCCTCTTGCCCTTCAGGTCCTTTATGTCCCAGATGCCCTTGGTCCCCTTCCGCACGACGATTGCGCCGTGGAAGGTCATGTACGGAAAGGTGAAGTCGAAAAGGTCTTCGCGTTCCGGCGTCCGGCCGACGAGGGGAAGGGCCTGAACCTGGCCCTGCTCCAGCCATCCGCGGACCTCGGGCCAGGGGCCAGTGCGGAAGGTGACATCCCTTCCCATGGATTTGAGGGCCGCCCGCATCAGCTCCACCGAAAAGCCGTCGGCCTGGCCCTCGGCGTTGACGAAGCAGAAGGGCGGGTAGTCTATCTCGCTGGCGGAGGTGACCGGGGGCTTTTCATCGGTTTTCCCCTGAGCGGCGTGAGCGGCTCCAAGTAAGACAAGAAGGGCGGCCAGGAAGAGAACCGCTTGGAGGCACCGGCCAAAGGGCCGAGTTTTATCATGCAGGGAGGTATTCATGCGCTTCGCCTCCGGATGCGGGGAGTAAAGTTGGTATCATTCAAACCATATGATTATATAATCTTTTTTCATGATGTGCACGATTTTTCAGACAGCGGGACCGGCCGCAAGATTCCGGTTTGCCTTTCGGTTCTTGGTTTGGCTCTTGGTTTGAACTTGACAAGGAACGGCCTGTGATATAAATATATGTTTATATGTTGCTTCGCGCCCGCTTCCCAGCCGGTCATTTTTCAGGCTGCGAGCGGCTGACCCTGTATGCCGGAAACAAGGACCTGACCCATGGGCCTGGCCCCCTCGAATTGGACGGACGAGGATTTACGGAGCGCGGCGTTTTTGGCCAAGAGCCTGTCCGACGGCAACCGATTGAAGATATTGCTCACCCTCCGGGAAGGGAGAAGGTCGGTCTCCGCCATCGTGGAGATGGTGGGCCTCTCCCAGCCGCTGGTCTCCCATCATCTCAAGGAGCTCAGGCGGTCCCTGCTGGTGAAGGTTACGCGTGAAGGGCCGTTCATCTTCTACGAGATATCGGATTCGCGGGTCCTGGACGTCGTGGCCGCCCTCGGGGACGTGGCGTCCCTTCTCTTGGCCGAGCGAAAAGGCTTTTAACGAAAAACACAAGGAGGCAATCCGGCCCGATGGACACTATAGGGAAAATAATCGCCGGCATGGACCCGGAGGATGCCCTGAAGGAACTCGCAGAGGCGTTGAAAGGGCTTTTCCGCGACATGGGCAAGGACGCGGCTTCCGGCTTTCTCATGGACCTGATCGAGCAGTCGGGCGGGGACAAGCTCACCAGCATGGTGCACCTCTGACTGGCCGAGTGCATGGGCGAAGGTGTCGACCCAACGCAGATGTGCCGGAGCCTGGTGGACAAGGTGGCCCAGTCCGAGCAGCTCTCCGCCATCACGGACCCGGAGGTGCTGGCGCTTTTCGAGGACTGGTTCGAGGAGCTGGAGGAGGAGGTCCTCCGGCTCGCCAAGGCCGAGGGAGACTTGGACGAGGAGACGCTGGCCACGAATCTGGGGGTTTCCCGGCGCGGAGCGGCCTTTCTTCTGTCCAAGCTCAAACGGCAGGGCAAGCTTTGATCCGGATTTGACGCGAAAGGAAATGTCATGGCGGAACTTTTGGTGTTCCACAGCGGAAACCCCGGCTGAATGACCTGTAAGAGGGCTATCGGGATAGCCGGGGAAATGAAGGAAAAGTATGGAGACAGGCTTACGCTGAAGATCTTCACCACCGACTCGGAGGAAGCCAAGGCGTTTGCGTTCCGAAGCTCCACCAACGTCCTGTTTGAAAAGGCTCTCGTGCCCCTTGACGTCGCAACAGACAGGGGCAGGATGGACGCCTTTCTGTCGGAAAGGCTCTGAAGAAAGGGGCTGGCATGAACAAAAGAACCTCCTTTCTCTTCGCGCTGGCCGCCATGGCCGCCACGGTCGCGGCCGTGTGGTTCGTCAACCGTCCCGCTCCGGCAACGCAAGCTTCGTGGCAGGACGTGGTGAAGGAGGCGGAGGCCGGAGGGTACGGGCTGATCACCACGGAGGAACTCGCGGACCGCTATGATCAAGACCCGGACAACATGCTGCTGGTGGACACCCGCCAGGAATGGGAGTTTCGCACGGGGCATATCCAAGGCGCGTTGAACTTTTCCATGGAGCCGACCCGTTGGGCCAGGTGGCAAAAGACCGATGAGTTGGAAACCTTCCTGGGGCCGGACAAGGGGCGGACTATCGTGTTCTACTGAGCGGGGCTCACATGAGTCCGCAGCGACTCGGCGGCCCGGGTGGCCGCATCGCTTGGCTACAAAAACGTTTACCGCGACCCTTACGGATTCCCGAAGTGGCAGGAGCACGGCCTGCCCGTCGCCAGCGCCCCGGCTGGGCTCTCCGGGACCGAGGGAGCGTCAAGCAAGCCGGATCAAGCTCGTTCCCTCCAGGGTTGGGCCATGCTCTGGACCCTCCTGGGCGTCTTCGCCGGTGGCCTTGCCCTGAACCTGACCCCCTGCGTGTACCCCATGATTCCCATCACGGTTTCCTTCTTCGGAGGCCGCTCGGCCGGAGGGAAGCCCGGCCAGGCACGGCTGGTGGCCCATGGCTTGTGCTACCTGGCGGGCCTCGCCCTGACCAACTCGACCCTGGGGGTGATAGCCGCGCTGACGGGCGGGCTCATGGGGGCCATGCTGCAAAACCCCATTGTGCTGGCGGCCGTGGCTCTGGTGCTGGTCCTGTTCGCAGCGAGCCTGTTCGGGTTCTGGGAGCTTCGCCTCCCGGGCGCACTCACCCGGCTCGCGGGCAAGTCCCATGGCGGGTACTTCGGGAGCCTGTTCATGGGCCTGACCCTGGGCGTGGTGGCCGCGCCCTGCATCGGCCCCTTCGTGCTGGGGCTGCTCACGTGGATCGCCTCCACGGGCAACCCCTGGCTCGGGTTCCTCGTGTTCTTCACCCTGAGCATGGGCCTGGGCCTGCCCCTTTTCATCCTGGCCCTCTTCTCCGGCCAGTTGCAGCGCCTTCCACGGGCTGGCGGATGGATGACCTGGGTGCGCTGCCTCATGGGATGGGTCCTGGTGGGCATGGCCGTCCATTTTCTCGGCCCCCTCCTACCGGGCTTTTTGAAGATCGCCCTGCCGGTGGCGGTGGCAATGGCCGCAGGGCTCCACCTCGGGTGGTTCGACAGGAGCGAGGCCCGCTTCAGGGCCTTCCCGTGGCTGAAAGCGATAACCGGCATCGCCTGCCTGGTCGTGGCTTCATACTGGCTGTCATCCTGGGCCATGAAGGGGCCGGGGGTTTCCTGGCAGCCCTACACGGAAGGAATCCTGAGGCAGGCATCGGGCCAGGGAAGGCCAGTCATCATGGATTTCTCCGCTGGCTGGTGCACCCCCTGCCGGGAGCTGGATGAGAAGACATTCCACGACCCCGCCGTGGTCCGCGAGGCCGGGGAGCATTTCGTCATGGTCAAGGTGGACGTCACCAGTGGAGACAACCCGGCTCACGAGCGCCTGCTCAGGGAGTACGGGGTCAAGGGAGTCCCGACCGTGGTCTTCCTGGACGCCAAGGGAAAGGAGCGAACCGGCCTGCGGCTGGTGGACTATCTGCCTGCGGATCAATTTCTGGGACGCATGGCGGAGCTTGGAAAACACCCGAACACGGAGCCGTAAGACATGGAGCCCACAAGCAGCATGAAGCAGAATCGCAGGCGGCAGCATCTGCTCGGCATCGTCCTGATCCTGCTGGTTGCCGGGGGCTGGCTTTTGCCCCCGCTCGGCTACTTCATGGTCTTCTGCATGGTGATGGCCATGGGCATCGGAGCCGTCAAGGGCAGGAGCTGGTGCGACTGGATGTGCCCGCGGGGGAGCTTCTGGGACGGGTTCATGGGGAGGATAAGCCGCAAAGCCCGGGTCCCGGGGTTTTTCCGGAGCACGCCCTTCCGGCTGCTCTGGCTCGGGCTCCTGATGACCATGCTCGCCGTCAACCTGAGGCCGGTCTGGGGGGATTATTACCGGATGGGCAAGCCCTTCGTGATGATCCTTACCGTGACCACGGCGGTGGGGCTGGTTCTGGGCGTGCTCTTTCATCCTCGGATATGGTGCATGTTCTGCCCCATGGGAACCATGGCCAACTGGCTCGGCCGGAGGAGAAAGCCTCTTTTGGTTGATGAAGGTTGCATCGGCTGCGGACTGTGCGAAAAAGTTTGCCGGATGCAAATCTATCCGGGAGCCTACCGGGAAACCGGGGCAGTGACTCACGGCGACTGCCTGAAGTGCTCCTATTGCGTGGAGCGGTGCCCCCAAAAAGCCTTGCGCTTTCAAACCGCACGGAAGGAGGAGGAAGCATGCTGAAAGTCCGGTTCTTCTTAAACGAACCCAACGGCAAGCCTTGAAAGAACTTCCAGCAGATGATGCCCAGGTTGGGCGCCAAATATAAGGTGGAGATCGAGGTCACCTCCAAGCCAAAGGCCGAGTACCAGACCGACGAGTACTTCGAGCTGGACCTGCCCGTGGCCCCTGCGGTCATGGTGGGGGAGGAGATCGTTGTCGAGGGTGAAAACGTGTCCGAACGCGAGGTGGAGGCTTGCATCTGCCGCCAATTAGGCATACCCGAGCCCGAACCGCCGAAAGGTGGGATCGTGGGCCGCTTCTTCAAGCGCTGAGAAGCAACCATAGCTCGGAAGGGATGGCATCCCAAGAGGCAAGACGATGGAAACCGAAACGATCATTCGTCTTGGCACGTTCCTCGGCGTCTTCGCCGTTCTGGCAACGGCGGAGGTTGTTGCACCCCGAAGGCGGCTGACGACTTCCAGGGGCCGCCGCTGGTTCGCCAACCTGGCTCTCGTCGCCTTGAATCCCCTGTCGGCCGCGTTGATTTATCCCATTCTGCCGGTTGGGCTTGCCCTGCTCGCCTCGGAGCGAGGCTGGGGCCTGCTCAATCAGTTGGCCCTGCCCTATGGGATCGAGGTGCTCATCGGCGTGCTGGTGCTGGATTTCGTGGTGTATGCCCAGCACGTCCTGTTTCACGCCATCCCGGTGCTCTGGCGGCTGCACATGGTCCATCACGCGGACCTGGATTTCGACATGACCACCGGGCTGCGTTTCCACCCCCTCGAAATCATTGTCTCCATGGCCATCAAGCTTTCGGCCGTGGCCGCGCTCGGCCCTCCGCTCTTGGCCGTGCTGATATTTGAAGTGGCCCTGAACGCCACTTCCATGTTCAACCACGGCAACATCCGCATTCCGGAAAAATTGGACCGGATACTCCGGCTGTTTGTGGTGACGCCGGACATGCACCGGGTGCACCACTCGGTCGTCATCCGCGAGACCAACAGCAATTACGGATTCAACCTGCCCTGGTGGGACCGGCTGCTGGGCACCTACAAGGAACAGCCGTCCAAGGGGCACACGGACATGGTGATCGGCCTTTCCCAGTTCCGCAATCCTGAGAAGCTTTCCCTGCCGCGCCTGTTGGTCCTGCCGTTCACGGGCGATCCCGGAAGGGTGCCCATCAACCGGCACTGATGCGCACGTAAGAAAGATTTGTCGAGCCATCATTCTCACCACGGACACCTGCCCACCCCCTTTTTTCATCTGCAATCATTGGGTTCGCCTGCTGCGGACAGCGGCAACCAGGCTCGCCGTAAAGGTTTGTAGTCCTGTCGGTTTTCGCTTGACTATATAACGGTTTTCGACTACGGTTATCGTTATGATAAGGAGGCGTCATGGAACCGGCAGAGATGAAAGCGCTTCAAAGGGAAATCCTCCTCGGGTTCTGGAAGGTCCATATCCTCCACCACGCCGCCCAAGGTCCGGTCGTGGGGCAGTGGATGATGCAGGAGCTGAGGCGACACGGGTACGACATCAGCCCCGGGACTATTTATCCCTTGCTGGCAAGGCTCACGGAACGGGGGTGGCTCACCTGCTACACCGATCCGGCAGGCGGCCTCAAGGCCAGGAAGGAGTACTCCCTTACGCCCAAGGGCCGGGAAGCCCTGACGTTCCTGAAATCCCAGGTCGAGGAACTCCACCGGGAAGTCGTGCCCGGGCAGGACGAAAAGGACCGCTCCCGATTCAAACCATAGGAGTCTTTCATGGAACTTATCGTTGTCGCCATCGCCGCGCTCGTCGTCTCGGGCCTGACGCTCTTCTCGGGCTTCGGCCTGGGCACCCTGCTCATGCCCGTCTTCGCCCTGTTCTTTCCGGTGGAGGTGGCGGTGGCGGCCACCGCCGTCGTCCACGGAGCGAACAATATCTTCAAGATTGCAGTGGTCGGGAGAAACGCCGACAAGGCCCTGGTCCTCCGCTTCGGGATTCCCGCCATAGCCGCCGCCTTTGTTGGAGCAGCCGCGCTCGGGTACGTCTCCCATTTCGGCGAGGTGGCAAGGTATTCACTGGGGGCCAGGACGGCGGTCATCACGCCCCTCAAGCTCGTCATGGGGATGCTGATGCTCTTTTTCGCCCTGTTCGAACTGCTGCCCCGTTTGCGCGAATTGACCTTCGACCGGAAGTACCTCTTTGTCGGCGGGGTCCTTTCCGGCTTTTTCGGCGGGTTCTCGGGGCACCAGGGCGCGCTGCGCTCCGCGTTCCTGGCCAAGGTGGGGGTCTCCACCCAGGCTTTCGTCGGGACCAACGCCGTCATCGGCTTCATGGTGGACATGGCTCGGATCGCAACCTATGCCCTCCTGTTCCTGACGGCGGACGCATCAGGCCCCCTCACCCGGGAGCAGTGGCCCCTGATAGCAGTTGGCACGCTTGCCGCGTTCGCCGGGGTTTTGATCGGAAAACGGTTCCTCCACAAGGTCACCATGAAGACCGTCCAGACCCTGACAGGCATTCTCCTGCTGGGCATCGCGGTCGCCTTGGGCTCGGGTGTGATTTGACGGGAGCCTCACTCCTGGTGGCCTTTGTCGAGCCGATTTGGTATGGGAGGGAAATCCCTTCAAACATCCTGAAAAGGAGGCTGACATGAAACCGAGACAGATCAAGGAAGGTATTTACTGGCTGGGCTCCCTGGACTGGGACCGCCGCCTTTTCGACGCCCTGATTCCCCTGCCCGACGGCACCACCTACAACGCCTACCTCGTCCACGGCAAGGACAAGACCGTCCTCCTCGACACCGTGGACATCCCCAAGGTGCCGGAAATTCTGGAGCAGCTTCAGGGGGTGGAAAAGATCGACTACGTGGTCTCCCACCACGCCGAGCCGGACCACTCGGGCGGGGTGCCGGCGGTCCTGGAAAAATATCCGGATGCCAAGGCCATCTGCACGGAAAAGTGCAAGGCCATGCTCATGGACCGGTTTGAAATCCCCGGGGACCGCTTCCGGACAGTGGCGGACGGTGAGACCCTGGACCTGGGCGGCCGGACCCTGGAGTTCCTGCACATGCCCTGGGTCCACTGGCCGGAAACCATGGTCACCTGGCTTAAGGAGGACAGGATTCTGTTCTCCTGCGACCTGTTCGGCTCCCATATTGCCAGCACCGATCTTTTCGTCAGGGACAAGGCCCGGGTCTTCGAGGCGGCCAAACGCTACTACGCCGAAATCATGATGCCCTTTGCCAAGCTCATCGCAAAACACCTGGAGCGCCTGACCCCCTATGACATCCAGCTCATCGCCCCGAGCCACGGCTCCCTATACGACGAGCCCGCCTTCATTCTGGACGCCTACCGGGAGTGGGTATCGGGCAAACCCCATAACCTGGTGGTCATCCCCTACGTGTCCATGCACGGCAGCACCCGGATGATGGTGGACTTTTTGACCGATGAGCTTGTCCAGCGCGATGTGGGCGTGATGCGTTTCGACCTGTCCGAGGTGGACATCGGCAAGCTGGCCATGGCCCTGGTGGACGCGGCCACCGTCGTGATCGCGACGCCGACCGTGCTCACCGGCCCGCACCCCAAGGCATTGTATGCCGCCGCGCTGGCCAATCTCATACGGCCCAAGGCCAAGTATGCCTCCATCATCGGGTCTTACGGTTGGGGCACCAAGGTGGTGGATCAGGTCGCCGCCGCTCTGCCCAACCTGAAGGTCGAGATTCTGCCGCCGGTCCTCGGAAAGGGAATCCCCAAGAAAGAAGAAAAGGCCGCCCTTTCGAATATGGCCGACCAGATTGCAGAGAGGCATCGGACCTTATAAAACGCATGCTCAGGGATGCGGATGATTCCACCTGTGAGGATAGAAACCTATTGAACACCCTCATTTTCGCCTGGGTTGCCATTGCATTTGCCCTGGCCCTTCTTCTCTGGGGAGCGGACCGGTTCGTGGAGGGTTCGGCATCCACCGCAAGGCATTTGGGCATGTCGCCGTTGCTCATCGGAATGGTGGTGGTGGGGTTCGGCACCTCGGCACCGGAAATGGTGGTCTCCGCCATGGCCGCCATCCAAGGCAATCCCGGAATAGCACTAGGCAACGCATATGGCTCTAACATCGCCAACATAGGATTGATTCTGGGCTTTACGGCTTTGCTGAATCCCATCACCGTCCAATCCCGGGTGCTGAAAAACGAGCTGCCGATCCTCACCCTCATCACCGGACTCTCCGCCTTCCTGATCTGGAACGAAAGAATCTCCCGCACCGACGCCCTGGTTCTTCTGGCGGTGTTTGGCGGCATCATGGCGTGGACCATCCACCAGGGTTTGGAGAGACGTGGTGATCCCCTGGACCGGGAAATGGAACGGGAACTCGATGCCAGGGAAATGCAAATAGGCCGAGCCGTGTTCTGGATGATTGCCGGTTTGCTTTTGTTGATCGTGAGTTCCCGTATCCTGGTCTGGGGAGCGGTGGCGATAGCGAAAGGTTTCGGCATCAGCGACCTCGTTATCGGCCTGACAATCGTGGCGGTGGGAACCTCCCTCCCGGAACTGGCCTCTTCAATCATTGCCGCCCGCAAGGGGGAGCACGACATTGCCCTCGGAAACATCCTCGGGTCCAACCTTTTCAACACCCTGGCCGTGGTGGGCATTGCCTTCGTCATTCATCCCATGAGGATTTCGCCGGAGGTTTTGATCAGGGATGTGCCGGTAATGGCCATCCTCACCCTTTCCCTGTTCGTTATCGGTTATGGGTTCGGCGGCGGCAAAGGCAGGATCAATCGAGCGGAGGGGGTTGTGCTGGTTCTCTGCTATGTGGGCTACATTGCTTTTCTGATCGCGAGCACCAATGGAAATGGAGGATAGAGCCGCACCGTCGGCAAATCATCCTTTCAGCGGGTAACTCATTGGGGGCATGCCATGAAAAGGGCATTTTCACTGCGGACCAAGATATTCCTCGGAATCCTGGTTCCGGCCGCGCTCCTTTGCCTTGCCATGGCGCTGGATTACCGGAATATCGGCGAGCTGGGAAAAAGCGCCCGCCTCATTCTCTCCCGCAACTACAAGAGCATCCAGGCGGCCCAGGAGATTCGCCAGTATTTGGAGGACGAGCGCAACCAGCTTCTTGCCACCCTTGTCCCCTTCCAGCCGGAGGAGACACGGCGCGGCAACCCGGGAGCGGAGATCACCCGTTTGCTCCGCATTTGCCGGGACAACGTGACCGAGCAGGGGGAGCAGGCGGTCGTCAGCCGCCTCATCGAAACCCATGACGAGTACCGGCGGCTCATGGCCCGGCTGGAAGCGGAGGCCGCCCCCTCCCCGGCCCTGCACAAGGAGCTCTTCTCCCTGGCGGCCTCCCTGGTTTCCGACACCGGGGACTTGGTGCTCATCAACGAGCGGGCCATGGAGAAGGCGGAAAAGGAGACCGAGCGCCTTGCCGAACGCGCCCTCAAGGAGTCCATGGGCCTTCTGGTGGCGGCGATCCTCTGCACCCTTGCCTTCAGCTACCTCTTTGCATCGGGCGTCTCAAAGCCCCTGCGCTCCCTGGCGGCAGTCCTTTCCGGGGTGAAGGAGGGCAGCGGCACCTACCCGAACATCCCCGTCGAGACCCGGGACGAGATCGGCTTTCTAACCTCGGAGTTCAACCGCCTGTTCGAGCGCCTCAAGGTCTTTGACCAGCTCTCCGCAGACAAGCTCACCGCCGAAAAGATGAAGGTACGCCAGGCCGAGGCAGCCAAGGAGCGGTTCATCGCCGACCTCTCCCACCAGCTGAAGACTCCCATGACCTCCCTGGCCATGAGCGTGGGCATCCTGGCGGACCAGGAGGGCCGCATCAGCCGGGAGGACCTTCACCAGCTCCTGGAAACAGCCCGGCAGGACTGCGCCCGCCTGGCGGACCTCATCAACGAGCTGGTGTCCATGACGCGCCTGGAGGGAATGGGCCGTCCCCGGGCCAAGGAGTCCCTGGACGTGGAGGCCCTGGTCCAGGAAAGCCTCCGTCCCCTGAGGCACCAGGCAGCCGAGCGCAGGGTGGACCTCGTGGTGGAGGTGGAGGCGGGGCTGCGCCCCCTGGCCGTGGACTCCCTCCGCTTTCCCTGGGTGCTCGCCAACCTGGCGGGAAACGCCATCCGTTATACGGACGCCGGAGGCAAGGTCCTGATACGCGTCCACGAGCAGGACGGACGGTACTACTTCCAGTGCCGGGACACGGGAAGGGGCATCGAGCCAAAGTACCTGGACAAGATATTCGACCGGTTCACCCAGTTTTACGAACGGGAGAAGAGTGGTACCATTGGTCTTGGCCTTGCCATCGTGAAGGAGATCATCGAGCAGCACGGGGGAGACATCCGGGTGGAAAGCGAGGTCGGCAAGGGAACCAGCTTCACCTTCTGGGTTCCCGTCCGGCAGGAGCAAAACGGTGAAGAACGCCCTGATCATTGACGACGACAAGAACATCCAGACCACCCTTCGGATACACCTTATGAGCCTGGGTTTGGCAACCTCAAGCGCCATGACCGGCGGCGAGGGTCTGAAGGCGTTTTCCGAGCTACGGCCGGAGATTGTGCTCCTGGACCTCAAGCTGCCCGACGTGGACGGCCTGTCCGTGTTGGACGGCATCATCAAGACCGGCATACGCACCAGCGTGGTGGTCATCACAGCCTACGCCACCATAGGGACGGCAGTCTCCGCCGTGAAGCGCGGGGCATTCGATTACCTGCCCAAGCCCTTCACCCCGGCGCAGGTGACCCATGTCGTGGAGATGGTGGACCGGATCAACCGCCTGGAAGCCGAGGTCTCGTCCCTCAAGGGCATCGTCCGGGAGGGGGACTTCCTCACCCGCAGCCGAAAGATGCGCAAGGTCCTGAAGACGGCCCGGCAGGTGGCGGAGTCCAGCGCCGCAGTGCTCATCACCGGCGAGTCCGGCACGGGCAAGGGCATGCTGGCCCGGCTCATCCACGACTGGAGCCCCCGGGTGGACAAGCCCTTCGTAACCGTGGACTGCGCGGGCCTGCATGAGAACCTCCTGGAAAGCGATCTGTTCGGCCACAAGCGGGGCGCGTTCACCGGCGCGGTCCGGGACAAGGTCGGCAAGCTCCAGACGGCGGACCAGGGCACGGCGTTTCTGGATGAAGTCTCCGAGATGTCACCCGCGATCCAGGCCAAGTTCCTGCGCTTTCTCCAAAGCCGCGAGTTCGAGAGCCTGGGGGACACGAAGGTCAGGACGGTAGACGTGCGCGTCATCGCCGCCACCAACAAGGACCTGGAAGAGCTGGTCCGCGAGGAGGCGTTCCGGAAGGACCTCTACTTCCGGCTCAACGTGGTGGAGCTGTATGCGCCCCCGCTCCGTGAGAGGCCCGAGGACATCCTCCTCCTCGCCGAGCACTACTTGAAACGCTTTGCGAGGTTGAACGGCAAGGCGGTATCGGCAATCCGGGAGGACGCCGCCGAGCTTCTTGCCCGTTACCCATGGCCCGGCAATGTCCGGGAGCTGGTGAACGCCATGGAGCGCGGGGTCATCCTGTGCCCGGGCTCGGAGCTCGTCCCGGAATCCCTCCCCGCCCACATCGCGGATTTCAGCAAGACCACTCATAGCGACGGGGATTGGAAAAGCCTTTCCGAAATGGAAAGAGATTATATCCGCCGGGTTCTGTCCCATGCATCCTCCATGGAGGATGCCGCCGGCATCCTCGGTATCGACCCCGCCACCCTCTGGCGCAAGCGAAAGAAGTACCACCTGGACTGAATCGTGCAGAATGCAAGGCTGAAACCCTGCATTTTGCAAGGAAACGCTCCGGTTTACCCCCTGCCTTCAGCGGCGCTTCCCTCATCTGCCTGAAATAAAATCCTTTTTTGATTCTGGCATCCTCCTTGCCCTTTAGGAATGCGTCCATCCCGCCCCTTCGGATGAGTTGCGGGCTTTGCCTGGACGGGCAGGAGGAAAATCCAGCGTGGGACTGCGCGTAAAAATCCTCATCGGGTACGGTGGGACCCTGATCCTGGTGGCTGCGGTGATGGTCTGGGCCGTTTCCGGGCTCTTTCGCCTGGGAAAGGCCAGCGACGCCATCCTCAGGGAGAACTACCGGAGCATCCTGGCGGCCGAAAACATGGTGGACGCCCTGGAACGCCAGGACAGCGCTGTCCTGCTCGCCCTGCTCGGCGACAGGCAAGGCGGAACCCGGCAGTTCATGGAAGGGGAGTCCCTGTTCCTCCAGTGGCTGGCCCGCGCCAAGGACAACATCACCATCGAGGGGGAGAAGGAGCTTCTCCTTGCCATCGAGTCCGGCTTTTCCCGATACCGCACTCTTTTTCCCAAGGCCGGGGAAAGCGCCGGTCTGACGGATGAGGAAATACCAAGCCTTTCCGACTACCACGACAACCTGTTCCCGGTGTTCTCCTCTGTCCGCGACTCCTGCATCAAGCTTCGAGAGCTGAACGAAAAAACCATGTACGCGGCAAGCATCCGGGCCGGGGAGGTCTCCCGCCGGGCTGTCCTCTCGACGGTGGCGGTCGGGGCCTCGGCCCTGATTGCGGGGCTCGTCCTGAGCCTTCTCCTGTCTGCCAAAATCGCCCGACCCCTCACGCTGTTCATGGAAGCTTCGCGTGACATCGCCTCCGGCGACTACTCGGTCCGGGTGCCGGTCCAAACCCGGGACGAGCTGGGCCTGCTCGCGGCCGAGTTCAACCGGATGGCCGGAGAGCTTGCCCGGTTCAACGAGACGAACATAGACCGTGTGCTCTCCGAAAAGCGCAAGGGCGACGCGGTTCTCGCCACCATAGAGGACGGAGTCGTGGTTCTGGACTCCGACCTCCATGTCACGGGCATCAACCCGGCGGCCCGCCGCATCCTGGACCTCACGCCCGAGGATGCCATCGGGCTTCCCTGCAACGAGCTTTTGCCCGAACCGCGTTTCTGCGAGTTGATCCGAAAGGAGCTTTCCGGCGACTCGCCGGGCACCCTGCGGGAGGAGGAAAGGCTCATCACCATCCCTGACCAGGGGAAGGATCATCACTATGTGGTCTCCGTGACATCCATCCGCTCCCGGAGCCGGGAGATTTCCGGGACAGTGCTGCTTTTGAAGGACGTGACCCGATTGAAGGAAGTGGAGCGCCTGAAGAGCGAGTTCATCATGGCGGCGAGCCATGAGCTTCGCAACCCTTTGACCAGCCTGGCCATGAGCCTCGACCTTCTCATGGAAAGGACGCAGGAGACACTGAAGGAAAAGGACCGCCCCCTTCTTGCGGCCGCCCACGAGGAAGTGCATCGCCTTTCCGCCATGGTGGGCGACCTCCTGGACCTGTCCAGGATCGAGGCCGGGCGCATCGAGCTTACGTTTTCCGGCGTCCAGGTAGCCCCTCTGGTGGAGCATGTCCGCTCCATCTTCAAGAGCCAGGCGGAAAACCAATCCGTGAGCCTGACCGCACGGCTGGCCGAAGACCTGCCCCCCATCCGCGCCGATGCCAACAAGGTAACCTGGGTGCTCACCAACCTCATCTCCAATGCGCTGCGCTACGTGAAGCAGGGGGGGAGCATCGAGGTGTCCGGCGGCCTGATGGGAGAGCACGTCCGTCTTTCCGTGAAAGACGACGGCCCCGGGATTCCAACCGAGTATCAGACCAGGATCTTCCAGAAGTTCGTCCAGGTCCAGGGAAGGGAGTCCACCGGAACCGGGCTCGGCCTTGCAATTTGCAAGGAGATCGTCCGCGCCCACGGCGGGACCATCTGGGTGGAGTCCGAGCCCGGCCGGGGCAGCGTTTTTTCTTTCACCGTTCCAGTGTCCCGACAGGAGAGCCGCCATGGAGAACCAAAGCCTTTTGATCGTGGATGACGAGAAGAACATCCGCCTCACCCTTTCCCAGGCCCTGGAGCCTCTGGGAATGCCGGTCCGCACCGCCATGAACGGTGAGGATGCCCTGAAGAAAATGGAGGATGGGGAAACGGGCATCCTGCTCCTGGATTTGAAGATGCCCGGCATGGACGGCATGGATGTGCTGGAGAGGGTCCGGCGGCAATGGCCCAAAATCCGCGTCATCATCGTAACAGCCCATGGAACCATTGATTCCGCCGTGGACGCCATGAAGCTGGGAGCCGTGGACTTCATCCAGAAGCCCTTCAGCCCGGTGGAAATCCGGGACCTGGTGCGCCAGGTGATGGAAAGGGATGCCCTGGACGAGGGTGGGGCAGACGACTACCGGCTCCTGATCCAGCTGGCCAAGCGCCACATCAGCGACAGGCGCTTCGACGAGGCCCGGCAGCAAATCACGAGGGCCGTCTCCAGGGACCCGGGCCAACCGGAAGCTTACAACCTCCTGGGTGCGCTCGCGGAAATCCGGGGCGACATCCCGGAAGCCCAGAAGTTCTACCGCGCGGCGCTGGACATCGACCCCACCTATAAGACCGCGTGGACCAATCTGGACCGGACCACGTCGTGGCACAGGTTCGGCAAAATCGACCTGGGTCCGGACCAGGAACCGGAACCGAAAGAGGAGAAAGCCCCCGATGAAAAGCAAGGGGAGTGAAAGCCTTTACATCGTCATCGTGGGATGCGGGCGGCTGGGCTCCGATCTCGCCAACCGGACCAGCAGCGCGGGGCATTCGGTCGTGGTTCTGGACCGCGCTCCCGAGGCTTTCGGCAACCTGTCCCAGGACTTCAGCGGCTTCACGGTGGAGGGCGACGCCACGGAGCTCCGCGTGCTCAAGCAGGCAAGGATGGGCAAGGCGGACGTGGTTTTCGCGGCCACCCACGACGACAACGTGAACCTCATGGTGGCGCAGGTGGCCGGCCGCATCTTCGCAGTCCAAAAGGTGCTGGCGCGGGTCTTCGACCCCAGGCGCGAGCAGGTTTACGGGCAGCTGGGAATCGAGACCATCTGCCCCACCTCCGTGGCGGTACGGATGTTTTTGGAAAAGATGGAGCAGCCCGCCACCGGAAGGAAAGGAGCCGCTTCATGAGAGTCATCATCGTGGGCAGCGGCCGGACCTTGTACTTCCTGTGCAGGAACTTCACGGCCAAGGGCCATGAGGTGGCCATCGTGAACCGGAATCCGGAGGAGTGCGCCCACCTGGCCAGGCAGCTTCCCGCCCGGGTCCTCTGCGGTGACGGAAGCGACGCCGGCATCCTGGAGGACGCGGGCGCAAGGAAGGCACAGGCGCTTTTGGCCATAACGCCCCATGACCAGGACAACCTCGTCATCTGCCAGATGGCCTCCCGGATGTTCGGAATCCCCAGGGTGGTCGCCCTTGCCAACGATCCCGACAACGTCGAAATCTTCGAGGCCCTTTCCATCGCCTCCTTTTCGACGACGCACATCATCGGAAGCCTCATCGAGCAGCGCGCATCCTTGGAGCAGGTCGTAAACCTCCTGCCGGTGGGCGAAGGCCGCGTGAACATCACCGAGGTGATTCTGGACGACGGCTCGCCGGTGGCCGGCAAGCTCCTGAAGGAGATCGAGCTGCCGGAAAACGCCCTGGTGGCGGTGGTGATGCGGAACGGCGAAGCCATCGTGCCTCGCGGGCAGAACCGCCTCATGCCCGGGGATCGGGTGGTGCTCATCACGCTTCCGGAGAACCACGGGGCCGTTCTGCGAGCGGTCACGGGCGAGAAGGATTGAGCCGTGCGAGAACGCGAATACCTGATCACAAGGTACAGGGCGATCCTGTCCTACTCGGGCGTGGTCCTCATGCTGGGCGGAGGACTCATCCTAACGCCGCTCGCCGGCTTGGCGGCCTTCCCCGGGGAATCCCGCCTGCTGTGGGCGTTTGCCGCTCCCGGCCTTTCGCTCGGCGTCCTGGGAGCCCTGCTGTGGAGGGGTCTCCGCCCTCCCGCGCCGATCACCGTCTCGGTCCAGGAAGGCGGGGTCATCGTCCTTTTTTCCTGGGTGGCCGTCATCGCCTTCTCTGCCTGGCCCTTTGTCGTCGCGCTCGGGCTGAGCGTTCCCTGCGCCCTGTTCGAGTCCGTGAGCGGATGGACCACCACGGGGCTCTCCGTGGTGGACGTCACGCGCGCCGGAAACCTGATCCTCCTGTGGAGGAGCATCATGCAGCTGGCCGGGGGCGCGGGGCTCGCCATCATCATGATGTCGTCCATCATGGGGCCCGCGGGCGCGGGGCTGTCCGTGGCGGAAGGACGCGGCGACCAGTTGGTGCCCCAGGTGAGGAGGTCGGCACGGCTGGTCCTGCTCATCTACTCCGCCTATGCCGCTGTCGGCGTGCTGCTCCTGAAGCTGGCGGGAATGAGCCTCTTCGATGCCGTCAACCACTCCTTCGCGGCCGTTTCCACGGGAGGGTTCTCCACCTACCCGGAAAGCATCGGGCACTGGGATAAGGTGTCCGTCGAGGCAGTCATCCTGCCGCTCATGGTTTTGGGGAACCTGAGCTTCGTGACCGCCTGGTTCATGTGGAGAGGAAGACGGAAGGCCGTGATACGCAACGGTGAGGTCCGTCTCATGGCCGTCCTGGTCCCCCTGTCCGTGGCGGCCCTGTTTCTCTTCACCTGCCGGAAGCTCTACCCGCTCCTTACGAAATCCCTTCGCGTGGCCCTGTTCGAGGGTGTTTCCGCGCTCACCACCACGGGGTTCTCCACCGTGGGGTACGGCAACTGGAACTCCACGGGCATCCTTGTCCTTGTGCTTTTGATGCTCATCGGCGGCGGCACGTGCTCCACGGCAGGCGGCATCAAGCAGTTCCGAATCCATGCTCTGTGGAAGTTCCTGGCCTGGGAGGTCCGGCGGTGGCTGTCGCCCTGCTCCGAGGTAAGGGAAAATGCTGTGTGGGAAGGGGACTCCCGGGTCTTTGTGAGGGATGATCGGGCGCGCCAGGTGGGTGTTTTCGTGTTCCTCTACATGGCGGTTTTCGCAACCGGTACCCTCGTGCTCTGTGCCTGCGGCTTCAATCTCTCCGATGCTTTGTTCGAGTTTGCTTCCGCCCTGGGGACCGTCGGCCTCTCCGTGGGGGTCACCTCCGCCGGGATGCCCGCCCCGGCCCTCTGGGCCGAAACCGTGGCCATGCTCCTGGGCAGGTTGGAGTTCCTGGTGGTTGTCGTGAGCGTCCTGAAAATTTCCAGGGACCTGCCCTCCCTTCTTGCTGGAAGGTCAGGCCGGTAGAGGAGAGATGGAACATGGGTGAGCGTGCTTTTGAAGCCGGAGCCGGGGATCGCGTCCTGTACTGTGGCTTTAACCGCGATTCGCTGGGGGATGCCGGCGAGGGGCTGGCCGTGGCATCGAGCCCCGTCCGGTGTCTCAGCCTTGCGGTGGAGAACAGCTATCGCCTCATCGCCGTTCGTGTGGAGCCTCTCCCGGAGAAGGAGCGCGCCGAGTGGACCGGGCTGTGCTCAGCGCTGAAGACAAACAGCCGCACCCGGATGATTCCTCTCGTGGCCCTGCTTGTAGCGCCGCACCGTGCCTCTATGGAAGACCTTGCCAAAGCCGGAGTGGACTATCTCCGGTTCGTGGGACTCCACTCAACCGCCGGCGAGCTTCGGGCGGACGTGGTCAGGAAGCCATGCCCCGAAGAAGAAACCGGGGCGCAGCTTGCACGGATCTGCCCCAGGCTCCATTACACGCCCATCGACCAGAGCCGGGAGATGGCCGTGTGCGGGGCATACCGGGACAGGCTGGTCCTTGGTTCGCGCACCTTGAAGGATCTTTGCCACCAAACAGCCCACGCGCACTGCCAATACTTTTTGTCCCCGGTCACAACCGAGTGAGGCGGAACGTGAGCCTGACCATACCAAGCCTGTCGAGGCGTCTTCTCAAGATGCACCCTGCCTTTCTGGTGCTGGCGAGCTTCCTTTGCGCCATAGCCACGGGAAGCGTTCTGCTCATGCTTCCCATGGCCTCCCGCTCGGGAAGCCTCTCCTTCATGGACGCCTTGTTCACGGCCACCTCCGCCATCTGCGTCACCGGGCTCGTCGTCGTGGACACGGGAACGTGGTTCACCGTTTTCGGGCAGGGAATCATCCTGGTCCTCATCCAGGTGGGCGGCCTGGGCATCATGACCTTCTCGGTCCTCCTGTTCCGGTGGATAGGCAGGGCTGTTTCCTTCCGGCAGCGCATGGTCATGCAGGACCTCTTCGCCCACACGCCCCGGGAGGACATCCTCCAGCTCATCAAGAGCATTTTCCTGTTCACGGGGTTGATCGAGGCCGCCGGAACCCTGCTGCTCTTCACCCGGTGGGCCTGGGACATGCCCCTTGCCACCGCGTTCGGGAGCGCCCTTTTCCATTCCGTGTCGGCGTTCTGCAACGCAGGGTTCAGCCTGTATGCGGACAGCCTGACCGCATGGAAAGGGAGCTTTGCCGTCAACGCCGTCATGTGCGCCCTCATTGTCGCCGGCGGCATCGGGTTCCCGGTTCTTTACGATCTGCGCACCAAGCTGGGCCGGTCCGGAAGCAGAAGGCCCCGCCTGCTTCTCCAGACCAAGACCGTGCTGGCAACGAGCGCCTTGCTCATCGTGCTCGGAGCCGCCATGTTCTTTTTCCTCGAACGAAACGGCGTCCTGTCGGATCAACCCTTGTCCACAAGCCTTTTGGCGTCAGTTTTCCAGTCCGTGACCTGCCGGACCGCCGGGTTCAACACGGTGGACGTCTCGGCCCTGCATGACGCCACCCTTGCCATGATGCTCCTGCTCATGTTCATCGGGGCTTCGCCCGGCTCCTGCGGAGGCGGGGTCAAGACGACCACCCTGGCCCTGATCGCGGTTTATACCTGGAGCAGGACCATCCGACGGCGAAGGGTGAACCTGTTTCATAAGAGCATCCCCCAGGAGACCATCGGGAGAAGCATCTCCCTCCTGCTTCTCTCCATGGGCATCATCGGCGTTGTCCTGTTCCTGGTCCTCTTGGGAAACGCAGTGGACGGACACGCGATCCGCCACTACTCCAACCGCTTTCTCGCCTACCTGTTCGAGACCGTCTCCGCCTTCGGAACCGTGGGGCTCTCCATGGGCGTGACACCGGACCTGGGCTCCTGGGGCAAGGCGTGGATCTGCGTCCTGATGTTCGTCGGCAGGGTCGGAGTGCTGACCTTTGCCTACGTCATCGTTGGGCACGGCCCGGAAACAGGGGTCGAGTATTCGGAAGAGAACATCATGATCGGGTGAGGGTCTGCTATGAAACGATTTGCGGTGATAGGGCTCGGGAACTTCGGCTTTCACGTGGCCAAGGCCCTGTATGAGGACGGAAACGAAGTGGTGGCCGTGGACTCCGACCGGGCACGGGTGCAGGAGATCGACCCCTATTCGAGCCAGGCTATCGTGATGGACGCCACGGACAAGCAGGCACTCAAGTCCATGGGCCTGGAAACCATGGACGGGGTGGTGGTGTCCACCGGAGAGAAGATCAGCGTCAGTATCCTCATATGCCTGTACCTGAACGAGATCGGAGTGAAGAAAATCCTGGCGAAGGCCCTGGACTCGGACCATGAAAAAATACTCAAGCGGGTGGGCGCGACCGAGATCATTCACCCCGAGCGCGACATGGCCCTCCGGGTGGCCAGGGGCCTTTCCAAACCCAACATCCTGGATTTCATCCCCCTGGCCGAAGAGTACGACCTGGTGCAGGTCGGGACGCCGGGCGAGTTTACGGGAAAGACCCTGAAGGAGCTGAACCTGCGCGCCAGGTACAACGTCTACGTGATCGCCATCCATGAGCTGGTCCCGGAGAACTTCGTGCTGCTGCCCCCGGCAGATTTCGTCCTCAAGGACAGCGACATCATGCTCATCCTGGGCAAGACTCAGGACATCCGTAAGATCAAGGCGCTTGAATGAGCTATATCCCGATTGAATCAACCTTGTAACCGGGATTTCTCAGGCCGGAAACCCCACGTACACATCAGCTGCACTCAACGCGGAAAATTGTCAAAACCCGCCTTCCAACACGCCAGCGCCCTGTCTTGGAGTGCTGAAACCCGCCTTTTTTTTAACGTCCGAAGCCACCGGAAAATGGCTTTCCAAAGCCATGCAATATCAAGTGGTTAGCCACGCCGTGATTTTTACGATTTCGCCACTTTTCATAAGGATATCAGCTCCTTGCTTGACATACGAGTAAATATCCAGTATAATTTCATAAAAATGAGCGATCAGCTCATTGCCGAGCCGTACCGACCATCATAGAGAGGACCGAGCCATGCGTGGTTACACCATCACGCGGGACAAGTTCTTGTCCCCGGGCGAGGTCCGGACCCTCCTTACCACCTGTGAATCACGCGCCATTGTGGACACGGCCAAGGGGCGCCAGACGTGGGTCAAGCGACACATGCTGGTGCACCTGGCCATCCACTCGGGCCTTCGCGTGAGCGAAATCGCCGCCTTGACGGTCGGCGACCTCCACATCAACGGCAAGGCCACCTGCCTGATTGTCCAACACGGTAAGGGAGACCGCCGGCGCGAAGTGTACCTGGACAAGGAGCTTGTCCGGCACCTCAGAGACTTCATCAAAACCAAGGAAACCGCCTGGGGCGAGCCCGTGGACGAGGCCGCCCCGCTTTTTCTCGGGCAGAAGGGCCGGCACTACACCACCACGGCCCTTCAACTATCCTTCAAGAAGGCGATCCGGGAAGCCGGTTTGCCCGAGCGCTACTCCATCCACTCCTCCCGGCACACCTACGCCACCATCCTGCTGTCCAAGACCAACAACCTGCGTTTCGTGCAAAAGCAGCTGGGCCACGCCTCGCTGAACATGACCAGCCTGTATGCCGACGTCCTGCCCGAGGCGAACCAGACCCTCGCGGACGCCATCCTGGGATGAACCCACAACCAAGGAGCGACAAATGACGTTTGAACAGCACTGCCAGGAATCCCTTCGTCTGTTCGGGGACCGCTTCGAGCATGTCCACCGCTGGCTGGACGAGTTCATGGGCACGGAGAAGTACGGCATGCGGCACCGGCGGGTCCGGCACCACGAGGCGGGCATCATGGAGGCGGTCATGCTCTTTGGCCCGGACGCGGAGAAGGCCGCGCGCCGCCATATCGTGTCCGACCTCATGGAGGAAGGCTGGAAAGAGGGGGAGCATCCCTTCCCCAAGGACGAGAGCCACTACGTCAAGATGGGCCTGTTCTAAACTCCCCGCATCGCATCCCCGCTGTCCCTGAAGTCCCTCATCCCGAGCACATAGGCCGCCAGGCCGCTTTCTCCGCTTTCTCATCCCGCGCTGGACGGCAGAACAGCCCCCGGCCCGACCGATTGCACTCGTCTACCCCTGATTGGGCGTCTCCGGTTGATACACGAAGCCGGTGCGCAGAGCTGTACCCATAACCCATACAAAAGGAGAACACCCATGTGGAACGAACCCTCGCAGGAAAGGCTCGCCCGGATTCCGGGCCTGTACGAAACCGAGCACGTGGCCTTGGCCGACAAGCTCATCCATTTGCACTTCTTCATCGGAGGCTGCGACTGGTTCATCGCCGAGTACGACGGCGGTGACCTCTTCTTCGGCTACGCGGTTTTGAACGGCGACTACCTCAACGCGGAGTGGGGCTACGTGTCGTTTTCCGAGCTGAAGGCCGTGAAAGTCGGATTCCTGGAGGTGGACTGCGAGACCGAGGACGCCTGGCAAGTGCGGCCGGCGGCCGAGATACCCGCCATCCATCTCACGTGAGGAGCCCATGAAACCCTATCTCCAGGGCTCGCTGGACGGTCTCTGCGGGCTCTACTCCATCGTCAACGCCACCCGGCTCGTGACCGGCAGGATGGGCAAGGAGACCGCCGCGGACCTCTTCCTATCGTGCGTGAAGCATTTGCACGACAAGGGCAAGCTGCCCGAGGTCATCCGCTATGGCATGGGCGTGAACCACATGCTCTCGCTGCTCCGGGACGTGGTGAAGCCCGCCTTTCCCATGGACTATGTGAGGCCCTTCCGCCTGGCGGCCACCACCCCGGTGGACCAGCTGTGGGACGCCTGCACGGACTTCCTTGCCGAGCAACCGAGGGCCGTCATCCTGGTCTTCTCCACTTGGAATTGGTCCCACTGGACCGTTGCCTGGCAGGCGACCGGGCAGCGGCTCTTCACCTTCGACTCCACGGACCGCAAGGTCATCAACCGCAGGCACTGCACCACGTCCGAGATGTCCGTCGAGCACGGCATCCTTCTCTACCCGGCCCAGACGTTCTTTTTGTTCCGAAAGTAGGAGCGCCAGAAAACGGGCAACAACCCCGGGCGTACCCGTGCGCCCATACACCAAGAAAGGAAGAAGCAATGAACGACAAGGTCAAGGCCGTAATCCAAACCATTCTGGACCGATTCGAGTCCGGGGACATCCCGGAGGCGGTGGCCTACTCCATGTTCCCGGTGGCCAACTTGCCCAGCGGCAGATGGTCGCTTTTGAACCGGACCCTCATGTTCCTGGCCGGGACATCGGACGCGCGGGGCTTCCGGCAGTGGCAGGACGTGGACCGGCACGTGAAGAAGGGGGCCAAGGCCTTCTCCATCCTGGTGCCGTTCTTCAAGCGCGTGGAGGACGAAAAGGGCGAGAGCGCCCACGTTCTGACCGGCTTCGGGTGCCGCGCCGTGTTCCGGCTGGAGGACACCGAAGGCGAGCCCCTGGACTACGAGAAGGTGGAGCTGCCCGTGCTGCCGTTGATGGAGCGAGCGGAAGAGTGGGGCATCTCCGTGGCGGCCATACCGGGCAACTACAAATACTACGGCTACTACTCCTCCGGAAGGCGGCAAATCGCGCTCGCCACGCCGCACGAGGCGGTCTTCTTCCACGAGTTGGCCCACGCGGCACACGACAGGGTAAAGGGCGGTATCATCGGCGGCCAGGACCCCATCCAGGAGATCGTGGCCGAGCTATCCGCGCAAGCCCTTTGCCGGCTCGTCGGCAAAACCTCGGACACTATGGGCAACTCATACCGCTACATCAAGGGCTACGCGGAGAAGATCAAGCTCACCCCATACGGCGCTTGTCTGCGCGTCATGGCCGAGACCGAGAAGGTGCTGAACCTCGTTCTCTACGGCGAAAATGCGGCCCCGGAAGGCATGAAGCAGGCCGTGAACCAATGATTCGTCAAAACCCAGTGCCGGACGCATCTACGGGCCGGTTCGAGGACCAATTCCAAAAGTCTCCCCCCTCAGGAGCACCCGGTTCCCGATTCCGTCCGAAACCCGTCAACCAAGCAGCAAAACACCATTTGAAAGGAGCAACCACCATGGACCTGGAGAAAGCACGGAAGCAGCACATGCGAAGCATCGGCATCACCGGCAAGGAGGCGCTCAAAGAGCATATCGAGGGCGTCTTCGCTGCCGCAAAGAGCCAGGAGGACGCGCCGGTGGGTATCTACCGCATGGTCTTGCCCGACTGGGACCGCATCGAGCGCGTCCACGGGTACCCGGAAGCCGGGGAGGCCTTGTGGCAGTTCATCTGCCAACAGTTCATGGACTTCGACAAGGCCCACCATCCCGATGTCCTGGCCGGGGGCGCGTGGATGAACACCGGCTTCTCCGTGAACCGGGAGATAGACCCCTGGCAGATCAGCATGGCGAAGTGCGCCGTGGACCTCTCGCCCGAAGGAAAGGAGCATCAGAATGCGAGCGCCCAAGACGCTGAAAGAGCGGGTGTTTGAGATAGCGGCTGAGCCTGAATTGGCAAAGGCTCTGTTCCCGGAGATAAAGGGTCTGGACCAGCACAAGTATGCCTACGCGGTCTACTTGGCCAAGGAGCGGCCCGAGCTTGTCCTCGGCCACGTCACCAGCACCCTCCCGGAAGGCATGAGACCGGGGTATTCGGGAGATTTCCGGGAGTTCATCACGCGCCACCCGCCAAGAAGCTTCACGGATTTGTCCTTCCTGCTGGACTTCTACCATTTCAACGCGGCCCGGCTGCACCACCGATACAACCCCAACCGGCTGTTCTTTTCGCCCATCGGCATCGTCAACGACATGCTGAAGGAGTCGCGGGGCGTGCTCCTCTGGCACTACCAACTGGAAAACCTGCTCCGGCTGTTCGTACCGGACAGCGACAAGGTGGCGCGGCTGCGGAAGGGCATCAACGCCCAGAGACGCTCGGCCTACGACGCGGCGAGGGGAATGAAGCTCGCAAAGACCAGCCTGGCTGACATCATCACGGAGAGGATGCTGTTCTTCAACACCTGCAACCCGAACGTCCGAGGGGCATTGGCCCTGTTCGGATACTGCGACTAAAGGAGGCACCATGGAAGACCGCAAGCAGAATCCCGGAAACCCCGCAAACCCCGCAAACTCTGAGAAGAAGGATGCACTGGCAAAGAAGGAAGCACCGGAGAAGGTGGCTGTCCCCGCCGAAGTGCTCCAGGGCATCAACGTGGTCCGTTATTCGGGCCTCACCAACATGCTCGACCGCCCCAAGGTGGCCCAGCTGGCAAAGACGTTCGGGTTCCCCGGAGCCAGCAAGTGGGTGAAAGACCACCCCAAGGAGTATGCCGAAGGCCTCTTCCGGGGGTTTGGAATTGACCCAGAGAGATAGGAGAGACATCTATGAATAGCTATTAGCGGCGGGGGTCGCCTGTCTTTTCCATAATCTGGGCGTCTAAGTCTGCAAATAGATTGCATAAAGACCTTTGGCCCATAGTACTTGGGCCGCCCCCTTTTTGACCATATGTCCGTGGGTCAACATACTTGAAATTATCACAGTCATCCCTGCAATTTTTGAGCCCATAAGGGCATCCCCACCAAGTGGCTACGGCTTCAAGCAGATTCATTTAAGACCTCCGACTGAATGGCCCAGTACCAACTTTTGTACAATCCGCAAGCATCCAATGGAGGAACATGGTGAACCAGAACAGAAAAAATATCAAGGCTCTGTTTATCGTTGCTGGAAAACCTGCCAAGGAAGCAGATGGACGAATGGGCTCTCTTTTACAATGCATGCAGCCCCCAATGAAGGTATCCGCGCCCTGTTCTGCATCGGGAAACCATTTGTCTGGCACATCTACCGTACTCAATACGATAGAGGAGAAATCGTTCCTTCAGGTCCCCTCTCGTTACCTTCGAGATACCGATTTGGTGTACCTATGTGGCTCCTCAGAGGGTGATGTTTTCCCAAATGTCAGACGCGCCACATTGGAGGGCATGGGGAAGAACGCCTTCCTCTTCACTTTCTCCATTGGCCCAGGACCTGTTCACCAGCCCGTCTCGGACCAGGAATGCGTTGTCATGGTTCAGGGAACGAACCCCATGGGGGATATCACCTGCTTCGTAACGGCCTTCACGGCTTGGTGCTTATTTCCCAATTCAGTGGCGTGCGATTGGGCGGATATCAAGACATGTCTTGGGGGGAATGAAAAAACGCTGGCAGTCTACCGTTCCCATTCACACGACTATGAGAAGGGGTTCACAGAGCTCCTTGGACAGCAGAGGAAGGGGCTACAGAAGTCAGACGGTATCCTGTTGCTGGCGGCCTTCAGATGTGTGGAGAGCATCTCATGGGATGAACTAACAAGGCCGTTGGATATACTTCAATCTCGTGTTGGTATGGATACAATGACCATCTACCTTGAGAGCTGCTATAGTGAACAGCCTGATTTCATTGGAACAGCTGTCCTATTTTGACGTTGTAGAACTTTTTAAGCTTTCTGCAAATCCTGATTTGAGTATGTTGACGTTGAGAGCTTAGGGGTTCATTCCACCAACTCTATAAGTAGAGCAGTATTCATGCCTGTAGTAAATCACAACTAATACAGGAGATAAGGGGAGCGGGGGAAACCTGAACCGCAAGCCTGAAAAATTCGGCCGAAGGCCATCTTGGCATTTTGGGTTTAAGGATGTTCACGCACAGCGAGAGGCCGCAGGCCGAAGCTGTGCGTAAAGCATTGTGAACTCGAAAAATATCTAAAGTAGCCCCCTTGCGTGTGCGACAGGGGAACAAGGGCTCAGGCCCGTCGGGTGGAGGTGCGCCGGCAACTCTATGAACTTTTGGAGCCACTTGATAAAGCGAGGTTTTCTCTCCACTCGCCCAGCTTATCCTCACTGCATAGATCTTTCAACACAAGGGCACAATTTGGCAGGTTCGACCGCTCTGATGCCAACTCCATCAATGATTGAGGAATCAACTTGCCGGTAATCAGGCCATCGTGCTCGTTCTTATACACAGGTATACCGCTACGGATACAAATCAAGGTCAGGTGGTGAATATAACATGCCTCTTGACCCTGTAATATGAAGGCTGCAAGGCTACGTTTCAGGCGCAACAACTCCTTATTCTTAGGGTCGTATTTGATAGTGTTGTTATTTTCTGTCCTTACTACTGATGTCCCATCCACCGAGGACTTTATCCCGTAGTCTTTGTACCTCATGCCGCAGGCATTTTTCCAATGTTTTATCCCGCCATGATGGTAGTGGTACCTTTTGTCAAACTCGTTAAGAAGGTAGTTCCTCCATTGTTCGACTGCTTGGGCAATGGGCTTTGTTAGCTCTATAAACAGGGTAAATGCATCATCGGCTTGTCGCTCATCGGCGAAGTATCGCTGAAGGCACTTACTTATAGAGCCATACACGTTTTCAACAATTGCCCCCATCACAAGTGCGTACAGGCACTCCTTCCACACATCGGAAGTTACCCCTAACTGATTGGCGTATACGTTTTTGGACTCCGGGTTTGCCAGGTAATCGTCCAGCCAGGCGCAGGGTATCCCGCAGGCCTCCAGTTCCTGGGCCAAAACCGTGGCTTGTGCCGAACGCAGGTCGTAGTTATAAACGTCAGGAACAGCCTTCAAGAGGCAGCGCTTGAAGACCTGGGAGGCCCCTTGAAAGCCCCCTCTTTTCTCGGTAACTCTCCCGCTCACTTGGACTGAGTAGGCCGCTTGGTACTGGAACAAAGGGTGTCCGTTCGAGCTTTTCTCGGGCAAAAGAGTTGGGCACTGGTCCAAAATGGCTTTCTGGCAGGCACGGAGGTGTCTCAGGCGGCCAAGAGCCCTTTGGTAGGCTTTATCTGGAGGTTGTCTGCTTCCCTGTCGGCCAGTGCCGCTCCTCAACTCCCTTTCTACGCGCCGTACTCGCCTCTCCAAGTCGTTGACCATCAGGCCGGCATTCCAAGGCTCGAACGGGCAGGCCTGCAAAGCCCCCACCGCCTTCTTGACCAAGGACGGGGTGGAGCCGCTCTCATGGGTATCAGCAACCTTGAAAGAGTGCTTCCGTTTTGTAACTATCTTCCCACCGTTCATCAGGTTGACCATGCTGGCTTGGGCCAGCTCTCCGTGCATTAGAGCCCTCCAGCGGGCTTTTGTGTTCATTTGCTCGATGTCTAAAGCGCGGGAGAAGATTTCCTCAGTCAACCTGTACTCGGCGCTCTTGCGTCTCTGGCGACTGTGGGGCTTGATTTCGATGATGCCCAGCTCGGCGAGTCGTTTCGGGTCCATGGACCTACCAAACTCGCGCTCACGGAGCCGGCTGTAAATGGGTACGAACTCGTCGAATATGTCGGAGTCGTGCTCTTGGGAGGATTGGACCTGGCAAACGTAAATGTGGGCCAGAAAGCCGTGGTAGCGCATCCTCGCGGACCGCTTACCCAATGAGGCGGGCGTGTCCAATGAGACAGTCTGCTGCCAGAGATAGTCGAAGAGGGCCTTCGGAGCTGGGTACCGCTTCGTTATGTATCCTCTGCCTCGATAGGCCTTTTTATTTGCGTCCGTCCCCATTTGATGTGCCTTATTCCAGTTCATCCCCCAAAAGCCATTCTGCCGCAGCCTGCCACTTGAGCGGCTCGGGCAGGTCGAAGTTGGGCGGCACGCTGTCCAGGGTCAGCAGCACGGGTTCGGCTTCCGGCATCTCCTTGGCTGCTTCCGCAAGGGCGCGGACCTCCCTCTCCCGGGCAGAAGGCTCGGAAATATCGAGACACACCTGGAGGAGCGTCCATTTGCCCAGGGGGTTGCGGGTGACGAAATCCACCTCGAAGCCGCCGGCGGTGCGATAGTAGTCAGCCTGGCAGTCGCGCCTCTCCAACTCGATGAGGACGACGGTCTCCAGGGCGTGGCCCAGGTTGGACTTCCCGGTGCGTTCGTACACCGGGATCAACCCGGGGTCCACCGGGTAGGCCTTGCGCGGGTTCACCATGCGCTTGCGCTCGGAGCCGGCGTGGATGCATACGGTTCGCACCAGGAAGGTGTCCTCCAGGTAGCCGAGGAAGGCATGGAGGCTGTCCTTGCTGACCGGAACGCCCTGACTTCGCAAGGCGTCGTGGAACTTCTGCACGCTGAACAAGGCCCCGGGGTTCGCCAGCAGGTGGCGTTGCAGCCATCGCAGGGCCAGGGGATTTCCGACCCCGTACCTTTCGATTACGTCCCGCAGGACGGTCACGTCAACGTAGGTTCTGAGGAGGCTCGTACGGTCCCGGTCCGGTATGCCCTGGACCTCGGGGAAGCCTCCTTTTACAAGGTACTCCCGCAGTTGATGGTCGATGCCGGAACGGGCCGCCTTGCCCAGGAGCCGCCAGGGCTTATCGGGCTCCATTCCCTGGTGCCGGAGACTCTCCTGGAAGCTGAAGGGGTGAATCAGCACCTCCATTCCTCTGCCGCGCATGCTGGTGGCGACCTCGCGGCTCAGCAGCCTGGCCGAGGAACCGGAAAGAAACAGGTCGACCTTTTCGGTGTCCATGACCCTGCGGGCGAATGCTTCCCAGCCTTTCACCACCTGGATTTCGTCCAGGAAGAAACCCACCTTCACATGATCCCGAAAGCCGGGCTGGAGTCGGAAGTACTCCTCCAGAATCCAGTTGAGTGCGGAAACGTCCAGATCGAGGAGGCGGTCATCCTCGAAGTTGAGGTAGAGTTGGGCCTCTCGCGGGGCTCCCTGGGCCAGGCGGTCCGCGAGGACCTGCCAGAGGTAGGTGGTCTTCCCGCTGCGCCGCATCCCGATAACGGCCAGGGCCTTGCCTGGCACCTGGGGAAGGCGGGCGTCGCGCCTCGTGAACGCCGGAACCGGGGCCGCGAGGGAGTCAACAATCATTTGCCTGAGCAGGTCTTGCATATCGCCTCCAATCGAGGAGAAGATACACCAAAATCATCCTTTTGAAAAGGATAATTTCATCTGGGTTCGACTTTTTGAAGGGAGAAAAGCCTGGGTGGGAGTGTCACCGGACTGTAACCAAATTGTAACCAACCAAACCTAAAATTCTGCCAGAAGCCGCAAGTCCCGCAAAATTGGTTTTCAAAAGCCGAACGATCTCAAGGCGTTGAAATGACGGGGAATCGCCTGTACGCCCCTGGGCCGGCTCAAAATCCAGTGAGCCCAAAGCTCGTGTCGGTTCGATTCCGACCTCCGGCACCAGGATAAAGCAAGGGGTCGGCTCCTACGGGGCTAACCCCTTTTTTATTGCCGAGGTTTTGAAGCAAGGCCTGTTCCTGTATTCTGCCCCGAAAAAATGGCGTGCCAAGAGGATAGGAAAAGAATGAAGCGGACCGCGAAAAAAACACGGTTTGGAGAAAGCCAGTGATCTGGGAGAGGGCTCGCTTGTCTTTGGCAGTGCCTTGGGGCGACAATGCAAGCCTCGGCAAAAGGAAGTTGAGCCTGCCAGGCAGCGCCACAGAAACGTATTGAAAAAATTTATGTAACAAGTGAAGCTTGTTCTATCGTATCGAGGGGGCGCTCCGGGCATTCGCGGCAAGTGATCGGGCCGAGGAAGCCCCGGTCGGAGGCGAATGCCAACAAATCCGTTGGCTTTGGTTTTCAGCTGCTTTCGACAAAACCCTCCCCCCCTTTTAGGGTCTCCGCTTGTGCCCGACAGAAACCAAGGCAAGGTCGGCAGGCAATCGCCCTGGGCAAGAGCCGGGCATTATGAATTTCAAGCAGATCCTCCCGATGCGGGCTCGAACCGACGCCGCTTTAATGTATTCTCCGGCCACGCCCCCTCTCCAATGAAAAAGCTCCCACCCCGTCCGGCCGTTCCACAAGAGAGCCCTCTCCGGATAGAAAGCGCCCAAAGTGGCTATATGGGAATGAGTCATGTACCACCGGCAGAGCCGGTGGCTTGAAAAGCTCCTGAACCGCTCAAAGCGGTTGAACTACATGAGCCCCCTATCAGGGGGCTGCTCAAACAGGTTCAATTGGTCCAGGCGTCGGTCTTCC
>JBFMHL010000221.1:0-29874 GCA_040753055.1 Thermodesulfobacteriota bacterium | reverse complement strand
AAAAGGGGTTTTTCCCCTTCCCCCGCAAAATCTCTTTATTTTGCCTTTTTTCCCCGGGCGGCCCGACTAGGCTGCTATGGCGCCGCCTCAAGTGAAGCCCGCGCCGGCGGTGCAGGTGAAGCAGAGATCGGAGGTGGCGATGCGGCTGCCGGGTGCGGGGGGGGCTTCCATGGTGGAGACGTGGGTCTTCCTGCCGCCCCAGGGGAGGCCTGCGGCCAGGTTGAAGTCGCAGTCGTAGAGGAAGCCGTCCCAGGAGACGGAGACCAGGGTGCGGCACATGACGCCGGAGACGGCGCAGGGGTTGAAGGCTCTTTTGAGGCGTTCCATGTAGGGAGCGAGGTTTCCGGATCGGGTGAGGAAGTCGCGGAAGCGGCCCCAGGGGACGTTGGCGAAGCAGAAGAGGTTGTTGAAGGCGATGCCGTGGGTTTTGCCCAGGGCGTCCCGGAAGCGTTTTTCGGTTTCCGCCTGGGGGGAGGGGAGAAAGGCCCCGGCGGGGTTGACCACGAGGTCCAGGCCCAGGGACTGCCCGCCATAACCTTTTTCGTTCAGGCTGCGGAGGGTGGAAAGCGATTTCTCGAACACTCCGGGTCCGCGCTGGGAGTCGAGCTGGGAGGCGGTGAGCGCGGGAAAGGAGCAGGTGATGCGGACCCGGTGGTCGGCGAGGAAGGTGAGGAGGCCGGTTTGGTCCTCTGCAAGCGCGGTCAGGTTCGCCCGGAGCGTGACCTGGGCATGGGGGGCGACGGCGGAGATGAGAGATCGGAGGTTGGGGTTGAGCTCGGGGGCTCCGCCGGTGATGTCCACCACCGAGAAGCGGCCCCGCCGGGCGTATTCCGCCACCTGAAGGGCGGTTTCCCTGTCCATGATCTCGCTGCGTTGGGGCCCGGCGGAGAGGTGGCAGTGGCGGCAGACCTGGTTGCAGAGAAGGCCCATGTTGACCTGGAGGGTGGAGGTTTCCCCCCGATTCAGGTCAATGCCGTGGGCCTCCAGGGTTTTCGCAAAGGGTTCCATGGCGGGGTGGCCGTCTCCTCAGAAGGAAAGCTTGCCGATGATGTTTTTCATCTGCACCCCGTGGACCAGCGAGGCGCCACCGCGAATGGCGCAGGCGATGTGGGCCACCTCGGTCATTTCCTCGGGGCTGGCGCCTTTGTCCAGGCCGGCCCGGGTGTAAGCGTCAATGCAGTAGGGGCACTGTACGGTGAGGGCGACCCCCAGGGCGACGAGAGCCTTTTCCCTTTCGGTGAGGGCGCCGGCGGAGAAGACCTCCTGGTAGTAGTCGAAGAACTTCTTTGCCAGCGCGGGGGCCTGCTCTCCGATCTCCTCGAACTTGGCCAGGTCCTGGGGGTCGTAGTAGGTTTCCATGGCGATTCCTTTCCGGAGGGTCTGCACTATGGGTTCCGCCGCGGGCTTGCCGGCGTAGCCACGGGCATGCGTTTCCCTGCAGGGACGCCCGGATATGCATAGAATACGTCCGGGGGCAAAGCAGCGGGAGTGTGCTCCGTTGTGCCGGGTCGCCAGCCGGGAGCGGGCCTCGTTGTCGGCGCATAGATAATAAGAGCTGAACCCGGGTTATGCAACCCGGATGAGAACTATTGCTATTTCCAATGGGAACGGAAGAGCCCAGAGCTTCGAAGCTGTTTCAAAACCCCGGAACGCCGCCCTGGGACGTCGGATGGGGTTACGAAACAGCTTCTACTCAAAGGGGGCAGCCGAGCCGCCTACGGCTCCCAGTCCTTTCAGGGAGACGTAGACGCCCACCTGCTGCTCGCCGGGCTCGTCGGTGTAGGAGAGGTCCAGGGACCAGCAGGCCGCCTCGTAGAGGGCGCCCAGGGAGGTGCGGATACGCTGGTTGGAGTAGAGGTCGTACTCGTACGTGCCGCGAAGGGCGACGGAGCGCAGGGCGCGGACGGTAGCGGCCGCGGTGACGGACTCGTCGTAGCCCGTGGTCTTGGTGTACTGGATCAGGACGTTGTGGCCCTGGGGCAGGTTTCCGGCCGCGCCCACGGTGAGGTACTCAACCTCGGAGTCATAGAGGGAGTAGCTGGTTTCGGCGAACAGGCTTCCCCTTTCCCCCGGAGAGAAGGCGATGCGGCCGAACAGGGGGGAGAAGGGCTGTTTTTGACCGGGCGTGGCCCAGAGGGCCGGGTCGTCCTGGGTCTGCTCGTTGATGTCGTAGGACTCGGAGATTTCGAGCCACAAGATCCGAGGGTATGCATAGGCGGGGGCGCCTTCCTGGCCCGGAGGCGCGGCCAGGGGCTTTCTCCCCAGCAAGGTGTTGGTCACGGAAAGGGTGACCAGGTTCTGCGCCGGGATGCGGTCCAGGTTGTCGAAGGTGGGGTAGCGCTCCTGGTCGCGGTCGGGCACGTACTGGTAGGAAAGGGTGGGGGCGATGGTGTGCCGCAGCCGGTCCATGCCCCATAGGCTGGTTCCGTATGTCCGGGAAACCCGCGTGGTTGCGGAAAGGCCCAGATCGTACATCTCCCGGAAGTAGCCCTTGTCCTCCACTTCCGGTCCGTCGCCCCAGGTGTCCACGCGCCAGACGGTTTCCCGGAAGCCGGCGGAGGGCGCCAACTCCACAGGCCCCACGAAGAAGGGCAACGAGAGTGCCGGGTAGAGGTCGAGGCGGCTTCCCTGTGCCTGGGACTGGCGGTAGAAGTGGGTCCCCTTGGCCTGGAGGGTGAAGAATACAGGCTTGGAGAAGACCTGGGCCACGGGCTCGCGCACGGCGTCGAAGCGCAGGCTGGGAAGCTCCTGGATGGTCGGGTCGTCGGGCAGAAGGTTCCGGGCCACGATGTTGTCGCGCCAGACCAGGTCGGCGTTCATGGTGTAGCGGTCCCAGGCTTTGTGCCCGTGGAGACGGTTTTCGCGGATATAGGCGTCGTAGTCGTCCAGGCTGCGGCCGAAGCGTCGGATGAAGTAGCTTTCCATGGAGTCGTAACCCATGTAGCCGGTTTTGAACTCCCGGAGATAGTCCTGGTCGGAAACCAGATCCACGTCGGCCCGCAGCTTGATCCCGTTTTGCAGGTTTTCGTCCGCCTTGGCCACCACCCAGTAGCGGCTGTGGTTATCCCGCAGGAAATCGTCCTGGGGGTATCCCCAGTCTTCGGAGTTGGTGCCCTTGCCGTCGTCCACCTGCTTGTCGTAAAGGTAGGTGCCGAGCCCGCCCGCCTTGCTTCCGTTCCGCCCCGCCCAGCGCGCTTCCAGGCCGGACTGGAGGCCCCTTTTTTCCAGGTAGCTCTCGTAAAGCGTCGCGTCGAAGTCTACGCGGGGGGCCCAGTACAGGGGCAGGGTGGCGAAGAGCCCCTTGCGTTGGCTCTGGCCGAACTCGGGCGCCAGCACGCCGCTCTGGCGTTTGGTCTTGGCCGGGAAGGCGAAGTAGGGCATGTACATCACCGGCACGTTCTTGATCCAGAGGCCGGCATTGGTGGCGCTCCCGTAACCCTCCAGGGTCACCTTCGCGCTGGTGGCGGTGATTTTCCAGTCCGGCGCTTCGGGCGGGCAGTAGGGACAGGTGGTGAGGTCGACGTGGTACAGCCGGTAAGTGTTGGAGGAGACCTTCTCGATCTCCTCTCCCTTGAAGGTGAACTGATTCTGCTTCATGTAGAGGGTGGCGTTCTTGGCAATGCCCGTGCCGTCCTCCAGGCGATAGGTGAAGCTGTCTCCCTGAATGGAGTCCTTGCCGGCTCCGGCGACGACGTTTCCCTCGGCGGTGATGATTCCCAGCGACCGGTTGTAGACCACCTTGTCCGCTGTGAAGCTCTGGTCCGGACCGATGACGGTGACATTGCCCGTGGCGGTGTAGACGTCCTCGACGGCGTCGTGGGTGACGTTGTCGGCCGTCATGGTCCAGTCGCCTTGGTAGGGGGGGATTTCCTGGGCTCCAACGGGAAGCGCCGCGAGGAGGAGAACGAAGAGCACCCCGAACAGGGCTTTTGCGGCGCGGTTTATCATGTGGGCATTTTGCAAAAGGACCGGGAAATGTCAAGCTGCCCGGTAAATTAAGAGAGTTTACGCGCATCGGCCTTTTTTTGCGTGCCGTTTTGGTGTAAAGGATTTACCTTTAAGGAGAATGCTCCCCGACGGCGTTTGCCCGGGGTTGGCGGATACGGCATACGGATATGAAAATTCTTTTGACCAACGACGACGGAATCCACGCTCCGGGCCTGCTGGCCCTGGAGGAGGTTCTCCGCGCCCGGCACGAGGTCACGGTGGTGGCCCCGGACCGGGAGCGCTCCGCCATTTCCCACGCCATCACGCTCAACGTCCCGCTCCGGGCCATCGTTCAGAACAGTGGAAGGGCCCGGGCCTTTGCCGTGACCGGCACGCCGGCCGACTGCGTCAAGCTGGCGCTGCTGGAGCTTTTGGAAAGCCCGCCGGACATAGTCCTTTCTGGCGTGAACCCCGGTCCCAACGTGGGCGTGAACCTGAACTACTCGGGCACGGTCTCGGCCGCCAAGGAGGCGGCCATACTGGGCCACAAGGCCATTGCGGTTTCCGTGGCCGGGCGCGACGGAAAGGCATTCGCGCCGGCGGCGGAGTTCGCCGAAGCCCTGGCGCGCAAGGTGATGGAGAAGGGCCTGCCCAGGGGCGTGTTTCTAAACGTCAACTACCCGGACGCGGAGCCTTCCGCGGTGCAAGGGGTACGCATCTGCCGCCAGGGCTCGGCCTCCATCCAGGCCGCGTTTTTCCGGCGCACGGACCCTCGCGAGCAGACCTATTACTGGCAGGGCTCGGAGACCCAGCTCTTCGGGGAACGACCGGACGAGGACGGGGTGGCCCTTGCGGAAAAGTACATTGCGGTGACGCCGGTCACTTGCGACATGACGGACCACGGCTTCCTTTCGGCCCTGGCCGGGTGGGGGCTATAGAAAGCTCCGGCCGCCGCCTTGTTTCCTCGAACCCGGCAGAGGGTGGACATGAAGAACCTTTACGTGGAAGCGATCCGCCCCGGCGACCCGGTGGACGGTGTGTTCGCCCTCTCCGAAAAAACGGTTTCCGTGAAAAAGGACGGAGGTTCGTACCTCACCCTGCGCCTTTCCGACGCCACGGGCCAGATGAAGGCCGTCATGTGGGACAACGTGGACCAGGTGAAGGGGGCCTTCGGGGCCGACGACTACGTCTTCGTCAAGGGCCGCGCCTCCGAGTACCGGGGCGAGCTCCAGGTGGTGGTTTCCGCCATCGGCCGGGTGGCTCCCGAGCAGGTGGACCCGGCGGACTTCCTTCCGGCCACGGGGAAGGACGTGGCCAAGATGATGGAGAGCCTGAGGACGCTGGCGGAAAGCGTTGCCGACCCCATGGTGAAGGAGCTTCTGGCCGCGTTCTTCGAGGACCCGGAGCTGGCCGCGGAGTTCCCCCGGGCGCCGGCCGCGAAAAGCATGCACCATGCTTATGTGGGCGGCCTTCTGGAGCACACCCTGTCGGTGACGGTCCTGGCGGACATGTGCAGCCGACACTTTGCGGGCCTGGACCGGGACCTCCTCCTGGCCGGAGCCGTGCTCCACGACGTGGGCAAGACCCGGGAGCTTTCCGCCAAGGGCAAAATAGATTATACCAACGCGGGGAGGCTCTTGTCCCATATCGTTTTGGGCGTACGGATAGCGGACCGCCTGCTGGGAAAGGTTCCTGGCTTTCCCGAGGAAAAGGCCATGCTCATCCGCCACATGATCGTGAGCCACCACGGGCTCCGGGAATTCGGGTCGCCCGAGCCTCCCAAGACCCTCGAGGCCTTGGTCCTGAACCTGATAGACGACCTGGACGCAAAGGTGAACGGAGTGCGCGCCTTTTTGGCGCAGTCCGCGGAGGGAGACGCCTGGACCGCCTTTCACCGGCTTTTGGAGCGCCAGTTTTTCAAACCCAACTCGTAATCGTTGCGGAGCCTTTCCGGACCCCCGGGCCACCTGATTGTGACGCGTTCGCAAAAAGGGCCCGCCCGCGGGAGACAACCGGTGCGATGCCGGTTCGGCAGGTTCCCTGCGCTATAGATGTCATGGCGGCTTCAGGACAGCCCGGGGTTTATTTCGAAATCATCCCTTATCCCAATCAAGACGGAACCTCATGCACGAACAGGCGACTAGCGGACTTTTCATCACCCTGGAAGGGGTGGAAGGATCGGGCAAGACCACCCAGGCCCCCCACCTGGTGGCTTTTTTAAAATCCCGGGGATACCAGGTGGTGCGTACCCGGGAGCCGGGCGGGACGGGGATGGGAAAGCGAATCCGCTCCATCTTGCTGGACCCCGAGTCCGCGGGAATGGAGCCCCTGGCGGAGCTTTTGCTTTACGAGGCGGACCGCGCCCAGCACATCCGCAGGGTGATCCTGCCAGCGCTTTCCGCGGGGCAGGCCGTGGTGTGCGACCGCTTCTACGATGCAACTGCGGCCTACCAAGGATACGCCCGGGGGTTGGACCTGGAGCTGGTGGAGCACCTGAACGGGATCGCGGCGGGCAGCCTGGTGCCCGACATCACCATCCTTTTGGACCTGCCCGCCCGCGTGGGGGTGCCCCGGGCGCGCTCCCGGGAAGGAAGGGGCTTCCGGGACCACGGCAGGGAAGGCCGTTTCGAGGCCGAAAGCCTGGAGTTCCACGAAAAGGTGCGCGAAGGCTATCTGGCCCTGGCCGTGAAGCACCCGGAGCGCTTCGTCGTCATCCGCGCGGACCAGGACACCGAGTCCGTGCGTTCCGACATCATGAGGGCCGTGGAGGAGTATCTGGAAAATCGGGCCGCCGCCACCTGATCCTGAAATAACCGCATATTTTAAGCCGCCTGCAGGGGTAACCTGCGCCCGGACCTTCACCCTTTCCGGCAAGAAAGATGAACCGACAGGCAGATCCCATGGAACCAAGCATTCTCGATTTTATCGGAAACACGCCGCTGGTCCGCATCCGCAAATTGGCGGACAACCCGGCCGTGTCCATTTACGCCAAGCTGGAGTACCTGAACCCCGGCGGCTCCATCAAGGACCGGCCCGCCCTGGAAATGATCCGGACGGCGGAGGAGTCGGGCGAGCTCACCCGGGACAAGATCGTCATCGAGGCCACGTCCGGGAACACGGGCATCGGTCTCGCCCTGGTGTGCGGGGTCAAGGGCTACCGGCTGCTCCTCACCATGAGCGAGGCCGTGAGCGAGGAGCGCCGCAAGATCCTGCGGGCCCGCGGGGCGGAAATCCGGCTCACGCCGGGCCACATGGGCACGGACGGCGCCATCGAGGAGGTCTACCGCCTGGCGCGGGAGCATCCGGACAAGTACTTCCTGACGGATCAGTTCAACAACCCGGCCAACTGGATGGCCCACTACCGGACCACGGGGCCGGAGATCTGGGAGCAGACCGGCGGCCGCCTCACCGCCCTGGTGGCCACCATGGGCACCACCGGCACCCTCATGGGCATCTCCCGCAGGCTCAAGGAGTACAACCCCGAGATCCGGATCATCGGCGTGGAGCCTTACCTGGGTCACAAGATCCAGGGCCTCAAGAACCTCAAGGAAGCCTACGTTCCGGAGATATTCGAGCGAAGCCGCCTGGACGAAAAGGTGAACATAGAGGACGAAGAGGCCTACGAGATGGCCCGCAGGCTGGCCGCGGAAGAGGGCCTGTTCGTGGGGATGAGCTCGGGCGCGGCCATGGCCGTGGCCCTGAAGAAGGCCCGGGAGATGGAGTCGGGGGTGATGGTGGTCATCCTGCCCGACGGCGGTGAGCGCTATCTCTCCACCGCGCTCTTCACGGTGAAGGACAAGGTGGACCTCAAGATCTACAACACCCTGAGCCGGAAAAAGGAGCCCCTGGTACCCCTCCGGGCCGGCAAGGTGGGCATGTACTCCTGCGGGCCCTCGGCCTTCCGCCGGCCCAACCTCTCCGAGTGCCGCCGCTACGTCTTCGCGGACCTGGTGCGGCGCTACCTGGCCTCCCGGGGCCTGGTGACGGAGCAGGTGATCGGCATATCCGACTTGGACGACAAGGTCATCGAAGGCTCGGAAAAGGCCGGAGTGTCGGTTTCCGACTTCGCCGGGAGGCACATCGCCGACTTCCTCGCCGACATGGAGACCCTGGGGGTGGCCCGGGCCGACCGCCTTCCCCGGACCTCGGAGCACCTGGCGGAGATGACGGACCTGGCCAGCCGCCTGGCGGAGAAGGGCGTGGCCTACGAGAAGCTCCGGTCCCTTTACTTCGACATCTCGCGTGTCCCCTCCTACGGCGGACTTTCCCACATGGACGTGAACAAGATCCGACTGGGGGCCACCGTTGACCTGGACAGCTACGAGAAGGACAACCCGCGGGACTTCACCCTATTCAAAAGAAGCCGGCTCTCCGAGCTCAAGCGCGGCATCTCCCCCAAGACCCCATGGGGCAACGCGCGGCCCAGCATGCACCTCCAGTGCGCGGCCATGAGCCGGAAGTATTTGGGGGAGGAGTACGATCTCCTGGTGAGCTCCCTGGATCTCCTGTTCCCCCACCATGAGAACGAGTCGGCCATCGCCCAGGCCCTTTCCGGGCATCCGTCCGCACGGCTGTTCCTGCACTGCGAGGCGGTTTACGTGGACGGCAAGAAGGTGGGCGCGGCCGGACCCGAGCTCACGGTGCAGGACCTGCTCGACCGCGGGTTCACCGGGCCCGAGATCCGCTACTTCCTGTTGTCGGCCCACTACCGCAGGCCTTTGTCGCTCTCCGACGAAAGCCTGGAGAACGCCCGCAAGGCGCTTGCGCGGCTTGCGCGCTTCGCCCAGAACCTGGCCGAGGAAGGAGGGGAAGCCCAGCATCCGGATACGGACCAGCTGGCTTACGATCTCAAAGCCAGCTTCACCGCGGCCATGGACGACGACCTGGCCATTCAGTCGGCCATGGCGGGCGTCTTTTCCGTCATCAAGCGGACCAATATGCTGCTTTCCCAGGGCCTCATCACCCGGGCGGGCCGCGACAAGATCATGGCGCAGCTCGTCAAGCTGAACGAAGTGGTGAACGTTTTGCCTGCCGGATCTAAGGCGTCCGGACCGGAGATAGAAAAGCTCCTTGCGGAGCGGGAGGAGGCGCGAAGGAGCAAGGACTTCGCCCGCGCCGACGAGCTTCGGAAAAGGCTGGATGCCCTGGGGGTCACGGTCAGGGATGGCAAGGCCGGATAGGGAGCCCCGGGAGAAGGAGTAAGTGCCTTTCTTTTCCAGGGGTTTTCACGCTACCCCGCAAGGTCCCGTCTTCTTTCTTTTCTTTTTGCTTTGCCCGACGCAAGGCCATGCAACCCGAACCCCTTTTCGAAGGCGATCCCATGAGCGTCTTTTTCTTCCCCGACTCCTTCATCGGCCAGGACCCGGGCCGGTTCGTGTCCGGCCTTCTGGGAACCCTCACCCTGGTAAGCCCCGCAGAGGTGGATGCGCCGTCATCGGCCAAGAACCAGGAAACCCAGGGCATGGTGCGCCAGGTGGTTCCGGCCTGGAAGCCGGGCGAGCTGGAGGCCTTCCTGGCTTTCCTGACCAACGCCCGGGCCTGGGGGGCCGCCCATCAAGGAACCAACGGACGCGCGGTGGCCGCGGCTTCGGGAAGAAGCATGGAGGACTCTTTGCACGCCCTGCGCGACGCGGTGGTGTCCGGGGGAAGCAAGGGCCAGGCGGAAGCCCGGTATCCCCTCATGCCGGACCGGGTGCTTGCCCATCTTTCCCGCAGGCTCTCCGCGGACCAGTACGAGGCAGCGGCGGGCATGGCCGAGGTGCGGACCAGGGAACGGGCCATGTTCCGGGCCCTTTCCGGCCTTGTTTCGGAGGACAGAAGGTCCTTCGTTCCTCCCCAGCGCGGCGGTGCGAACCCGCAGGCCCTCTTGCGCGCCTGGGCCGCTCTCTTCCTGGCCCTGGACGAGCCCGTGCGGGTGTTCGTGACCTGCGACCCGGACTGCCTAGCTTCTCTGGAAGAAGGCGCGCCCGGTGCCGCCCGGTTGTTTTCCGCAGTACGCCTGCCCGTCTTCGCCGGTGATGAAAAAGCTTTCGAAGCCCGGTCCGAAGCCTTTCGCGAGGCCCTTCGCAAGGTGCTGGACGGCGGAGGGAGGGACGCGGCAAAGGAAGCGGAGGAGGCGATTGCGAAGCTTGGTTCGGAGGAAGGGGGCCCCGCGGCCGAGATAACGGCGGTTTTCTTTCCGTTTCTTTCCGGGGCGGATCTCTTTTCCCACATCGCGGGGCCGCATCGGGACGGCGGAGGCCGGGGATCCGGCTCCGGCAGCCTCGCGCTCTGCGTCCGTTTCATTCCTTGAGGCATCCGCGCCTCGAGATCCGAGAAAACCACTCCACGGTGATGAAAAGCATTCCATGAAAGTTCTTTTGATCAACCCCCCCGACGACCTCCGGGCCGTGATCGGCTCCGGAGCGAACCTCATCATGCCCATCGAACCCCTGGGGCTCCTGTACGTGGCGGCCGCGGCCCGGGAGGCGGGCCACGAAGTCTTCGTGATGGACGCCTTTGTGGAAAAGCTCTCCCAGGAGGATGTGGTCCGCCGGATCGCGGAGATCGCTCCGAACGTGGTGGGAATGACCACCTTCACGTCCTGCGGGGGAATCGTCTACGAGCTGGGCCGGGCCATCAGGGAGCGCATGCCGGAGGTTCCGGTGGTCCTGGGGAATGTCCAAGCGGCCGTTTACGCGGAAGCCTACCTCAAGAACGGGGCCTGCGACCTGGTGGTCCACGGCGAGGGGGAGTATGTCTTTCTGAAGGTCTTGGATACGCTGCAGGAGGGATCGCGGGATTTCTCCTCGGTTCCCGAGGTGTCCTTCATAAAAGACGGCGTCTTCGTGAAGAACCAGGCAGAGGGCCGGATCGAGGACCTCGGCCGGGTGCCTTTCCCCGCCCGGGACCTGGTGGACCAAGCGCATTACGATCTCCCCGCGGTCTCCAACATCCCCTACGAGGGAAGCCGGGACCGCCGGGGCAAGCACATGTTCACCTCGCGGGGATGCCCCAACCGTTGCACTTTCTGCACCGTGCACCACAGCCGCCGCCAACGAGCCGTGGACGCGGTCCGGGCCGTGGACGAGATGGAGATGCTGGTCAACGAGTACAACGCCGGCTACATCTTCATGATGGACTCGCTGTTCGTGGCCCGGAAAAAGAGGGTGCTGGAGATCTGCGACGAGATCAGGCGCCGCAACCTGTCCTTTGCCTGGGGCTGCGAGGCCCACGTGCGCTTCGTGGATGCGGAACTGATCCGGGCCATGGACGCGGCCGGATGCCACGACATGGCCTTCGGCATCGAGTCCGGGGTGCAAAGGCTCCTGGACGCCGTAAAGAAGAACACGACCCCCGCCATGGTGGCGGAGGCGGTCTCCTGCGTACGGAAGAACTCGGACATCAAGGTTTCGGGGCTCTTCATCCTGGGGCTTCCCGGAGAGACGAAGAAGGACAGCCTGGAGACCATCCGCTTCGCCTGCTCCCTGCCGCTCCACATGGCCCAGTTTTCCGTGCTGGTTCCCTATCCGGGCTCGGACATCTACTACGAGCTTTCCCAAAGGGGCGAGATTGACACGGGAGTCTCCCCGGACGGCGCGTTGCGGCCCGAGGTGTGGCGGCGCTACTCCAGCTATGTCTCCTACACGGACAACGAGCCCATCTGGGTCACGCCCACGCTCAGCGCCGCGGAGCTCAAAGCCCTGCAGAAGAAGGCGTTGCGGCGTTTCTACTTCCGGCCCTCCCGCTTCATCGCCCAGGCGAAAAGGCTGTCGCTTCGAAACCTGCCCGTCATGGTGAAGACGGCGTTCGACACCTTTTTCTAGGACCTGAATCCGCGAGCGGCCTCAGGTGGCCCGGATGATAGGAAGGCCACGGCCGACAGTACTGCGCGTACGGCGGTCATGGCCTGACAACGCAAACGGGCCGCATGGGGCCGCCCCGAAGGGCGGAAAAGGACTTTCACCCCGGGGAAACATCATTCTTGGCAATAATGCCCGAGCGGCGGGCTTTTGCCTCTTTAATACAGAACACCGTCACGGATTCAGGCAGGAATTTACACCTCGCACCTGGCTGCCGCAGTGGATCCGGGCCCGGCCAGGGGCCGGAAGCATTTCTTGCCCGCGCCGCACACCGGGCAGCGCCAGTCGTCCGGAAGGTCTTCGAAGCGTGTGCCCTTGGGGATCTTCCCCTTGCGGTCGCCCCGGTCCGGATCGTAGGTATATCCGCAGTTCACGGTCTGGCATTGATACATGTCTTCGGCCTTGGCCACGGGAACCTCCTTGGTTTCAGGGAGAATGATAATTATTTAGGAAAAGTAAGCCCTGCCCGGAAGAAATCAAGGATCCCGGGGCCGATCCGGCCCTATACAACCCCCTTGACTCGCCCGTGGGATTGGTATAACGGGGTTGTGGCTTTGAAACCCATCGCGTGGTCGTTTCCGCATACGCTAAGCGATACACGAGGAGTAGGACAACCCAGAAAGGAGGCTGTTTAACATGGCATTCAATCCTATTGTGGACGCAGAGAAGTGCATCGGTTGCGAAGAGTGCGTAGACGTCTGCCCGGTGGACGTTTACGAAATGCAGGACGGCAAGTCCACCCCGGTGAACGCCGACGAGTGCCTGGGATGCGAAAGCTGCATCGAGGTGTGCGAGCAGGGCGCCATCACCATCGAGGAAACCTAGCCTTTTCGAGGTTCCAGACCGGGGGGGAGGTCCGTGTGCGGGCCTCCCCCTTTGTCTTCTGGGGCCAGGACGGCAAACTTCCCGAGTACCGGCCCGACTATGGAAAATTTTTTCCCCAAGGTGGCGCTGGTGCGCCAGCAGCTGATCAGCGCGGCTATTCCCGATGCCAGCCTGGAGACGGGAAAAGAGCTGGCCGGGCTCGAGAGAGATCTGCCTTCGCTCGCCGGGAAAACCGTGGGCCTGGGAGTGGGAAGCCGCAAGATTGACCGCATCGGCCAAGTGGTTGCGGCTGCGACCCGGTTCCTGCGGGAGAAAGGCGCGGTCCCCTTCCTGGTGCCCGCAATGGGCAGCCACGGGGGAGCCACGCCCGAAGGCCAGGCAAAGGTTCTGGAAGGCCTTGGCGTGACGTCGCTTTGCCCGGACGTGCCGCTTCTGTGCGGCATGGAGACCGATCCGATCGCCGATCTTCCGTCCGGGGAAACGGTTCTTTTCTCTCGGGACGCCCTGGGGCTGGATTTCCTCGTGCCCGTCAACCGGGTGAAGCCCCACACCAAGTTCACCGCCGAGATCGAGTCCGGGCTTTGCAAGATGCTGGTGGTGGGCTTCGGCAAGGCCGAAGGCGCGGCAAGCTTCCACAGGGCGGCGGTGCGGCGCGGCTTCTCCCTGGTGGAGGCGGCGGCGGCCGCCATCCTTTCCCGCGTTCCGGTTCTTTTCGGGCTGGCTCTCCTGGAGGACGGGGAGGGAAAGCTCAGCCGCGTGGAGGCGGTCCCGGCGCGGGACATCATCGCCCGGGAAAAGGAGCTTTTACCGGTCGCCTACGGAAACCTGGGCAGGCTTCCCTTCGCCAAGCTGGACGTCCTCATCGTGGACGCCATGGGAAAGGACATTTCCGGCATCGGCATGGACAGCAAGGTCACCGGCCGGCACAGGGATATCTCCGGCGACTTCCGCCTCCCGCCCGATCCGGGACGCATTTTCGTCCGGGAGCTTTCGCCGGGGTCCGCGGGAAACGCCAACGGTGTGGGCCTGGCCGACTTCGTGACCAGCCGGCTGGCGGCTGCCGTGGACCGAAAAAAAACCTATGTAAACTCGTTGTCGGCCCTGAGCCCGGAGAAGGCCGCCATTCCCATGCACTTCGATACGGACCGGGAGTGCTTGGAAGCCTGCCTGTCCACCTGCGGATGCGAGAAACCGGAAAGCGCCCGGCTGGCATGGATTCCCAGCACTTCGCGGCTTTCCCTGCTGGCGGCGTCCCCGGCGCTGGAACCCGAGATCCGGGCAAACCCCCGGCTTTGCCGCATCAGCGATTACCGGGACTTGGCCTTCGGGCCGGACGGCAACCTGGCCCCCTGGATCATCCCCGCGGAAAGCGCCTAGACGGGCTTTCACCCAACCACCCATGCCAGGCAGAACAGCACGAACAACGGGAGACGCAATGAAGAAAGCCACCGAAGCTTCGCCCGGATTCTGCCTTCCGGTGGACACACCCTTGGGCTGCGCCGTCATCCGCTACCGGAAGGACCCGACGGCCCTTACGGAGATCCGGCTTCCTCGGCCGGGGCAGAGCTGCAAGGGCATGGCCCGAGAGGACGATCCGCCTCCCGCGGTGCTGGCCGCGGCCCGCGAGCTCGGCCGCTATTTTGCCGGCGAAGAGCCCCGCGTGGATTGGGACTTGCTTGACTTTTCGGGGCTTACCGAGCGGATGCAGGCGATCCTGCGCTGCTGCGCCGAGATCCCCTACGGCACCGTGACCAGCTACGGCGAGCTGGCCCGCCGTGCGGGGATGCCCGGAGCCGCCCGCTTTGCGGGAAACACCATGTCCCGCAATCCTTTTCCCGTGTTCATCCCCTGCCACCGGGTGGTGCACGCGGACGGCGGTCTGGGCGGGTTTTCCGGCGGGCTGGACCTGAAGACGAAGCTCCTGGACCTGGAAAGAAGCAAGGCCGGGAGATAGGTTTTTCCGGGGAAAATCCGCGGAAATTGTCTTGCCCGGAGCGTCCTTCCCGTGGTAGGAAGATACAAGAAAAATCCAATGGTTATATCTTGCTTGGCAATGGCCTGACAGCCCGGCCCGCAATGGTGCGGCCATAACGGGCTTGCGCCGGGCGAAACTCTTCCGGCGGACCTGCCGCTGACAACGTCTTTCTTCGAGCGCATCGAATCATGAAGCAGATCGTTGTGGACCAGCTTCGCCCCGGTGACCGGGACAGGATCGAAGAGCTTCTGACTCGACGGTTCGGCGAGAGCCCGCTGCCGGGGATTTACTGGGTGCCCCTTCCCGAAGATGCGCTTTCTCCGGTCCAGGAGGAGCATCCCGACTGCGCTCCCTTTGTCATCGCCCTGGAGGTTTCGGAGACCGCCCTTTCCTGCGAACTTTTGGTCCGATCCCGGCAGCGCATGCGCTGCTCCTGCGTGGCCTATGCCACCGAAGGCCAGGTTTTGTATTTGCTCCGTTTGTTGGACGGCCTGCTAGGGGAACTGGGAATCGCGGTCTGAGGGGAAAAAATCCAATTTCTTCCGGCCCGAGACGCGCACGGCCGCTACTTCATATTCCGAGAGAACCTATGGAAACCGGCCAGGAACAAAATCCGGTGCGGGTGATCCCCCTGGGGGGCCTGGGCGAGATCGGCCTCAACATGACGGTCTTCGAGTGCGGCGACACCATGATCGTGGTGGACGCGGGCCTCATGTTCCCGGAAGACTACATGCTGGGCGTGGACATCGTGATCCCGGACTACGAGTACGTCCGGGAGAACCGGGCCAAGCTCGCTGCCATCGTGCTCACCCACAGCCACGAGGACCACATCGGGGCCCTTCCCTTCCTCCTTCGCGAGATCCAGGCGCCGGTCTACGGCACGCCCTTCACCCTGGGCCTGGTGCGGGGCAAGTTGGAGGAGCGCGACCTTCTCGCCCGCGCGGATCTGCGGCCCATGACGCCGCGGCAGAAGGTGGTCATCGGCCCCTTCGAGGTGGAGCCCATCCGGGTCTGCCACTCGGTGGTGGACGGCGTGGGGCTGGCCATCCGGACCCCGGCCGGCCTTCTGGTGCATACCGGCGACTTCAAGATCAGCCACGAGGCAAACGCCTTCGGGGCCACGGATCTGTCCCGCTTCGCCCAGCTGGGCGAGGAGGGAGTGCTGGCGCTTTTCTCCGACTCCACCAATGCCGAAAAGGAAGGTTACACCCTTTCGGAAAAGGCCATCGGAGAGAGCCTGGAGGAGATCATCCTGGAAAGCCCGGGCCGGGTCATCGTGGCCGTGTTCGCCAGCAACATCCCCCGGATCGCCCAGATCGTGGACGTGGCCAGGAAGAAGGGCGCCAAGCTGGTGGTGTCCGGCCGATCCATCGAGATGAGCGTGAAGCTGGCCACGGAGCTCGGCCACCTTTCCCTTCCGTCGGGAATGGTCATTGACGTGGAACACGTCTCCGAGTTCCCGGACGAAAAGATCATCATCCTCACCACGGGCACCCAGGGGGAGCCCATGTCCGCGCTGGCTCGGGTGGCGTCGGGCACCCACAAGCACCTGCGGGTGAAGAAGAACGACACCTTCATTTTAAGCTCCAAGTTCATTCCCGGCAACGAGAAGGCCATCACGGGGATCATCAACCGCCTCTACCGCATGGGAGCGGAGGTCATCTACGAGAAGATCTCGGCCATCCACGTCTCCGGCCATGCCTTCCGGGAAGAGCTCAAGCTCATGATCAGTCTGTGCCGCCCCCGCTACTTCGTGCCCGTGCACGGAGAGTATCGGCACCTCATCCACCACGGCAGGCTGGCCCGGTCCATGGGTCTGGCCCGGGAGAACGTGCTCATCGCGGAGAACGGCGACGCCATCTGCTTCTCCGAGTCCGGGGCGCGCATTGACACTCCCGTGGACACGGGGCGCACGCTGGTGGACGGCAAGGGGGTGGGCGACGTGGGCCGCAGCGTCCTCAAGGAGCGCAGGGTCCTGTCTGAAGAAGGGGTGGTGGTGGTCACCATGGTGCTGGACCAGGAGACCGGGGTGGTCATCCACGGGCCGGAAATCGCCTCCAAGGGCTTCGTGTTCGAAACCGAGAAAGGGCACCTCCTGGACGACGCCGTCTGCGTGATCCTGGAGATCGTGGAGGACGCGGACATGAAGAAGCCCGACCGGATCGCCTACATCAAATCGGAGGTCCAGCGGTCGCTCCGGCAGTACTTCAACTACGTGATCCAGAGAAGGCCCATCATCATTCCCGTGATTCTGGAGGTCTGAGGCGGTCTTGCGGCCAAAGCGCCGCTGGTCCGAACGATGGGGTTCTCAATAGAGGGACTCGGCTGCAACGCCCCGGTGCGCCCGGCGACAACCGGGAAAGGGCGCACCCGGATGAACGGACGCCGGTGAACCAGGAAAGCGACACAGATGACCACAGACCAGCGGACGGAAGAGCAGGTGATCGAGGTAGTGAAGGCGGTTCTCGATGCATACTCGGCCATGGACCTGGACGGCGTGCTGGACAGGTATCTGTCCGACCCCGGCATGGTTGTCGTGGGCGCCCGGCCGGGCATGGAGTTTTTCGGCGGCGAAGCCCTGCGGGAGGCCCTTTTGAGCGACTTCGACAACCCGCATCACGCGGGTCTCAAGGCCAGCCGATTCCGGGTTTCCGTATGCACCGGGGTGGCGTACGTGTTTGCCCGCGTAAACGCCTTTTCCGGGCCGGACGGGATGACCATCTCCGGCGGGAGGCTCACCGCCGTTCTCAAAAAGCAGCAGGAACGGTGGCTCATCGCCCAGAGCCATCTTTCTTTTCCGCGCCACCGAAAGGAAAACGGGACCGAGGCAAACGGATTTTGACGGAAACGGCTTCGGAAGAAGAGGGGCGGCTCCGGAAACGCCGGGCAATGCCAAAGCCCGGCGGGGATGAAGAGCGTCCCGGGGGAGGGACCATGAAGGTTTTGGGCATCAACGGCAGCCCGCGCAAGTCCGGCAACACGGCAACCATGCTGCGGTCGCTTTTCGACAGGCTCGAGCAGGAAGGAATCGAAACGGAGCTGTGCCAGCTCTCCGGGCTCAAGCTGTCGGGCTGCACCGCCTGCTATCGCTGCTTCGACAAGAGGGACCGCAGCTGCCATGGCCGCCGCGACGACATGAACACCGTCATCGCCAAGATGCTGGCCGCGGACGCCGTGGTTCTGGCCTCACCCACCTATTTTGCCGACCTGACGCCGGAGATCAAGGCGGTCATGGACCGCGCCGGCATGGTGGCCATCGCCAACGACCGCATGTTCGCGCGCAAGGTGGGGGCCGCCGTGGCGGTGGCCCGGCGGGGCGGCGCCATCCACACCTTCGACTCGCTCAACCATTTCTTCTTCATCAACGCAATGGTGGTGCCGGGTGCGACCTACTGGAACATGGGCTTCGCCCTGGACCCCGGAGAAGTGGCTGCGGACGAGGAGGCCATGACCAACATGGTCGCCCTGGGGGAAAACATGGCGTGGCTTCTCAAGAAGATCCACGCCTGACAGAGACCTTTCCCTTTCCCGGAGGGACACATTCAGGCCGGAATCTAGTCCCGGCCCGGCATGGCGCCATGAAACACATCCTGGTCATCTCCCAAAACCCCAAGGATCTCCCCATCATCACCGAGGCCTTTGCCGGAGAGGGCCGCGTGCGGGGGGTGGAAACCCGCGCAGCCGCCCTCGCCACCATCGCCGGGCGAAGGTTCGACTACGTGTTCGCCGATCTCGCCATCGTCTCTCCCACGGGCGGGGCCCGGGCCCTCAAGGAGGCGCTGGCCCCCTTTTTCACCGCGGGCCCGCATCCGCCCGAGCTCATCGTCATGACCAAGCCCGAGACGGTGCGCGAGGCGGTTCAGGCCGTGCAGGTCGGCGCAGTCAACTACCTCACCTATCCCCTCACGGTGGAGGAAATCCGGCTGGTGGTGGAGAGCCTGGAAGAGCTTTCCATCGTCCAGAGCGAGCTGGATTACCTGCGGGGCAAGTTCTGGAAGGCGGACATGCTGAAGCTGGTCCGCACCAACTGCCCGGCCATGAAGAAGGTTTATAACGATGTCCGGTCGGTGGCGCCCACGCGCAGCACCGTGCTCATCACCGGCGAGACGGGAACCGGCAAGGGCGTGCTGGCGCGCCTCATCCACCGCCACTCCAACCGCTCGGAGGGGGCCTTCATCTCGGTGCACTGCGGGGCCATCCCGGAAAACCTCATCGAAAGCGAGCTTTTCGGCCACGAGAAGGGCGCCTTCACCGGGGCGGTGAAGCGCAAGCTGGGCAGGTTCGAGATCGCCCGCGGCGGCACCATCTTTCTAGACGAAGTGGGGACCCTCACCGCATCGGCCCAGGTGAAGCTCCTCCAGGTCCTGCAGGAGGGCACCTTCTCTCGGGTGGGCGGAGAAACGGTCATCACCGCCGACGCCCGCGTCATAGCCGCCACCAACGCGGACCTGAAATTCCTTTCCGACCAGGGGGTGTTCCGCAAGGACCTCTTCTATCGCCTGAATGTCTTTCCCATCTTCGTGCCGCCGTTGCGCGAGCGGCTGGAGGACCTGCCGCTCCTGACCGAGGCCTTTTTGCAGAAGCTCAACTCCCAGTATAGCAAGCAGATCATGTCGGTGCACCCGGCGGTCCCGCCCCACCTGGCCGTCTACGAGTGGCCGGGAAACGTGCGGGAGCTGGAGAACATCATCGAGCGGGCCCACATTCTGGAAAAGACCGACACCCTTACCCCCGAAAGCTTTCCGGCGGAGCTTTTCCCCCTGAAGCACGCCATGGCCAACCTCAAGCCCGAGGGCTCCGAAACCCTGGCCGCGGCGCGACAGCGGGCGCTGGAGGAGTTCACGGCCCGGTATCTGGCCGAGAAACTGGCCCAGCACCGGGGATCCGTGAAGGAAACGGCGCGGGCGGCGGATATCACCACGAGGCAGCTCTCCAAGCTCATGCGGCGCTACGGGCTCAAGAAAGAGGATTACAAGAGGCCGTCCCCAAAGTAGGGGGAACAGCTTAAGGCAATGCAGGAAGACGGGCCCGAGGCGGGAGCCGGGGTACCCGCCGGCGAGGACTTCTCCATGAACGAAATCATATCCTGGCTCTCCCACCTGGCGCAGAAGCACAGCGAGCTGTGGGACCTGGGCACCAGCATCCTCCTGGCCATCCTCGGCCCCCTGGCCCTGTGGATCGCGTTCAACTACCTGGGAAGAATCGCGGCGCGGCGCCTCATCAAGCGGCCCTGGTTCTCCCAGAACCCCTCGTCCTTCGCGGCCATCCGCCAGGCCCTGCGCTACGGGCTGGTGCTGGCCTCGGGCCTCTATCTCATCGAGATCCTGAAGATCCAGCCCATCCGCCATCTCTTCGCGGCGGGAATGGTCCTGTTCTTCGCCAGCCCCGTGAACAAGCTGGTCCGGCTCCTTCTCCACGGCGCCCAGGGCCGGCTGGGGGAGGAGACCGGCAATCGGACCGCCCTGGAGCTTCTTCACCGCTTCGCGGGCGTCCTGGTCTTCGGCACGGCCGTCGTCATCGCCCTGGACCTGGTGGGAATCAACGTCATGCCCTTCATCGCGGGGGCCAGCGTTCTGGGGGCGGCCGTGGGCTTCGCGGCCAAGGACACCCTGTCCAACGTCATCGCGGGGGTGGTTCTGCTCATGGACCGCCCCTTCCAGACCGGAGACCGCATCGAGATCTGGAACGCCCCCAAGAACTACTCCTCCTGGGGCGATGTGGTGCGTATAGGCCTGCGGGCCACCAAGATCCGCACCACGGACCACCTCATCGTGGTCATACCCAACAACCAGATCATGAGCCGCGACATCGTGAACTATTCGGCGGAATCCTCGCCCACCCGCGTCCGCATCTCGGTGGGGGTGGCCTACGACACGGATATGGAGCGGGCCAAGAAGGGCATTCTGGAGGCGGCGGCAGGTGCAGACTGGATCTGCCGGGAGCCGGAGCCCAAGGTGGTGCTGACGGATTTCGGGGACTGCTCCATCACGCTCCAGGCCCGCGTGTGGATCAAGGACCCCCGACGCCGCCGGGAAACCACCAGCTACCTCACCGACTCCATCAAGAAGATCTTCGACCGGGAAGGCATCGAGATTCCCTTCCCCATCCGGACCCTCGTAACGCCGCAGGAGAAGAAGGGGCGGGGATAGAAGCTGTTCCATTACCCCGGCACATTTCAGGGAAAGGCGCGGGCCGACGAAAAATCGGAGCAGCAGCTGTATGTGAACATTTTGAGAAGGCTCGCAACGCCGCCCCGGGGCGTCAGGTGGGAGCATGAAACAGCTTCCAGTCGGCCAATAGGAGAAGGCATACAATGGGGGGCGGAAAGGCCCGATAACCGGAAAGGTTCAGGTGGATATGGGATCGCTCAGCAACATCATGCTGGACACGGAGATCCGCGGCAAGGTGGTGGCGGACTGCGCGGAGCTGGTGGACGGCCAGGTGGCGGCCAAGAAGGGCGCCTCGGGCCTCCTCATCAAGGCCGGCTACAAGGCCTTCAAGGCGGTGAAGCCCGGAATGCTTCCGGGCACGGTGGATCATTTCTTGAACGACTTCGTTGCGGTCCTGGACAAGCACTGGGACGCCTACGCCGAGGCGGGGAAGAAGGGGAGCTTCTCCGACTATCTCAAGACCAGGGCGGACGGCGTGGCCGAGGACCTGCTTTCCATTACCGACCGGGCCGCCTCCTCCAGCGAGAAGGGGGGATTGCGGAAAACCTATGAAGGCCTTCGCAAGATCGGAAAACCCCATGTTGCGGCCGCGGTTCCCGCGCTGGCCGCGCTGGTGGAGCGCTACGCCGCCGCAAAGGCGTGAGCGGCCTCCGGTGGCCCGGATGCAAGGAAGTCCGCGGCCGACAGTACTGAATGTACGGCGGCCGCGGCATGATACGGCAGACGGGCTGCATGGGGCCGCCCCGAAGGGCGGAAAAAGACCTTCACCAGAACTCATCTCAAAATAATTTTTATCAAGGACCTATTATACTTTGAATACCATTTCCTTGCCCACCAAAAGAAGTTTTTAGCGGTATTATGGGCACTAAGCCTCGAATGGTTGCCTTTTTACCTAGTTCAAAAAGTTTTTCGGAAAAGGGGGAAGGGGTGCGGGGGAGGGGGGAAAAGCCAGCTTTTTCAAAAGGGGTTTTCCCCCCTCCCCCGCAAAATCCTTTTCCTTTTTGATGAAAGAGTCCGTCACGGATTCAGGAAAAAAAAGAAACCGGGGGAGGCCGCGAGAGGCTTCCCCCGGTTTCTTTTTTGTTCTTCCTGGAGCGTTAGTCGCCGAGGCCGAAGAATGTGGTGATGGACTCCACGGGTTCCCGGGTGCTCTTGAGCCGGTTGGCCGGGAAGTCCGGGTCCGGGTAGCCGATGGCGATGCTGATGACAACGCGTTTGTTTTCGGGAAAGTTGGCGATGGTCCGGAGGATCTTGGGATAGAGGACCCCTTGGTCCTCGATGCAGGTCCCCAGGCCGTGGGGCAGGGCGGCCAAGCAGATGGTCTGCACCACTGCGCCGATGTCCATAAGGGAGCCGTGCTCGCCCAGGGAGCGGTCCGTCAGCACGAAAATGGCCGCCGGAGCGTCGAAGTAGCGGAAGCCCCGTTCCATCCAGATGTCCCGCTGGACCTTGTCCTCCCTCTTGATTCCCATGAGGGAGAAGATGTCGCGGGCCAGGTTCACCTGGCGCTGGCGGAACACGCTTTCCTTGGGCCAGGAGAACACTGGGTGCTCGGGCTCGATCATGCGGCCGGAGCGGAGCCAGGCCACGTTTTCCTCCCGGACGGCGTCCAGCACCGGGCCTGCCAGGACTGCGAACTCCCAGGGCTGGGTGTTGTTGGCAGACGGGGCACGGGTGGCCACGGAGAGGATTTCGCGGATAACCGCCCGGGGAACGGGGTCCGGCTTGAAGCCGCGGATGCTTCTGCGATTTTCGATTGCCTGGATGAGGTCCATGAAGGCTCCTTGCGCAATGGTCAGTAAGGGCTTTGACCTTTCCTAAAGCCCTTGCCCGTGAATACGTCAAGCCTTTTTTTGATCATCAGGTTGTCCGGCTCTATGGCCCGGGCCTTCTCGTACTCCGCTTTCGCCTTTTCCATCTCGTGGTTCATGAAGTAGGCGTTTCCCAGGTTGACGTGGACCGAAAAGTTGTCGGGATAGGCTTCGGCGGCTTTTTGGAACCATCGGACGGCGCTCTCGGCGTCCCCGCCGTTCCCGGCTGCAGCCCCCAGGTTGTTGTAGATCTCGGGGCCTGCCTTTTCGGGGTATTTCCGAATGAAATCGGAAAGCTCTCCCTGGGCTTCTCCGAACATGCCCCGGGCCATGTATATGCCCGCGATGTTGTTCCGGGCCGCCGCGTAGGAGGGGGCGATGGCCGCGGCCTTCCTGTATCGGGCTATGGCGGCGTCGAGATCTCCCTTCTCCTGAAAGGCCCGGCCCAGCCTGTTTTCCGCTATGTAGTTGTCCTGCGTCACGGATAGGGCGTGGGTGTAGAGGGTGATCCGGTCCTGCCAGAATCCCGTCTGTATCTTGCAGAGAACCCCGTAGCCCGCGATGGCCACGGCAACGAAGACCGCTGCTTGGGCTTGTGTTATGCGGAGCCGGGCAAGGGCCAAGCTCCCGCCGTAGACCAGGATCAGGATCAGGCCCAGTCGCGGCAGGTAGGCGAAACGGTCCGCCATGGCCTGGGCTCCTGCCTGGAGGATTCCCGAGGCGGGGAGCAGGGTGACGAGGAAAAAGAGAAGTCCGACGGCCAGGAAGGGTTTTGTTTTCATGCGAAAAAAAACCAGGGCGGTGGCAATGAGGCACCCTCCCGCGAGGGCCGGCTTGTACCAGGCGATCCCGGCCGCGGGGTAGGGATAAAAAACCGCCAGCCTGTAGGGAAGCACGGTGGAAACTGCATACCAGCCGGCGGAAAATATCGCGTTCACCAGGCGCTCTCCGAGACCCGGCCCGGCGGGCAGGGCCCCGAAGGCCCGGTGGGCGAAAACCGTCGCCACCGAAACAGCCGCGGCCATGACGATCCAGGGGATCTTTTCCACCAAGAGGCGGCCCAGGCTCCGGCGGGAAAGCCTGCCCAGGGGCCAGTGGTCCAGGAGGAGGAGCGCCGCGGGGAAAGTGACGGCCATGGGCTTGGCGGCGAGCGACAGGGCGAACAGGACGGTCACAGCTCCGTATCGGCCAGCGGAAGGCTTGGCCCCGTAGGCAAGGTAGGCCGTCATCCCGGAAAGGAAGAAGACGGTGAACAAGAGATCTTTCTGGCTGCAGGCCCAGGCTACGGGCTCCACTGCCAGGGGATGGACGGCGAACAATAAGGCGGCGGCCGCTGCTCCGGATCTTTTCCCGGTCGCGCGAGCGAGAAATGCGTAGACAAGCAGCGTGTTCGCGGCATGAAGGGCGATGGAGACGGCGTGGTAGCCTGAGGGCGAGGGGCCGAACGCCGAGTACTCCGCGGCCAGGACGGTCCAGGTGACGGGGATCCAGTAGCCGGCGTGGAACGACGAAAAGGCCGCCTTGACGCCGGCCCAGCCCAGCCCGCCGGTCACCAGAGGATTTTGGGTGATGTACAGGGGGTCGTCCAGCTCCAGGAACCCGGTACGGACAAGGGAGCCGAAGACCACCAGGACCGCCGCCAGGGCGGCGGCGGAAAAAAGCTGGTCCCGCAGGCAGAGGGCATGTGCGTTGCTGCCGGCGGCGGATTTGTCTTCTGGACCGTTTGGGTTCGTGGCCTTCCTCCCGGGCTTGCCCCGGCATTGCTACCGCCGGGCCTTGATCTCTTCCGAGCAGGTGTCCACCCAGCGCAGGAGGCGCCTCACCTGGTCCAGATGGCGGGTTTCCGTGCCCAGGTTCAGGAAGTAGCTCTTGCGGGGCGGGATTTCGTTGAGCGTGGTGAGGTCGGGGGTTTCCCCCACCCTGCCCAGGGCCCGTACCAGGACCTGGAGGATCTGGATGAGCCAGTCCTTCTGCGCGCGCGACTCCGGCAGCTCGTAGATGCCCGAGTCGGGATCTCCATACTCCCGAATGCCGCTGCGCAGGATCGCCCGGCCTGTGATCCCCCCCACCAGGGCGAAGAGCATGTAGACCTCCCGTTCCAGGGTGAGGAGGTAGCGAAGGGGGGCATCCACGAAGGGCTTCCCGGAGAGGGCGTCGCGGACGTTGCGGTGGATGTGCCTGTACTTCAGAAAGAACTTCTCCTTGTCGCGGTCAATGAGGTCCCGGGCGTACTCCAAGGCTTCCCGGTTGATGCCTTCCCGTACCAGCAGGACCTCCTCGGGCGTCATTTCGATGTCCTGGTGCAGCTCCTTGTTGTAGGCGCGTAAAAGAACATTGCACAGCATCAGGGCGTTGCGGTCCGAGAAGGTCACGGTTTCGGGGTCGCGGCAGAAGTCGCTGAGCAGGGTGAACAGGGCCAGGCTCTGGCCGCTCATGCGGTCAATGAGGAGCTTGAGGGAGTTTAGAAACCCGATGCGCTCCTGCTTGTGCATGTGCTCCTTCAAAAAGTGCCACAGAAATTCGAAAACCCTTTCCTCGTGGTCGCAGAAGGCCGGGATGCGCTTTTCGAATGCGCTACGCAGGAAATGGCCCTGCTTGTCGAAGCATCCGGTGATCAGGCTGATGAGCTCCTGGGCCGCGGCCGGGCTGACCCCGAAGTCCCGGGCGATGACCTCGTAGTCCTGCTCGGTGAAGGAAACTTCCTGCCGGAGGAAGGACTTGATCTTGTTCTTGGCCGCGGACCGTTTCCGGAAAAAGGAGAGGATCTCCCGGAGCCTCGGGTGCGCGTTGACCGAGATGGAATCCGCGTCCCCCTTGCCGGTGGAGAGGACTTCCCCCTGGACGGCAAGCTCCCTGAGAATCTCGTCCGAGAGGAGGTCCATGCGGATCTCCATGAGCTCAAGGACGTGATCCGTCAGGCTTGTGACGAAGTCGGGGGACTTTCCGGAGCTACCTATGGCGGCGATGAGCCGGGTCGCGAGCCCTACGCGGTCCGCCACCTGATAGGCCGTGGAGAAATGGAAGTCGGGTCCGTACAGGCTGTCCAGGAGCCGGGCGGCCTCCTGGGAAGCCCTGCCGAAGGCCCGGGCGCAGAAGCGGACCACCATGGCCTCGTCGGCCAGCATGGTTTCGCCCGCGATCCCGACCACCGCATAGCTGAGGTTGTTTAATTCCAGCGGAGGCCGGGTCAGGCTCTCCTTGAGTTTGGGGAAGGCGAACAGGCAATCGAAAACTCCCGCGCACTCGTCCACGGCGGGATAGGAGCCCGTTTTTTCCATGACCGTGGCCACCTTGGCCACCAGTGCCTCCACGGCGTCCTTTTTCTGGCGGTTCACCACTGCCAGCATGGAAAGGTTGGCGTCGGGCTCTCCGTTTTCGTCGCTCAAAAAGGGGCTTTCCTTTTTCCGGTGGATGCCCTTTGCCTCCAGGGAGCGTTCCAGGGACACCATTTTGACAAAGGCGCCGGCCGTGGTGAGGCTGGCCTTGAGATTGTCGCGGTAGCGTTCGTCCGGGTCGCCGATGGCCAGGTAGAGGGACGTGATGCCGCACTGGGCCAGTGTGTCGAAACCGTTGATGACGAGGTTGGGAAAGTCCGCGGCCGTGACCCCCATCCGCCGGGCGGCGGCCCGGACGTCGGGAATCTCCATATGGATCCCGCCGAACAGCACGGCGTAGTCGTACAGCATGGAGGCCCGGCCCTCTCCGGGCAGCCCCCGTCCCTGGTGCCGGATGAGGATGCGGCCGTCGTGGCCGGGCATCTTGTTGAGCTTTACCAGCGTCTGGCCCATCTCCTTCAGGGCGGCCTCGGCCTCGGGAACCTGTCCGGTACGCCACGCTCCGAAGAAGGCGCCCACGTCCCGGACATAGGCCACCAGGAGCGAGCGCCACGGGTCCACGCGCTTGTCGTGGTCGTAGAGCGTCTCGGTGAGCCCGCTCAAGTCGTAGCTGCCGCCCTTTTTCCCCGCATCCGTGCCGCCCAGCTCCCGGAACAGGGCTTCGGCTTCGTCGTCTAATATGACCTCGTTCGCCACGTTACCGCTCTCTTGTCGTTTCCCGTAATAAAGTCGCTGGGGCGCGTTTTTCGGATACAGCCCCGGCCTGGATGTTCTCTTTTAAGATAAGCATCATTCGTGCCAAGAACCACCGTTCCGGAGCCGATTCCTCGCCAAACCACCTGCCGGCGGGTCAGAGGATGATGGTTTTTTTAAGAAGCGCAACCACCTCGTCAGGATCGTCTATGACCTGCATGATGGACAGGTCCTCTTCGGAGATGCGCTTGGTGGTATGCAGGTTTTTCTTGATCCAGGAAAGGAGCCCCGCCCAGTAGGAGCTCCCCATGAGGATGACGGGAAAGGGGCGGATGCGTTTGGTCTGGATGAGGGTGACCGCTTCGAAAAGCTCGTCCAGGGTCCCGAAGCCGCCCGGCAGGACGATGTAGGCCAGCGCGTACTTTACGAACATTACCTTGCGGATGAAGAAGTACTTGAACTCCAGACGGATGTTGGCGTATGGGTTCGGCTTCTGTTCGAAGGGCAGCTTGATGTTGAGGCCCACGGACTTGCCGCCGGCATCGGCGGCGCCCCTGTTGGCGGCTTCCATGATGCCTCCTCCGCCGCCCGTGATGACCGCGAAGTTGGCCTTTACGCATTTGGCGGCCACTTCTTCGGCCATCTGGCAGTAGGGATCCTCGCGGCAGCTGCGGGCCGAGCCGAAAATGGTGACGGCCGGGCCCACCTTGTGCAGGGCGTCAATGCCGTCCACGAACTCGCCCATGATGCGGAAAACGCGCCAGGCTTCGGATATGTTGAAATCGTCAATGAGGTACTGCTCTTCCATTGTTACTCCAGGAACTTGCCGGGCATGGATAGTCAAGCCCGCGGGTCCCTCCGGCCGGCACTCCGGAGAACACCCTGGCTGGGTTCGGCGCGCTTTTCAAGCGGCCTGCGCGGCTTCGGGGCGCCCCTTCTCCCTGGCCGTGCGGGCGGCGGCGCTTGGGGAATCGAGAGCTTCTACGAAAGCCTCAACCTCACTTATCTACCACATGCACCGCAACCATGCAAAAGTTTTGACATTCGCGAACCCTGCGGAACGCCGGAAGAATAAAGGATCGGGGACCGGGCCTCGGAGCGTGGAAGAGTTCCAGCCCTTCCCGGCGGCTTCCGAAGAGATTTAGCTTGACAAACAGCCCCATTTTTTTTAAACGCTCTAATTTCTAAAGCGCGGAGGAGCACGCAACGTGAAAAAGTATACTCCATCGGCGAAGGAAGCCGACAACAAAGGCAAATGGTACGTGGTGAACGCCGAGGGCATGGTGCTGGGAAGGTTGGCTTCCCAGGTGGCCGCCAGGCTCCGCGGTAAGCTCAACCCCATGTTCACCCCCCACGTGGACACCGGCGACTGGGTCATCGTGATCAACGCTGACAAAATCCGGCTGACCGGCCGCAAGTGGGACAACAAGAATTATTACAGGCACAGCGGCTACATCGGCGGGCTCACCACCACCTCGGCCCGCAAGCTCATGGAGCGCAAGCCCACGGAAATTCTGCGGCTGGCGGTGCGCGGGATGCTTCCCAAGAGCCCCTTGGGAAGGCAGCTCAACAAAAAGCTCCGCATCTACGCCGGGGACAACCATCCCCATGAAGCCCAGATTCCCGAGGAATGGAAAATCTAACCCCGATTCAGGGAGACCATAATGGCAACCCAAGATGTCTTTTATGCCACCGGCAAGCGCAAGACCTCCATCGCCCGCACCTGGCTTAAGCCCGGAAGCGGCACGGTGACCGTGAACGGCAAGCCGCTCGCCGAGTATTTTACCGTGGAAAGCGCCCAGAAGCGGGCCATGCAGGCCCTGGCCCTGACCGAGACCACCGCGTCCGTGGACGTCAACATCACGGTCATGGGAGGCGGGGTGTCCGGGCAGGCAGGAGCGGTCCGCCACGGCATCACCAAGGCGCTGGCCCTGTTCCAGCCGGAACTCCGTACCGCCCTGAAGCGCGCCGGGTTCATCACCCGCGACCCGCGCGTCAAGGAGCGCAAGAAGTACGGCCAGCGTTCCGCCCGCGCCAGGTTCCAGTTCTCCAAACGTTAGACCGGGCCATTCACCGGACAAGAAAAGGGAAAGGCTTACGGCCTTTCCCTTTTTTATTTCCGTTTCCTTATTACAGCCTTTTCATTGGGAGGAAAAAACAATGGGCAAGAGCGGGGAAAAGATCCGCGCGGCCATTGCCGGGGCCACGGGCTATACCGGGGCGGAGCTCATCCGGATCCTGTCGCGGCACCCTTCCGTCGAGATCACGCATATTTACTCCCGGCAGCATGCGGGCGTTCCGATCTCCAAGGTATATCCGGCGTTTACCGGAGTGGTGGAGCGTAGTTGCGAGAAGATGGACGAGGAGGCCGCCGGCCGGGATGCGGACGTGGTGTTCCTGGCGCTTCCCCACAAGCTCCCCATGGGGGTGGCTCCGGCGATCCTCGGGGCCGGGGCCAAGGTGGTGGACCTCTCGGCCGACTTCCGTTTTTCCGATGCGGCGGTCTATGAGGCCCATTACGAGCCGCATCTGGCTCCCGAGCTTCTCCCCCGGGCGGTCTACGGCCTCACCGAGCTCTACCGGGACCGGGTGGCCGGTGCGGACCTCCTGGGAAACCCCGGGTGCTACCCCACCTGCTCGCTGCTGGCGCTGGTGCCCTTCCTGCGCAAGGGCCTGGTGGAGCCCGACGGGATCGTGATTGACGCCAAGAGCGGGGTCTCGGGCGCAGGCCGGGGGACCTCCCTCACCACCCACTACTGCGAAGTGACCGAGGGTTTCTCCGCCTACAAGGTGGCCTCCCACCGCCACACGCCGGAGATCGAGCAGATCGTGAGCCGGGAGGCGGGGAAGAAGGTAGCCCTCAGCTTCGTGCCCCACCTCACCCCCATGAGTCGGGGCATGCTGGCCACCTGCTATGTGAAGGCGACCGCGCCCATGAGCACGGAGGACGCGCTGGCCGTGCTGGCGGACTGCTACCAGGGAAGCCCCTTCGTGAAGGTTCTGCCCAAGGGGATCCTGCCCCAGACGCGGCACGTGCGGGGAACCAACTGCGCCCACCTCTCCGCGGTGGCGGAAAAGAGCACGGGACGGCTCATCCTGGTCTCGGTCATTGACAACCTGGGCAAGGGCGCGTCGGGCCAGGCCGTGCAAAACATGAACGTCATGTTCGGCCTTCCGGAAACCCGGGGCCTGGACGCGACCCCGTACCCTGTCTAGGAGCTTAAAAAAAAATACAAAGAAAAAAGGATTCTGCGGGGGAGGGGGGAAAACCCCTTTTGAAAAAGCTGGATTTTCCCC
>JBFMHL010000220.1:0-4923 GCA_040753055.1 Thermodesulfobacteriota bacterium | reverse complement strand
CTCGAGAAGATCGAGGAGGGCTACACCGTGGTCTCGGGGTGGCGCAGGGACCGCAAGGACCGGACCGTCACCCGCAAGCTGCCCAGCTTTTTCGCCAACCGTCTCATCTCGACCATCTCCCGCGTGCCCCTGCACGACTACGGCTGCACCTTGAAGGCCTACCGCCGGGAGTTCATCGAGGACCTGGGAATCTACGGCGAGATGCACCGCTTCCTGCCCGTCTACGCCAAGTGGAAGGGGGCCCGCATCGCCGAGGTGCCCGTGAACCACCGGGCCCGGGCCCACGGTCAGAGCAAGTACGGGCTGGAGCGCACCTTCAAGGTCCTCTTCGACCTTCTGCTCATCAAGTTCTACGACTCGTTCTCCGCAAAGCCCATGTACGCATTCGGGTTCACCGGGCTTTTGAGCATCTTTGCCAGCATCTGCTTCTTCCTGGCCATGATCTACTTCAAGTACTGGGGCGGCAAGACCTTCATCCAGACGCCCCTGCCTCTTTTGACGGTGCAGTTCTTCCTCATCGGTGTCATGTGCTTTCTCCTGGGGATTACCACCGACATGGTCATGCGGACCTACTACGAGTCGCAGCGGCGAAGGCCGTATCTCATCAGCCGGGTCAAGAACCTGCAACCGTAGGGAACCGCAACGGCGTCGCGCTGCCCAAAAGGACTACCCTTTTCCCGGAGGACTTTCATGAAGATTTCAGGGGGGCACCTGGTCGCAAGGCATTTGAAGAAGGTGGAAGGCATTGACGTCATCTTCTCGCTTTCCGGCGGGCACATTGACCGCATCTACGACGGCTGCATCTCCTACGGCGTGAAGATCGTGGACGTGCGCCACGAGCAGGCCGCGGCCATGATGGCCCACTCCTGGTCCCTCTACACGGGAAAGCCGGGCGTGTGCCTGGTGACCGCAGGGCCCGGCTTTTTGAACGCGCTCACGGGCATCATCAACGCCGCCATGGAGAACGTGCCCCTGGTGGTCATCTCCGGCATGGCGCCGGTGCGCGACTGGGGCAAGGGCGCGCTCCAGGAGATGAAGCAGGCCGACATGCTCACCTCCTGTGTGAAGCACTGCGCCGTATGCCACGACGTCACCCGCGTGCCCGAGTTCCTGGCCGCCGCCTTCCGCCATGCGGTGAACGGACGCCCCGGCCCGGTGCTCCTGGAGATCCCGCCGGACGTGCTGAACGTCTCCGCGGAGGATACGGCGATTCTCCCCGTGGGCCCGGGAAGCCGCAGGTACCGGGCGGTCCCGGACCAGGCCTCTCTGCTGGCCGCCGCCTCGGCGCTGAACCAGGCCAGGAAACCGGTGATCCTGGGCGGAACCGGCGTGGCCCTGTCCGGCTGCGCGGATCTGCTTCGCAAGTTCGTGGAAAAGTCCGGCATCCCCTTCCTCCTCATGAACGCGGGGAGAGGGGCCGTTCCCGACGACCACCCGCTGAGCCTCTGGGACGGCACCCAGAGCGCGCTCATCGGCGCCCTGGCGGGCGCGGACGTGGTGCTTGCCCTGGGCATCCGCTTCAACTGGCTGCTCCTCTTCGGCCAGGGGTTCCCCGCCGCCAAGCTGGTCCGGGTGGACGTGGACGCCACCGAGCTCAATCGCAACCGGGAGAGCGACGTGGGCCTCTGCGGGGACCTGGACCTCACGCTGGCCGAGCTTCTGCCCCTGGTGGAGGAGAGCGATCACGGCGCCTGGGCCTCGGAGGTGAGGGCCATGGCCGCCGGGGAAAAGGCCTCCGACGACGTTCTGCGCGACACTCCCAAGGACCCCATCCATCCGGCCCGCCTCATGGCCCAGGTGCGCCGGGCCGTGGGCGACGACGCCATCTACATCATGGACGGCGGCGACACCTCCTATTTCGGGATCATGGGCTTCCGCGCCACCTTCGCAGCCTCGGTTCTCGGGGCGGCCGGAGGCCTCCTGGGCTGTCTGGGAACGGGAGTCCCCTTCGGCATAGGCGCCAAGCTGGCCCGGCCGGACAAGGCCGTGGTGGTGGTTTCCGGAGACGGATCCTTCGGCTTCAACGCCATGGAGTTCGACACCGCCATGCGCCACAGTGCGCCCATCGTCTGCGTCATCTGCAACGACCAGGCCTGGGGCATGATCAAGCACGGGCAGGAGATCTGCTACGGCTGCGACCGCCTCATCGGCTCGGAGCTGGGCGTGGTGCACTACGAAAAAATCGTGGAAGCCTTGGGCGGGCACGGCGAGCTGGTGCGCCTGGAGGAGGACATCGTGCCGGCCATGGAGCGAGCTTTGGAGTCGGGGAAGCCAGCCTGCGTGAACGTCATCACCGACCCCACCGTGACCAGCCCGGCAACTTTGATGTTTTCGCAATCGTTGAAGATGGAGTAGGGTGGCGGGTGGGTAACAATCACGTTTGCTGCGTTGCGCTTTGGGGTCGGTCATGTGGAAAAGACCCGAACGTATTCTAATCATTATTCTAAATAGTATTTAACTGCTGTATATCTTTTCTTTTCCGTTGAAGACAGTTTTCGCCGTTATTATAGGCGATAGCTATAATGCAATCGCGCTTGGACGAGCCTCAAGAAGTATCGCGGAAAAGGCGTAGAAGGTGTGGGAGAGTGGAAAAAACCCTCTTTTTCAAAAAGGGTTTATCCTTCTCCTCCGCAAAATCCTTTTCATTTTTAAAGTAGTTTCAAACCAAAGGAGGAGAGCATGCACGGAGCGGAATACGGAGGCGGCGGACCTGGGATTGTGGGCTCATTGGTGTACCTGGCCATCGTGGTGGTCATGATTGCAGCAATGTGGAGGGTGTTTTCCAAGGCCGGAGCGCCGGGCTGGGCTTCCATCATTCCCTTTTACAATGCCTACGTCTTTTTGAAGATCGCCGGAAAGCCCGGCTGGTGGCTGATCCTTTTTTTCATCCCCATCGTGAACGTCATCATCGGGATCATTGCCCTGGTTTCCTTCTGCAATGCGTTCGGAAAGGGGCTGGGGTTTTTGCTGGGCCTGATCTTCCTGCCCTTCATCTTCTATCCCATCCTTGCCTGGGGCGACGCGGAGTACGAAGGGAGCTACGCATAGCTCGTCCCATTGGAACCGGCGGGCCCTCGTCGTGACAGCAATCCGATAGCCGGCCCCTTACTCTTGGTAGTGCCATCGGCATTATCGAGAAGTGCCGTCGGTTTGTTCCCCTGGATCGAAAGCTTTCGCGAAAAAGAGCGGAGGGAGTAAGCGCAGTAAGGGGAACTCCGATTTTTCAAAAGGATTTTCCCTCCATACCCGGGAACTGTTTTCTATTCTTTTTTCATCTTTTTATCGCTCAGGAGCCCTTCATGCAGGGAATGCAATTCAACTTGTCGTTGGCCAAGGCCGGTGTGCTGAAGTCGGCGGGGGCGGCCAACCCGGCGCTTTTTTATGACAGCCGATTCTCGCTGGTGAAACTGGCGGAGGTTCCCGAGCCCCAGCTGCCCGGCACGGACTGGGTGAAGGTGAAGACCTCCGCGTGCGGCTTCTGCGGCTCGGACTTAAACCTCATCTTCCTGCGCGAGTCGCTCACGGCCAGCCCCTTTTCCACGTTTCCCAGCGTGATGGGCCACGAGATGTGCGGCCGGGTGGAGAGCGTGGGGAGCGCGGTCCGGGGAGTGCAGCCCGGAGACCTGGTGACGGTCTCCCCCATCCTGGACTGCAAGCCCCGGGGGGTTTCTCCGGTGTGTTCGGCCTGCGCGGCGGGCATTCCCAGCTCCTGCGAGAACTTTGCACGGGGACGCTTTGCGCCGGGCATGTTCATGGGGGTGTGCAAGGACGTGGGCGGAGGCTTTGCTCCCTTCTTCGTGGCCCACGAAAGCCAGGTCTATGTGCTGCCCGAGGGGACCGCGGACGAAGAAGGGGCCTTGCTGGAGCCCTTTTGCGTGGGGCTTTCCGCGGTACTGGGAAACACGCCCAAGGATTCCGACAAGGTACTGGTGGTGGGCGGCGGAGTGATCGGCAACATGGTGGTGCGGGCCCTGCGGGCCCTGGGGATCGGATGCCGGATCACGGTCTCCGAGCCTGCGTCCCACGCGGCCGAGTTTTGCCGGGTGTCCGGGGCGGACCACATCATCGAGGACGGCGACGTCATCAAGAACTCGCCGCTTCTGACCGGCGCCACCAGCTACAAGCCCATTTGGGGCAGAAACATCCTGATGGGCGGGTTCGACCGCATCTTCGACACCGTGGGGAGCTCGGATACCCTGAACGCCAGCCTGCGCTGCCTGGCGGCCGGAGGCACGCTTTCGGTGGTGGGCATCGGCGACTCGGTGAAGCTTGACCTCACACCCTTCTGGCTGAAGAACCAGAAGGCGGTGGGGGTGCTGGGATACGGGTTCCATACGTTCGAGGGAAAGAGCAGGCACGTCTTCGAGATCGCCGTGGGCCTGCTGGCCGCGAAGAAGGTGGCGCTGAGGGATCTGTGCACGCATCGCTTCGCGTTATCGGAGTACAAGGAGATGATCGCCGTGAACGTGGCCAAGGGGAGGAATAGGGCCATGAAGACGGTCGTGACCTTTACGTGAAAGGCTGCGTAAAAAAGCGATCTGCTGCGTTGCGGGGGAAAGCCGATTTCGGTCACGTACAAAAAGTACGCTCCCTCATCGCCTTTCCGCCGCGCCTTGCATCTCCTCTTTTTTACGCAGCCTTTGGGCTGGGAGGGGAAAAGCGATCTGCCGCATTGCGGGGGAGAGCCGATTTCTGCCACGTACGGATCGGGACGCGCCTCCGTGTTCCTCCCGAAGATTGTTTTGGAGGTAATTATCATTAGTTACTCTAAGACAACCGTATTGGATATGGATCGGAAAGTTTGGTGATTATAAAGGAACTGCCACAAAAGAGACTAAAAGATTGGCTAGTAAAGAGAAAAGATCTTCGTTTCGGTGGTTATATCTGAACTCCATTTCCTTGAGATAAAGAGGAAACTTGGCT
>JBFMHL010000219.1:0-8166 GCA_040753055.1 Thermodesulfobacteriota bacterium | reverse complement strand
GGCCCAAGGCGGACGATGCATCCGTGCGGCCGCGGCCGAGGAAAAGCCATGACGGACACAAAAACCACAGGCAGCCCGGAAAAGCTGCGCGTCCTTCTGGTGGACGACGAAGGCGACTTCCTGCGGGTTGTGAAGAAGCGCATGGCAAAGCGGGGAATCGAGGTGGCTCCCGCAAGCTCCGGCTCGGACGCCATCGCCATCCTGCGGGGCCAGGACTTCGACGCCGCGGTGGTGGACCTCAAGATGGAGGATATGGACGGGATTGAAGTCCTGAAGATCTTCAAGAAGATGGTCCCCGGGCTTCCGGTGATCATCCTTACCGGACACGGATCGGAAAAGGCCGCCCGGCAGGGCATTGCCCAGGGGGCGTTCGATTACCTCACCAAACCCTGCGAGCTGGAGGACCTGGTGGCAAAGATCCGGGAAGCGGCCGGAAAATAGGACCGCGGAAAAGGAGGAGGGCAAGGCCCAAGATCGTGCCCGGCCGCCGTGGAGCGGACGAAGGACGCAACGCTTCCTCCTGGCCGGCAAAGAACGACCCGGGCCAAGCCGGGCCGAACCCCTCGACACAGGAACGTAGCGGGCAACGTGTTCCCGCGAAGACCAAGACATGGAGACTTGACCATGCTTTTCAAAAGTAAGGGATTTTTGCTGTCGCTGGCCATTGCCGTAGGAATCGTGGTGGCGCTTCTGCCCCGGCCCGAGGGAACCCGTTTCTCCATCTCGGGAGATCCGGGCAAAGCCCTGTACGCGGGTGTTTCCTCCCAGTTCGACCTGGACTCCGTTTCGGCCGACGGAAAGACCTACGTGCTGCGGGTCAAAAGCGAGTCCGGGGTTTCCAAGCCCGGCGTCTATCTGCAGGAACGCATCAGCGAAATGGACCTCGGCAAGGCCAAGGTCAAGTACCTGGAAGGTCTTTCCCCCACGGCCAAGCGCTTCCTCGCGCTCCTTGCGGTCCTGGTGGTGCTCTTCGTCACCGAGCCCATCCCCCTGGAGATCACGGCCCTCATGATCGGTGTGTGCCTGGTGGCCCTCAACATCACGGACCTCAAAAACGCCTGGGCCGCCTACATGCATCCGGTGGTCGTGTTCATCATGGTGTGCCTCATCTTCGCCATCGCCGTGGACAAGGTGGGGCTAACCAAGCGCCTGGGTTACGCCATCATCAAAAGAGCCGGGACCAGCGTGGTGCGCTTCACCTTCTTCATCTGCATCGGCCTGGGGATCGCCAGTTCGGTCATGCACGATGCGGCCGCCTGCGCCATCGGCATAGCGGCCATGCTGCCGCTGATGAAGGCCACGGGAATCAAGCCCAACAGCAACACGGCCAAGTTCATGATGCTATCGCTCCCCTTCGCCTGCTCCTGCGGCGGAATGGGGACCCTGGTGGGCGGGGGCCGCTGCATGGCGGCGGCAGCGTTTCTCAAGGAGTTCACAGGCGGCAAGTACGAGCTTTCCTTCGTGGACTGGATGCTCTACTGCATGCCCGCGGCGGTTGTCTGCGTGTTCGTGGCGGTCACCATGCTCTACTTCGTGTTCCGGCCCGACACCTCGCTCAAGCTTCCCAAGTCCGATGAAGACCTGGGCCCCTTCTCCCGGGAAGAGAAGATCACCCTCATCCTGACGGGAGTCTTGTTCCTGACGTGGCTCACCAAGAGCTTCCACGGCCTGGACTACTCCATCACCGGCATGATCGGGGTGGCCGCCCTGGTCCTGTTCGGCATCCTGAAATGGGACGACATCCACGAGAACCTGGAGTGGGGAACCGCCCTGTTCATATTCGGCGGAGGCATCGCCCTGGGCCTTTCCATGGAAGCTTCGGGCGCGGCCCAGTACTTCGCCCATCTCTTCTTCCCCCTGGTGGAGGGAAAGGGCTGGCTCATCCTCTTCATCGGCATCGGCGTGTTCGGCGCGCTGGCCACCAACGTCATGGCCAATGTGGCCGCAGCGGCGCTGGTTCTTCCCATCGCCATCCCGCTGGCCCAGATGGAGAACATCAACCCCACCATCATCGCGCTATGCCTGGGCATGGCCACCTCCTTCGCCTTCCTCCTGGTGATCGGGTGCCCGCCCAACGCCATCTCGTACAGCTACCGCTACTTCAAGTCCTCGGACCTCACCAAGGCGGGGGCCATCGTCATGCCGGTGCTTCTGACGGTGCTCGTGGTTGTTGCCTCCATCTGGTGGAAAATACTGGGATTGGTGTAGAATCAAGGAACCTTCAAAGCCGAAGGAAGGCACGTATGCCATGACCGCGACCCCCGATATCAAAGTCCTGCTGGTGGACGACGAATCCGATTTCCGCGGCGCCGTCGCAAGACGGCTTGCCCGCCGCGGGATCGCCGTCTCCGAGGCCGGCGACGGGGCCGCCGCCATAGCCCGAATGGAGGCCCAACAGGCGGATGTCGTGGTCATGGACGTCAAGATGCCGGGGATGGGAGGCATCCAGGCGCTGTCCGTCATGAAGCTGCGCTGGCCGGAAACCGAAGTGATCCTGCTGACCGGCCACGCAGCCATGGAGGACGGCCTTGCCGGCATCAAGGCCGGAGCCTTCGACTACCTGACCAAGCCCATCGAACACGAGCACCTGTATACCAAGATCAGCCAGGCGTTTGAGCTGAAAACGGCCGCGGCGGCGCGCTCACGGGAGGTGGAATTCCGGAAGCGCATGGAGTCGCAGATGGCCGTCACCGAGCGCCTGGCGTCCCTGGGGACGCTGGCCGCGGGAGTGGCCCACGAGATCAACAACCCGCTGGCCATCATCGCCGAGTCGGCGGGATACGCGAAGCTTCTCCTCAAGAAAAGGGAGTCCCAGGAGTTCGCCTACCTGCGCCAACTGACCAACGCCCTGGACAAGGTGGAAGCGGCGGTCCTGCGCGCCAAGAACATCACGCACCAGCTCCTGGGCTTTGCCCGGAACGCCGGAGATGTGGTCAAGGAAACGGACCTGGCCGCAATGGCCCGGGAGGTGGCCGCCCTGCTGAACTCCGAGGCCTCGAGCCGGAAAGTGGCGCTGAGCGTGGTTTCCGACCAGCCCAAACCCGTGGTGTGGACGAACCCGGACGGCATCCGCCAGGTCATGGTCAACCTGGCCGGAAACGCGATTCAGGCGAGTCCCCCCGGACAGAACGTCCTCATCCGTATCTCCTACGGCGAGTCCGAGGCCTTGATTTCGGTGGAGGACCGGGGAACGGGAATACCGGCGGAAAACCTGGAAAAGATATTCGAGCCTTTCTACACCACCAAACCCCCCGGCCAGGGCACCGGCCTGGGGCTCTTTGTCAGCCGAAGCATCATCGAGAGATTGAACGGTCATATAGTCGTTTCAAGCCGCGTGGGAGAAGGCTCCGTGTTCACGGTGCACATCCCCCGCTTCTGCAAGGAGGTTTCCCGGGTCGCGTGCGACGCCAACTGGTTGGAAACCGCCATGGAAATGGAAAGGAGAAACGGTCATGGTGCGGGTTCCCATTAACGTGCTGGTGGTAGACGACGAGAAGGACTTCGTCGAGATGTTCTCGCTCCGGCTCCAGGAGATGGGCGAAAACGTCAAGGGAGTCTATTCCGGCAAAGATGCCCTGAGCGCCTTGGAGAAGGAGGACTTCGACGTCGTCATCCTGGACATCAAGATGCCGGGCATGGACGGTGTCGAAACTCTTCGGGAGATCAAAAGGCGCTTCCCCATCGTGGAGGTCATCATGCTTACCGGCCACGGCTCCGTGGACACCGCGGTCTCGGGCATGAAGCTGGGCGCCTACGACTACCTGAACAAGCCTGCGGATTTTTCCGACCTGAGCATCAAGCTGGAAGGAGCGCGAAAACGCAAGGCCGAGCACGAGGACCGCATCCGCCGCGCCGAAGCCCGCGTGCTCATGCGCAAGAGCGGGGATCTTTTCTAGGAAGGAACTGTGGGAAAACCTTTTCTTTATCTTTAAGAGAAAAGGTTTTCCCACGCCTTTCCCAAAAGAAAACCGAAGCGGGGACTGGAAGGGCCCCTTCCGGCCGGCGACTCCGGCCCATGTCCACGGGAACGTTGCCTCCGCGGCAGGCGCCTCACTCCTTGGCTTCAGCCCGCACCAAGACCGCGCACAGCGGATCGGAATAATCCACCCTCCACCCGCCCGTTCGAACCACCGCCCCGGGAAGAGGGGTTCCCGAAGGCACGACCACGATGTCGTGGGGGTATGCTTCGAGAAACCGATCCCAGCCGGGACGCACCCAGTAGAAATCAAAATAACCCTTCCGGACGGCAGCCGGAAACACGGTTTCGGTCCTTGTATCCATCGCCACTTTGACGCCGGGATACAATTTCCAGAGAAAAAAGCCGCCCCAGGTCATGTCGCACAGAAGATTGCCCTGAAGCCCCTTGTCCCGGATATAATCCGCAGCCTCCACCGGATAGAGGTAGGAGCACGAAACCGAGCTCCGCCAGGAAGGAGCCTTGAGGGCCAGGGGAGAGCCCTGCTCCCAGGCAATGCCGGCTTTCTGGTAGGCATAGGTCGCATTCACGGCAAAAACGAAAAAAGCCACGGCTGCCACGAATACCATTCGTGCGACCCGCGCCGCAGGTTTCCTCCCCGGGCCGCGGCTGGCGGCGAGCCCCATTGCCCGGGGCATGAAAACCGCAAACGAGAAACAGAAGAAAGGGATGTGGCGGAGATGGAAGAAACCGAGGAGGGCGCAGAAGAGGCAAATCCATAGGCCCGTCCTTTCGCTCCGCCACAGGGAAGGAACGCTCAGCAGAAACAGTACCAAAAGCCCCGAGAAGGCCAAGGTACGCTTGTCAAAACCGAAGGAAGCCACCCAGCGGGAAAGGGAGTACCATTCCCATATCTCCTTTTCCGGCGAGGCCGCGTGTTGGAAAACCCCCTGCCACAGGCGCAATCCATAAGGATTGACCAGAGTGGCTGCGGCGCAAATGGCCACAAGGACCAGAAATCGCCTCGGATTTCCTCCGGACAAAAAGACGCCCCCCGCGTACAGGAAGAGCAACATAAGCCCGACCGCGAAGCCACCGTGCAGGTTGGCCCAGATCAGGAAAACCCCCGGCAGCCAAAAATATCGGAGGAGGGACGGGCGCTGTTCAAAAGACACGCAGGCAAAGAGAACCAGCGCAAACCCGAAGCTGGAAACCCCGCGGGCCAGCCCTGGCGGAAAGGCGTCGTGGAAGGTGGGAAAGATGAGCGCCAGGCCAAGCGCCGCAAACCCCGCCGACGCTCCGCGCCGCCGGGCAGCCGCGTAGAGCAGCCACGCTGCCCCGAAGCCGGCAAGGTAGCGGGCCGCCTGCAGGGGCCAGGCGCCCAGCTTTTGGTAGAGGGGATAAGCCAGGACGCCCGTGAGCCACTCGTGAAATATCCATGCGGGATACGAAGGGAGGTAGGAAAAAGGATCGGACGTAGGAAGGGCGTGGTTCTCCCAGGCATACCTGCCGTAAGCGAGATAGCCGAAAAAATCCGGCTCGATGCAGTTGCCCCATAGGGCAATGCCCAAAAAGACGGAGAGGCAGATGCCCGCGCTCCATGCTGGAATGTGGGTTCGCATAATCATTCATAACTGCAGGGAGCTTATCAGCGGCGGGCAGCCCGTTCCCGGATCACCGGAAAACGGCGCCCGCATTCCTTTCCTTGCCTGAACCCCCTGCACAGCGCGGGCCGCTCCCGTCGTTACGACGGGCGAACGTATCCAGGCGCGTTGGGCGGCGTCTTCCCCCGCAGGTGCTCGTGGTAGTAACGGTAGGTGAGCGGCGTGCCTTCCTGCAGGACCTCCGAGTTCACCACGTCCCCCACGAAGATGGTGTGCGTGCCGATGTCTATGTGATTGATGACCGACGCCTCGATCATGGCCAGCGTATTCTCCGTCACGATGGGGCAGCCGGTGGCTCCCGGCCGGAACGCCACCTTCTCGAACTTGTCCACGTCGCGTCCGGTGCGGAACCCGAAGGGGCCGAGAAAGACCATGGAAACGTTCTCGTCCAGCACCATGGCCGCAAAGACCCCGCTATGCTCGATATAGTCGTGGGTGAGGTTCTTTTTATTGATGACCACCGCCACCCGGGGAGGCTCGGACGTCACCTGGATCACCGTGTTCACCAGCTGCCCGTTGATCTTCTCCCCGTCCCGGGACGTGATGATATACAATCCGTAGCTTAAATCGCGGAAAACCCGCACATCCACATCCGGCATGTTCCCGCCCTTTCTCTGATCGTTCCCCGCGGTTCGCGAAGGCTCCGTTTCAGCTCAGGCCCGCGCCGAACACCGACTCCATGTCCTCGTCCGTCATGCACCGTTCCGACTCGTCCGGGTGCATGGCGTCGTCCTCCATCCGCCTTCTGCCATACTGCGGCGAAAGCACCTCGTTGTAATACTCGTGCTGGATCATCAGGTTCATGATCTCGCTGGTGCCGGTCCAGATCATGCCCAGGCGCGTGTCCCGCACCGCCCGTTCGATGGGGTAGACGTCGGTATAGCCGATCCCGCCCATCACCTGCATGGCGTTGTTCACGATGTCCCAGGCCGACTCCGTTGCAAAGCGCTTGGCCTCGGAAACGATCCTGCGCTTGTTGGGGTAATCCTCATCCACGGCCTTGGCCGCCATCAGGCACAGACCCCGGGCCGCGTCCAGCTTCATGATGCTGTCCGCCACCCGGAAGCTCACGCCCTGGTACTTCCGGATCTCCTTGCCGAAGGTCCGGCGCCGGTCCGAGTAGCGCACCGCCAGGTCCAAGGCCCCCCACACCCCCAGGCACCCGGCCGCCGACGTGAGCCGCTCCGGGATCATCATCTGGTGAAAGCACAACGCTCCCCCATGCAGCTCGCCCACCAGGTTCTGTTTCGGGACCTTCACGTCCCGGAACACCAGCCGGCCGGTGCCCCCTCCCCTGCACCCCATGAGCCCGTAAAGATACTCCGTTTCCACGCCCGGCCCCCGGTCCACGACGAGCAGGCTCAGCTTCTGGTACTTGTGGGCCTTCTCGTCGAAGTTCGTCCGGCAGTACACCAGGAAGAAATCCGCGCCCTCGGCCCCCACCACGAAGCGCTTCATCCCGTTCAGAACGAAATGATCGCCCCGGTCCTCCGCCCGGGTCATGGCCCCGAAAAAGTCCGACCCGCCCCGGGGCTCCGTCAACGCCTCGGCCGCAACCAGCTTGCCCTCGATGTAGGGTTTCAAGTACCTCTGCTTCTGGTCCTCGGTGCCGAAAACGTTCAGCGCCTCCCCCACAATGGAAGGCATCACGAACGCACAGCCCAGCGCCATGCCCAGGCACCCGATCTCCTCCGTGGCGGCCACCTCCGCCACCCAGCTCATGCCTCTTCCCCCGTACTCCTTGGGAAAGCGGATGCCCCGCAGGCCCCGCGCCGCCAGCTTCTCCACAAATTCCCGCGGATACACGATCTCGTCCTTGTCGAGCTTCCGCAGGAAATCGCCCGTGATCTCCTCGTTCACAAAGGCCCGCGCCTCCGCCTTCAACGCCCTTTGCTCCGGCGTGAGCAGAAAATCGTACATGGCCACCTCCTGTAGAAAAGGAAAACGGCGAAAAGAAAAAAGCAGAAAAGTTTCTTGGGGGGACCTTTTCTTTTTTTAAAAAACAAATGTACCCCCCACAAACCCCCCCTCCAAAAGAAAACCCTAGTATGGGCTCCAAGACGCCTCAGAAGGGAGAGGATTTGTGGAAAGACTAGAAGCCCACACAAGACATGATACGGTAATCTGTGCCGTGATTGTATTTCCTTTACAGTCCACGCTTTTTAGAAGGTGGTCATCCGCCTCCTGGTCGGGTCATGGATGGAGTGGCGAAACTTCATCATTGCCCGGAAAGGAATAGGCAGATGACCACCGACGAGAAGATAGCACGAAGGAAGCTCAGTTTGCTACAGCTGGCGCAGAAGATGGGCAACGTGTCCAAGGCGTGCAAGCTCCCCCCACTATTCGCGGCAGCAGTTCTACGATATCCGGCGCAACTACCAGACCTTCGGAGCCGAAGGTCTGGTGGACGGACTGCCCGGCCCGAAGTCGCCCCATCGTTATATTAAGCGGCACGGGCTGGTCGTCTGCGCTTAGCCCATATTAGGGCTTTCTGCAGAGCCCATATTAGGGCTTTCTTTGGAGGGGGTTTGGGGGGGCCATTAGTTGTACAAGAAAGAAAGGTGCCCCCCAAAAAACATTTTAGGA
>JBFMHL010000218.1:0-5531 GCA_040753055.1 Thermodesulfobacteriota bacterium | reverse complement strand
CTGTTGTATTATGTCGTTGTCGAGTACGCCCGGGCAGCTGGTTGCCGGCCGCCGCGGACAAGCCGTCAGGCCGGGCAAAACGCCTTTCCCCCCTTTTCCCCTGTGTTGGCGGCCCTTTGGCCCCGGCCTGAACAAAAAAGGACGGTAAATAAAACTGCTGAAAAGCCTTTTTTGCGGGGGAGGGGTGAAAACCCCTTTTGAAAAGAGCGGCTTATCCTTACCCCGAGGCGGCTGCGCCGCCCGGGGGCCCCTTTTCCCCCTCCCCCGCACCCCCTTCCCCCTTTCCGCAAAACTTCTTGCTGCATTGGAGAAGGGCGCTCAGCTTTTTTCACTTCAGCGGTAACAGGTTCGAAAGCAGAGCCATGAGGCCCGGTCACTTGATTACAGGTTCCCGAAGGCTTTCCTCCCCGGCCGCGCGGACCAAAATCATGCCCGTATCTCGGCCCGTTTCACAAAGGGCGAGCACAGATGGGCAAGCTCCGAGAGGTCGTCCCGGCTGCTCATGCCGTTCCGCGTGCCGAAGCCCGGCACCAGGGTCCTGTCGCCTCCGCAGGGCTGGAAGATCCAGGTGGCGGCCCCGGCCACGCAGCCGCAAAGCTCTTTCACCACCTCCGGGTCCACCATGGGCCGCGCGCAGGTGGTGCGGAACTCGTAGCCGACACCCGAGCCCATGATGAGCTCCATGCTCTTCTCGATGTCCCTGGGCTTGCACGCGGCCTTCAGGTAGGACGGGTAGAGCCGGGGCGCGGTCTTGGCGTCCATGGCCACGTAGTCCACGAGCTTTTTCTCGAACAGCCCGGAGAGCACTTCGGGCCGGCTGCCGTTGGTGTCCAGCTTGACGGCGAAGCCCATTTCGCGGATGGCTAAGATGCTCTCGGCCAGGTCCGGCTGCAGGGTGGGCTCGCCGCCGGTGATGACCACGCCGTCCAGCATGCCCCGCCGTTTTTCCAGGAAACGGAAGACCGCCTCGGTGTCCAGCAGCCCATCGGGCTTCGGGTTCACCAGCTCGGGGTTGTGGCAGTAGGGGCAGGCGAAGTTGCACCCGGCCGTGAACAGCACTGCGGCAACGCGCCCCGGAAAATCAATCAAGCTCACCTTCTGCATTCCGCCGATCTTCATGGCTTGCCCTTTTTTTCTGTGAATCTCTGCCCCGGCTTTTATTGCCTTCCGCGAAAGCGGCCCCACCGAGCCCATACTAGGGCTTTCTTTGGAGGAGGGTTTGGGGGGAACCTTTCTTTCTCCATGAAAGAAAGGTTCCCCCCAAGAATCTTTTGTACCTTTGCCTTTTGCCGTTTGCCGTTTAGGACGCCATGGCGAAGCGTTTGCGCATGGTGTACTCGGCCTGTTTGCCGTCGTTCCACTGGTTCACCGGCCGCAGGTATCCCACCACGCGGGAGTAGACCTCCGTGGTTTCTCCGCAGTGGGGGCAGGCCGGCTTTTCGCCCACGATGTATCCGTGGGAAGGACACACGGAGAAGGTGGGCGTGAGCGTCATGTAGGGCAGCCGGTAGCCCGTGGTGACCTTGCGCACCAGGGATTTGACGGCCGAGACGTCGGCCACCTGCTCTCCCAGGAAGATGTGCAGGACGGTTCCGCCGGTGTACCGGGTCTGGAGCTCTTCCTGGAGCTCCAGGGTTTCGAACAGATCGTCGGTGTAGTTCACCGGGAGCTGCGTGGAGTTGGTATAGAAAGGAGCCGCGCCCAGGGCGTGCTCGTCCTCATTGGCGCAAAGGATTTCCGGGTAGCGCTTCTTATCCAGCATGGCCAAGCGGAAGCTGGTGCCTTCGCCCGGGGTGGCTTCCAGGTTGAACATCTCGCCGGTCTGCTCCTGGAAGGCGGTGAGCCGGGACCGCAGGAAATCCATGACCCGGATGGCGAAGGCCAGACCTTCCTTGGATGCGATGTCCTTGTGCAAGAGGTTCACGCAGGCTTCGTTCACGCCGATGATGCCGATGGTGGAGAAGTGGTGGCACCAGAAGGAGCCGGTGCGCTCCTTGATCTGGCGCAGGTAATACTTGCTGTAGGGGTAGAGGTCGTTTTCCGTGAACTTTTCCAGGATCTTGCGCTTGATGGACAAGGACTCCCGGGCCAGATCCAGCAAGGCGTCGGTGCGGGCCAGGAAGTCGGCCTCATCCTCGGCCTCGTGGGCCAGCCGCGGCATGTTGAGCGTCACCACGCCGATGGAGCCGGTGAGGGGGTTGGCGCCGAACAGGCCGCCGCCCCGCTTGTGGAGCTCCCGGTTGTCCAGGCGCAGGCGGCAGCACATGGAGCGGGCGTCCTCGGGGGACATGTCCGAGTTCACGAAGTTGGAGAAGTAGGGAATCCCGTACTTGCCGGTCATCTTCCACACGGCGGTGAGCCGGGGGTTGTCCCAGTCGAAGTCCTTGGTGATGTTGTAGGTGGGGATGGGGAAGGTGAAGACGCGGCCCTTGGCGTCGCCCTCCATCATCACCTCGGCGAAGGCCTGGTTCAGCATGTCCATCTCGGTCTGGAAGTCGCCGTACACCTCGGACTCGATGCGCTGGCCGCCCACGATGACGCACTCGTTCTTGAGCGTGCCGGGCGGGATCAGGTCCATGGTGATGTTGGTGAACGGGGTCTGGAAGCCCACCCGCGTGGGGATGTTGATGTTGAAGACGAACTCCTGCATGGCCTGCTTGACCTCCGGGTAGTCCAGGCCGTCGTGGCGGACAAAGGGGGCCAGCAGGGTGTCGAAGCTGGAGATGGCCTGGGCGCCGGCGGCCTCGCCCTGCAGGGTGTAGAAGAAGTTCACGATCTGCCCGAGCGCCGAGCGCAGGTGCTTGGGAGGAGCGCTCTCCACCTTGCCGGCCACGCCGCGGAAGCCGGTGAGGAGCAGGTCCTGGAGGTCCCAGCCCACGCAGTAGACGGACAGAAGCGAAAGGTCGTGGATGTGCATGGCGCCGGAGCGGTGGGCGTCGCGGATCTCCGGGGGATAGATCTGGTTCAGCCAGTACTCGGAGGTGATGTCCGAGGACAGGTAGTTGTTCAGCCCCTGGAGGCTGTAGCACATATTGCTGTTTTCCTTGACCTTCCAGTCTTCCCGGTTGATGTAGTGCTCCACCAGGTCCACTCGGCTCTTGGCGGCCAGCTTGCGGAGCTGGGCGTGCTGCTCGCGGTAGAGGATATAGCTCTTGGCGCTCTTGTAGTAGGGGGAATCCAGAAGCACCCGCTCCACGATGTCCTGGATCTCCTCCACCGTGGGAACCGGGCCCAGCCGGAGGTCGTGGGCCAGTGTCAGAACCCGGAGGGTGAGGCGCTTTGCGTCCCGCTCGTTGAACTCGCCGGTGGCGTTTCCGGCCTTGGCGATGGCCGCGGAGATCTTGCTGGAGTCAAAGGGAACCACACGGCCGTCGCGCTTGGAAATGGTCTCGAACATGGGAAGCCTCCACTGCGAATACTCTGGAGACACTGCGGGCGCAGATATCCACAGGGCTTTGGGTGAGATTTTTTCGATCTAAATGGATAGCGAAACGGAAAACATGAATTCTATTCGATCACGGGGCCGGGTCCGGTGAAACCTCCGGTGTTCCCATGAATCAGGTCTTTTCGGGCATGGCCGCACCGAAAATAAAAAATGCCAATAGAAAACGCCATGCCCCGCAATTCGGAAAATTAAATGGTTGGTTGTACCTTGGGGAGGATGCTGCTCGGACCAACCGGCCCCCCGCCGGGTTGGCCTTTGTTGGGAACACAAATACTACTACATCTTGTGGAAGTCAAGAAAAAAAATGCGTAGATGTTGGGGAAAGGGCTTGCGTCACGCCTTTCGCTTGCAGGGGGGCGATCGGCAAAAACGATGGGGTTTTCGGCCGTGCCGCACTGCGTCATCCGTAAAAAAGGGAGCCTCCGGCCCCGGTGCCCCTCTTTTGTCCGCAGATTATAACTTATCAATATTATTTACTATTTAATTTAACCCCATGATGTTGGGGGCTTGCCCCTCCTCCGGCCCCGGCTCCGGAGACAAAAGCCCATGGAAGTAGCCGGATAGAATCCCCCGCGCGTGGTCGAAGCTCTCGATGCGGGTAAGCTCCACCCGGAGCTTCGCCGCGCCGGGCATGGAACGGGTGAGCCAGGCCAGCCTGCCCCTCAGTTCCGGTACGGCCTTCCGGGGCGGGAGGAGCCTCTCCGCGTCATCTATATAAGCGAAAAGGGCTGCGTGCCGCATTTCCAGGTCCGGCTCCGGATAGGCCTCTCCCGCCATCCGCGCCTTTGCCTGGGAAAAGATCCAGGGGTTGGCCCGCGCAGCCCGCGCGATCATGACAAGGTCGCAGCCGGTTTGGGAGAAAAGCTCCGCTGCATCTTGTGCGCAGCAGACGTCCCCGTTTCCGGCAACGGGGATGGACAGGGCTTGCTTCACCCGTGTGATGACGCTCCAGTCGGCCCGGCCGGAGAAGCCCTGGCGCGCGGTGCGGGGATGCACCGTGACCATGTCCGCCCCGCAGTCCTCCGCAATGCGCGAAAGCGTCATCGCCTGGTCGCCCGAGGCGTCCCAGCCGGAGCGCATCTTGACCGACAAGGGGATGGAAACAGCCTTGCGGACAGCTCCGATGATCTCCCGGCAAAGCTCCGGGTTCTGCATGAGCGCGACCCCGCACCCGTTCTTCACGATCTTGGGCACCGAGCAGCCGAAGTTTATGTCCATCATGTCCGCGCCGGAATGCTGGACCATTGCCGCGGCCTCGGCCATGATCCCGGGCCGGCTCCCGAAGATCTGCACGCAAAAGGGCTTTTCCGCCGGGTCGCTCACGAGATAGGACCGGGTTCGCGCCGATTCCTGGACCAGGCCCATGGCGCTCACCATCTCGGAGCAGACCAGGGCCGCGCCCATGCGCCGGGCCATGAGCCGGAAGGCCACGTCGGTCACGCCCGCCATGGGCCCCAGGATAAAAGGGTTTTCAAGCCTGATGTCGCCGATCCGCATTTTAATGGTCCCTGAACGATCCCGATATCCGTTAGGCTTCTCAGCCGCCCGGTGCCCTTATATACGAATCCGGTCCGATTGACATCGTCAAAAGAGGGCTTACTATGACTGCAAAGTTCCGGGCGCGGCGTTGCCGCGTGCGCATCTCTTCCCCTCTTTGCGGAAAATCCTCTGTTATGGCGGAAAAGCGTTGTTACTACGAGATATTGGAAGTGAGCCGCCAGGCTTCGGAAGGTGAAATCAAAAATGCATACCGCAAGCTGGCCCTGAAATGCCACCCGGACCGCAACCCGGGCGATCAGGAGGCCGAGGAGCGATTCAAGGAGGCGGCCGAGGCTTACGAGGTCTTGCGGGACCCCGAGAAGCGCCGCATCTACGACCAGTTCGGGCACGAAGGCCTTTCGGGCAGGGGCTTCACCGGCTTCTCCGGTTTCGACGACATCTTCTCCAGCTTCTCCGATATCTTCGAGGAGTTCTTCGGGCTCGGCAACGGCCGCCAGAACGGCCGGACCCGCGGGCGGCGCGGTTCGGACCTGCGCTATGACCTCACGTTGGACTTCAACGAAGCCGCCTTCGGAGTGGAAAAAGA
>JBFMHL010000217.1:0-7911 GCA_040753055.1 Thermodesulfobacteriota bacterium | reverse complement strand
AGGGCTTCCTGGTGGCACCGGGAAACCCCAAGAACATCCGGTCCGTGGACGACCTGGTTAAGCCCGGTGTGCGTTTCATCAACCGGCAGGGGGGATCGGGCACGAGGGTGCTGCTGGACTTCCTCCTTTCGGAGAAATCTATCGAGCCCTCGGGGATATCGGGCTATTTAAACGAGGAGTTCACCCATATGAACGTGGCGGCGGCGGTCTTTTCCGGCGCCGCCGACGCGGGCCTGGCGGTCATGTCCGCGGCGCGGGCCCTCAACCTGGACTTCGTGCCCGTGGCCACCGAGCAGTACGACCTTCTGGTGCCCGAGATCTACTTCGACTCGGAGAAGGTGCAGCTCCTCCTCGCGGTCATCCGCAGCCCCCAGTTCATCGCGCGGGCCACAACCCTGGGCGGATATCACTTCGAGAAGACCGGGACCGTGGACAAGATCGAATACGCGTAGCGGGCGCGTCCCAAGAAAAAAAGAGGAGGCGGTCCGGGCGCTCCCGTCCGCCTCCTCTTTTTTTCTATTACTCCTCCTCTTCCTTTTCCTCCTCCAGAGCCTCCAACACGGACTCCAGAACTTCGTGAAGCTGGACCACCGCTTCCTTGTTCATCACCAGCGAGGCCTGCATGAGGCGGATGATGTCCCCGCCGAACTCCGACTTCTCGTCCGTGCTCTCGCCCTCCGGCGACATGCGGTAGCTCACCGATTTCGGCAACGGACGCCTCTCGGAGTAGAAGTGCAGGCTGACCTCCTCCCGGGGAGTGATACCCGCCCATGCGCCGGTCACGTGGAGGTCCGGCAGGTTGTCGGGAAACACGTACTTGATGGTCATCCTCCGGGATTCGGCCTTGCCCGCCTTCCCTTGTTTTTCCTTTTCGCCCATGGCGATGCTCCCTAGTTTGGGTTCGCAGTGATTTCGAATCATTTGTCTCGTCGGAGCCGGACCGTTTCGACCGGATTCCGTCAGTTTTTCTTCAATCCCTTCAGGTATTCCCTCCAGCGGAATAACCTGTCTTTCACGATTTTTTCATAGCCCCGGTCCGTGGGCTCGTAAAACACCCTCCCCGAAAGCTCGGGCGGGAAGTTCTCCTGGGCCGCCAGGGCGTGGGGGTGGTCGTGGGCGTACTGGTATCCCTTTCCGTACCCGAGGTCCTTCATGAGCTTGGTGGGGGCGTTCCGTATGTGCAGCGGCACCGGCAGAGAGCCGGTCTTTTCGATGGCCTCCTTGACCGCGTAGCGGGCCATGTATAGGGCGTTGCTCTTGGGCGCGGTGGCCAGGTAGGCCGCGGCCTGGTAAAGTGCCAGCTCGCCCTCCGGGGAGCCCAGGAAGTGGTAGGCGTTCATGGCCGCCATGGCCACCGTGAGGGCATGGGGGTCGGCCATGCCCACATCCTCCACCGCGAAACGCACCATGCGCCGGGCCAGGTACAGCGGATCCTCGCCGCCCGTCAGCATCCGCTCCAGCCAGTACAAGGACGCGTCCGGGTCGCTTCCCCGCAGGCTCTTGTGCAGCGCGGAGATGAGGTTGTAATGTTCTTCGCCCGCCTTGTCGTAGCGAAGCGTTTTCTTCTGCAACGCCGTTTCGGCGATCTCCCGGGTGATGGTCCGCACGCCCTGCGTATCCGGCCGGCACAGAAATGCGGCATTCTCCAGCGCGTTCAGCGCCCGCCGGGCGTCGCCGTCGGCGGCATCCGCGATCAGTGAGAGTGCTTCCGCCTCGGCCGCAACCGAGAGAAAACTAAGTCCGCGCTCTTTGTCCTCCAGCGCCCGCGCCAGGAGCTTCTCGATGTCGCCCGCGGAAAGAGGGTAGAGCACCACCACCCGGCAGCGGGACAAAAGAGGCGCGTTCACCTCGAAGGAGGGGTTCTCCGTCGTGGCCCCCACCAGGGTGATGAGCCCGCTCTCCACATGAGGCAGGAACCCGTCCTGCTGGGCCTTGTTGAAGCGATGGATCTCGTCCACGAAAAGCACCGTCTTCTTGCCCAGGCGCGCCCGGCTCTCCTTGGCCTGGGCCACCACCTCCCGGATCTGCTGCACGCCCGAGCCCACGGCGGAAAAGGACACGAAAATCGAGCTGGTCTGCTGGGCGATGATGCGGGCCAAGGTCGTCTTGCCGCAACCGGGCGGGCCCCACAGGATCATGGAAAAGGGGCGGTCCTCCTCGGCAGCGCGGCGCAAAATGCCGCCCGGACCCACCGCTTGGGCCTGACCCACTACCTCGTCCAGGCCAGAGGGCCGCATACGCTCTGCCAACGGCGCCGACTTCGAATTTTCCTGCGTATCGAAGATGTCCATGATTTTAAAAGATAATACGAGAAAAGATAGAAGAAAGGATTTTACGGGGGAGGGGGGAAAACCCCTTTTGAAAAAGCTGGATTTTCCCTCCTCCCCCCGCCCCCCCTTTCCCCCAAACTTTTCGATGTATGCCCAGGCACGGCTGCTTTAGGTTTATTGCCTATAGTAACCACGAAAATCGTCTTCAATCGGAAACGAAAAGTATTATGCGATCAGCTCAACTATAGGTTTTTATGAGAAGTCGCCGTGCGCCCATACTAGGGGCTGTTTCCAAAAAAATTCTATTGCGATGGGCTGCAAACATCAATGACGGCGTCATCAGGTGGAATAAGTCCTCGACATGGCGGCACCACGCCTGCGTCCTTTTTCCATCTATTTCCTTGCCCTTGGCGTTTTCGCCTCATCTCATAGCGAATTTTTTTTTCCAAACAGCCCTTAGAGCTTTCTTTCGGAGGGGATCCCCCCGGAAATCTTTCTTCCTTGTCTCTTTCTTCATCAAAATCCCAGCCGTTCCCGTAAGAACTGGCCCAGGTCAGGTCCCGGGTGGAAAAGTAGGCCAACGGACAGGGCCAGCACCGGGATCTCGTCGGGGGACCAGCCGTTTAGCCGCACGCAGTCTTTTTCGGTGGTTACGATGGCGGTCGCTCCCGCTTTCAAGGCGGCTAGGGCCAGCTCCTTAATTTCCTTCTCCGTGAAGGCGTGGTGGTCGCGGAAGCCTTTGGAGAAAACCAGGCGGCCGGCAAAGGGCGCGAGCGCTTCGAAGAACCCGGCGTTTCCGGCAATGGCGGAAAAAGCCGCCACGGGCCGATTTTGTATGTGGGAGAGCGGAAGCAGGGCGGGGGGGGAGGCGTGCGCGGAAAGGCCGAAGACGGCGCTTTCGGTAAAGCCCAGGGGCTCGTGCCGGCAACGGAAGACCGGGCCGTGTCCGTACTCGGTCCAGAAAGCGGGCACAGGCTCGGACCCGTCGGAGCGGGTGAGCACCAGGGCGTGGGCCCGTTCCGCTGCGGTAGCGGGCTCCCGCAGGGTGCCCGCGGGAAAGAGCCGCCCCGATCCCAGGGGCTTTTTCGCATCGGCCAGGAGCAGGTCGCAGTCGCGGTAGAGGCGCCGGTGCTGGAAGCCGTCGTCCAGGATCACCAGGTCCACGCCGAAGCGGTCGGCAAGCAGGCCTGCGGCGAGGGCGCGCTCGGCCGCCACCGCCACCGGGACTCCGGGAAGTTTGATGGCCATGAGAAGGGGCTCGTCCCCGGCCTGGGACGCGGTGGACAGCAGGTTTTGGCCGTCGGAGACGATTCCGCCGATTTTTTGCATGCTCCCACCGTAGCCGCGGCTGGCTATGCCCACCTTGAGGCCGGCATGGGAAAGAAGGTGCGCCACGTGGATGGCCATGGGGGTTTTGCCGGTTCCGCCCAGGGTGAGGTTGCCGATGGAAAGCACGGGCACGCGGGCTTTTTTTTGCTTGATGACACCGGTGGAAAAAAGCTTCTCCCGCACGGCCAGGGCCCCCCGGTATCCTTGCGAGGCGGCGGACAAAAGGGGCGAGAGCGGCCCCCGAGGGTTATCCCGGTTCATCTGCGTCTGGACCGCGTCGGAAAACTTCGCCATGAAAAAGCCTCTTTTCTTGAAAAATAAAAGTTTATCCTATCGCGCCGGCAATGAAAAGGGCCCAGGTTTTGGCTGTGACTTGACGGATGCGAAGCAAGGGGTTAGCTTTCCGGCGCGCGGGGACTCCGCGCCTTGTTCTGCAAACGGAAACGGCCCATGCAATCGGACCTGACACGGCACATCATCGAGACCCTGGACGGAATGGACCTGGGCTACGACAGGACCAAGGCCTTCCTCGGCCAGGAGGGGCAGAAGGGCGCCCGTTGGCAGGAGGCCTCGGTGCTCATGCTCATCAGCCGGGACAGGCACTGCGCCGTGCCTTCCGGGGAGGAGGGCCGCACCAAGGCCCCGCCCGGAACCGAAGGTTGCTGCTTTGTCCTGAACAAGCGGTCCGAAACCGTGCCCCAGCCCGGCGACCTGTGCTTTCCGGGCGGGCATCCGAGCTTTCTCGCGGACCGCGTCATCTCCCGCGTGATCCTGCCCTACCTGCTCCCCCAGCGGAAGCAGGAGGCCTACGTGCTCGCCAGGCGCAGGGACCCGGTAACTTTCTCGGCCATCGCCAAATTTCTGTCGCTTTCCTTGCGGGAGTGCTGGGAGGAAATGCGCGTGAGCCCCGCCCATCTTCTGTTCCTGGGCGCGCTTCCCTGCTACCGCATGCAGACCCGCAATCGCATCATCTACCCCATGGCCGCGCTGCTTCTTCCCGAGGCCCGGCCCCGGACGGGCCGCGAGATCGCCCGGAACGTGCACCTGAGCTTCGCTCGCGCCTTTGACGACAGCGCTTACGGAACCTATACCCTGGCCCTTACGGGGAAGTTCCGGAAGGTCTGGGGGGTGGATTCGGTGGATATGCCCTGCCTGCTGGTCAAGGAAGAGGAGGGCCCGGACGAGGTGCTCTGGGGTGCCACCTACAATATCCTGACACGCTTCCTTTATTCGGTCTTCGGCTACAAGCCCCCGGACAAGGGGCCGGTGCACGTCTCCGCGGACCTCTACCCGGGCCAGGCCTGAAAACCTTCGGCCAAGTTGACACCGGCCATTTATTATGATTGGAAGATAAAATTTTTCATTTTCCGGCCCCCTGGCCCGGCAAGGAGAACCAAGCATGAAATACCGTTACGTGGTAAGCAGGGAAGACCAAAGCGGGAAGTTCGTCATTTCCGAGTTTTCCCGCAGGTCCGAGGACGCCCTGGATCTCACCGGGAGCGCCGAGTTTCCCCGCGAGGCCCTGGAGGCGGCCGCAGCCGACGGACCCGAAGGGATCCTCGCCATGATCCGCACGGACAAGATGTATCCCCCCGCGCCGGTGGCCAACGACCTGGCCGCGCGAATTCTGGAGATGCTCGGGAAGAAGGCCGGCGAGGAAACCGAGGCCGCGGTGGAAGAGATTGACGTGGCGATCGTGGAGCGCAAGCCCGTGGAGGTGGAGTCCGAGGACGAGGAAGAGGTGGAAGCGAGCGACGAGGAGTTCGACGACGAGGACCTCCTGGAAGAAGACGACATGGGCGACTCCATCGGCCGCATCCGGGTCCAGGACGAAGAGGAAGCCGAAGATATCACCGACACCGACATATAGCCACTAAAAGGCGGGACTCGCTCCATGCAGGACCATAAGCCGCAAAGCCCCGAAACCGGTGCGCACCAGCACCGCAGCCGAGCAGCGGCTTCCGTGCGCGCGGCGGTCCTGACGGTTTCGTCCACCCGGAACCTCGACACAGACGGCTCCGGCGCCTTCCTGAAGGAAAGGCTCCTGGCGGCGGGCCACAGCGTTTGCGACCACCGGGTGGTGACGGACGACGCCGCCAAGATCGCCGACGCGGTGCGCTCCATTATCTCCGGTACGGCCCCCCAGGTGCTGCTGGTAAACGGCGGTACCGGAGTGACGGCAAAGGACGTCACCATCGAGGCGGTCCGGCCTCTATTCTCCAAGGAGCTTCCGGCCTTCGGCGTCCTGTTCGCCATGCAAAGCCAAGAAGAGATCGGCCCGGCGGCCATACTCTCCCGCGCCACGGCCGGCAAGGTTGGAAAGACCCTGGTCTTCTGCATGCCGGGAAGCCTGGCCGCTTGCAGGCTCGCGCTTTTGACGCTCATTCTGCCGGACCTTCCCCATTTCGCCGTGCACGTGTCCGAGTAAGCGCCGGGCCGCTCCGGACGCCCTGGCAACCATAAGCCCTGCAAGGCTTCCGCCTGCGCCGGTTTCACCGCTCCGCGCCGCCTTCGCAACCCTGCCGGGCCGTGATCCCCGATCCGGGAAGACCGCATCCATGCTCCCCATCGCCGAAACCATCGTGCCCATTTTTGCGGTCATTCTCCTGGGCCTGGCGCTCCGGAGAGGGGGATTCCTGCCGCTCTCCCTGCTAAGCCCGCTGAACCGGCTGGTCTACTATCTGGCCATCCCCGCGGTCATTTTCCGGGAGCTATCCCGCGCTCCCTTTGCCCGCCTGTTCGATCCCGCCCTGGTAACCGCCATGTGCCTGTGCGTGGTGGCGGCGCTCGTGGTCTCCCTGGCCCTGGCCAAGCTCCTCCGCCTCTCCGGCGGGATCGCCGGAACCTTCGCCCAGTCCTCCTTCCACGGAAACCTGGGCTACGTGGGCCTTGCCGTGGCCTTCTATTTTCTGGGAAATGACGGGCTGGCCAAGGCCAGTATCCTGGCAGCGCCCCTCATGCTCATCCAGAACGCCCTGGCCGTGGGTTGCCTGGTCCTCATGGGCCGCGCCGGAGGCCAGGGCCGCAGCCTTTTCTTCATGGCCAAAAAGGTCCTGCTCCACCCGGTCATCATCACCGCCGTGGCCGGTGTGCTTTTTTCCCTGTCGGGCGCCCGGCTGCCCGTGATGGCCGACCGGACCATCGCCATCATCGCGGGCATGGCCCTGCCGCTGGCCCTTCTGGTCATCGGCGCATCGCTCTCCTTCGGGCTCATGCGCAACTACGCGGCCCTGTCGCTGGCCGCGGGCGCCGTCAAGCTCCTGTTCCTGCCCGGCTTAGCCGCCTGGGCCTTCACCCGGCTCGGAATCGGCGCGGGAAGCTTCCTTCCCGCCCTCATCCTCCTGGCCGCACCGTCCGCCACCATCACCTATGTCATGGCCCGCGAGATGGGCGGAAGCCCCGACCTCGCCACCGCGGCCATCTCCATCAACACGTTGCTGTCCGCGGCAAGCTATGTGCTCTGGCTTTCCGCGTACGCCGCCTGACAAAAGGAGATTCCATGGGAATTCTGTCTTCCTCCGTGGCCGTCACCCGCTACCTGGTCCTCGGCAAGCCCAAGGAGCCCTTCCTGGAGAATGTCCGGGAAGCCCTCGCCCGGCACGCCGTCCGCGACATTGACGGCCAGACCGATGTGAAAACCGTGGGCTGGGCCGGCTTCGAAAAGCATTTCGCCTCCTCCTTCGACCCCGAGCACCTGGCCACCGGAGAGTACCTGGCCTTCTGCCTGCGGGTGGACAAGAAGTCCCTCCCCGGCAAGGTCGTCCGGAAAAACATGTCCCTGGCGGCCGCCAAAAAGCTCGCGGAGACCAACCGCCAGTTCCTGGCAAAGGAAGAAAAAAAGGACCTGCGCGAGCAGGTGGAAGCCATGCTCCTCACCAAGATCCCGGCGGTCCCCTCCGTCTATGACGTGCTGTGGGACCTGACCGAGGACGAGGTCTGGCTCTTCTCCACCCAGAAAGCCGCGAAAGAGGAGTTCGAAACCTTGTTCAACAAAAGCTTCGGCCTGGCCCTGGTACCGCTCTTCCCCTACACCCTGGCCGAAAACAAACTGAAATTGTCCGTCACGGAAATGGATAAAATCACCGCGCTGGCCGCAAAGTAGCCAGGAAGAAGAAAAAAGAAGAAGAAAAGAAGAAAAGAAAAGGGAAAGGATTTGCGGGGCAGCGGTGAAAACCGCTTTTGAAAAAGCGGATTTTCCCCCCTCCCCCGCACCCCCTCCCCCCTTTCCGCAAAATTTTTGGGGATTGTAAAGGAACTCCCACTAGCTTAGGGTGGGGGTATGAACATAAAATTCTTCGAACGCGTTGTAAAA
>JBFMHL010000216.1:0-11522 GCA_040753055.1 Thermodesulfobacteriota bacterium | reverse complement strand
CCCTTGAGGCCCTCGATCCTGCCAGTGGGCGGCTCGCGGTCCGAGGCGGACTCCGGAGAGGCGGTCGCCTCCGTATAGGGAACCGCCGCGGCCGTGGAGGAAGAGGACACCACCCAGATCCCTGTCAGCAGGCCGCAGAAGCCCGAGTCGCCGGTTTTGGCCACGGGGTCGCAATAGACCACCGGAGGCTCGAAGCCCGCGGCATAGGTTTTTTCATAAAAGGACTTCGCGTCCGCCGCCTTCAAACGGTGGTCTTCGGCCAGGAAAACAGCCCCGGCAAGGTCTTTCCCGGCACGCGCCACCGCGTTTTTCAAAGCCTTCTCCGCAAGGGACCGGATGACCTCGGGCTCCTTGGCGGGGTCCGGGCAGATGCCCCAGAGATTTTCCACATAGAGCCCCCTGCGCTTCTCCCCGAAGCCGTTTAGGGCATCCTCGGCCGCTCCCCGAGCCGCTTCGATCCGGGCCAGCCCCTCGGGATAGGTGGTCTCCAGGGCGGCGCGGAGCCCCGCCATCTGGTCCAGCACCTGTTCCTTGCGGGAAACCACCTGGCGGGTGGCGGCCGCGTACTCGCTTTCGATATCCCGCACCCGGAAGGCGGCGAGCTGGTTTTGCTTGTCCGCCTCGGCGAAGAGGGACCGGACCCGGGCCGCCGTTTCCGCGGCCTGGAAGCCGGAGCCCAGGTTCTCCGGCCCCGGCCCTGCCACGATGGAGCAGGCGAACCCTGTCGCGGCCAGGGGCGCGGCGGCGTTTTCCTCGTCGTTCTCCGCGCGGAACCTGGGCGTGATTTTGGGAAAGACGTAGAAGGCCTGGAGCATGCAAAGCCTGCCGTCCCGGGAGACCGCGGCGATGGGAGGCGCGGGCGCCGACTCCACTCGTCCGGGGCGCACTCCGGCCACGATGTCCACAACGACGGAAAGTCCGGACAGGCCGGGGTCGGCAAGGACCAGGGGTGGCGCAAGAGCGCCGGCCAGGTTTTGGCGGGCGAAGTCCGGGAGCTCGCTCTCCGGACCCTTCTGGTCCTTGTCCCGGCAGGTCAGAACCACCACGGCCGTGGGAATTCCCGAGAGCCGGGTGGAAAAGGTGCTCCGCATGGAGGCCAGGCGCTGGTCCAACAGCGTATTCTCCAGGGCCAGCAGCTGGATGCGGTCCGACAGGTCCGCGGCTTCGCGATAGCGGGCTTGGGCCTGCTCCGCCTGGGCCGTGAGGCGCAGGGCTTCGGAGTCGGCCTGCTTCGCTACGTCCAGCTGCCGGCGGGCCAGGCGCTCCTGCTCGGTGCGGAAGCGTTCTCGGTCGGCCTGGGCGGAAGGCTGGGACGCCGCTTCCACGAGGGGCGAAAGCACATCCAGGGGCGGCGGCTCCGGAGGCTTTTCCGGTTGGGCCTGCACGGGCGCTTCCACGGCGGCGGGAGGGATCGGCGCGGGCCGAACCCGGCGCGATCGCCATTCCCAGAAGACCGAGGTGGTCAGAATGGCGGCCAGGATGAGCAACACAGTGAAAAAGACCGATTTTTGCATGGGGAGCTAATATCAGAGCTTGAGGCGGTTTGCAACGAAGACCGGGATCAGGGCGCGACCTCCACCCGGCCGTGCCCGGAGCGGCCGGAAAATGTCCCGATCAGGGCGGCGTTGATCCCCTTTTCCTGCATGGCGAGAACGCAGGGCAGGGCGTTCCCGCGGGGCACCGCGGCCAGAAGCCCTCCGGAGGTCTGGGGATCGAAGAGGAGGTCCGTCCGCACCGGGTCCAGGCCCGGGGAAAGCTCCAGGGTCTTCTTGCAGAAGTCCTTGACCGAGTGGGCCCCGGCAGGCAGAAGCCCCATGGAGGCAAGAACCACGGCTTTCTCGATGAGGGGTACGGCGGAGAGGTTCACGGTTGCCGTGAGCCCCGAGGGGGCGGCCATCTCCAGGAGGTGGCCCGCCAGGCCGAACCCGGTCACGTCCGTCACCGCCGTCGGCGAGAAGCGGGCGAGGATGTCGGCCGCGTCCTTGTTCAGCTGGGCCGCCACGGAGACGATGATCTCCTCGGCCTCCGCTCCCATGATCCCCGCCTTCACCGCCGTCGCCAGCACGCCCGTCCCCAGGGGCTTGGTGAGGATGATCTCGTCTCCTTCGCGAGCCGTGGAGTTCTTCCATATCCTGTCCGGGTGCACCAGCCCCGTGACCGAGAGCCCGTACTTGAACTCCTTGTCGTCCACCGAGTGGCCGCCCACCAGGGTCGCGCCCGCCAGGGAGAGGACGTCCAGGCCGCCGCGCAGGGTTTCCACCAGGACCGTGTTGGCCATCTCCTTGGCCGGAAAGCAGACGATGTTCATGGCCGTGAGCGGAACGGCCCCCATGGCGTAGATGTCGGAAAGCGAGTTGGCCGCGGCGATGCGGCCGAAGTCGTAGGGGTTGTCCACGACGGGGGTGAAGAAGTCCAGGGTCTGCACCAGGGCGAGTTCCGGGGAGAGACGGAACACTCCGGCGTCGTCGGAAGTGTCGGTTCCGACCAGAAGATCGGGGTGGCCCGGCACCGAGAGCCGGCCCAGGATCTCCGTCAGGTCCTCCGGACCCAGCTTGGCCGCTCAACCCGACGCGCGCACTTTTTGGGTGAGGCGTTCTTTTTCCGTCATGGCGCAGCTTTCCTTGCTCTCTTTTCCGGGCGGAAGCGCACGGAACACGGCCGGTATCGTAGCACAGGCCGCAACAGGGGGCAAACCCGGTTTTTGAATGGAAAAAGACCGGCTTCGGCCGCTTGACCTTGCGCGCGGACCTGGGTACAAAGGAGCCATGGACGACAAGCTGATTTGGATGGACCTGGAGATGACCGGCTTGGACCCGGAGACGGCGGTGATCGTGGAGATCGCCACCGTGGTGACGGACAAGGACCTGGCCATTGTCGCCGAGGGCCCGGTGATGGCCATCGCCCTTGCCCCGGAGGACGAGGCCGCCATGGACGAATGGAGCCGCGAGCACCACGAAGCCTCCGGCCTCATGGATCGCGTCCGAGCGTCCAGGACGAGCGCCGCCGAGGCGGAGGAACGCACGCTTGCATTCCTTTCCGGGCTGTGCCAGGAGAAGGCCTGCCCCTTGTGCGGAAATTCCGTGTGGCAGGACCGGCGCTTCCTGGTGAAGTACATGCCGCGGCTAAACGAGTTTCTGCATCACCGGCTGGTGGACGTTTCCACGGTGAAGGAGCTGGCTCGGCGCTGGCTTCCCGGGCTCGCCCCTTACGCGAAAAAGCACTCCCACACCGCCCGGGAGGACATCCTGGAGTCCATCAACGAGCTTGCCTATTACCGCGACAAGGTTTTTCTCGCCGCCAAACCATGACGGAAAACCCCTGCCCATCGCCCCTATCCCTTTTTGCCAGAGGCCGACCCGAATGACAGAGGATCAAGGCGTTTTTCAAAACGCCGCAGATGCGCCGGACGTGCACAGACTGCGCCGTGGCGGGCGCGAGGTGATCATCGTGGGCACGGCCCACGTTTCCCGCGCGAGCGCTGAAACCGTGACCCGGATCATCGAGGCCGAGAAGCCGGACACGGTCTGCATCGAGCTTTGCGACAGCCGCTACCAGGCCATGATGAACCCGGAAGCCTTCCGGAACATGAACATCGTGGAGGTGATCCGGAAAAAGAGGGTCTACCTCCTCCTTTCGCATCTCCTGCTGGCTTCCTTTCAGAAGCGCATCGCCGACAAGCTGGGCATCCAGGCGGGCCAGGAGATGATCGCGGCGGTGGGCGCCGCCAAAAGCTCCGGCGCGGAGATCCTGCCCGTGGACCGCGACATCCGCACCACCCTGTCCCGGGCCTGGAGGCTCATGGGCTTCTGGGGCAAGATGAAGCTATTGTTCCAGATGGTGGGGGCCTTTGCCGAGGCCGAGGACATCTCGGAGGAGGAAGTGGAGGCCTTGAAGGAAAAAGACGCCCTGGAGATGGTCATCCAGGAGCTGGGCGAGATGCAGCCCGGCCTCCGCAAGGTGCTCATAGACGAACGCGATCTCTATCTCACCGAAAAGATCCGCAGCGCCCCCGGAGAGAAGGTGGTGGCCGTGGTGGGCGCGGGCCACGTGCCCGGAATCAAGCGCAGCTGGGAAAAGGATATTGACGTCACAGCGCTGATGGCCATGCCCAAAAAGAGCCCGCTGGTCCCCGTCCTGAAATGGGGGCTCCCCCTGGCCATCATCGCCTTCATCATCGGCGGGTTTTTCTTTTCCGGGGCCAAGGCCGGGATGAACATGGTGGTCTGGTGGATCGGCGTGAACGCGGTCCTGGCCGGGCTGGGGGCCATCATCGCGCTGGGACACCCGCTCACCGTGCTGTCGGCGGCGGTCGCCGCTCCCATCACATCGCTCAATCCCACCATCGCGGCCGGCTGGGTTTCGGGCCTGGTGGAGGCCTGGCTGCGCAAGCCCCAGGTGCGCGACATGGAAACCATCTCCGAGGACATCCTCTCGGCAAGGGGGTTCTGGACCAACAAGATCACGCGGGTGCTGCTGGTGGTCATCTTCACCAACCTGGGCTCCATGATCGGAACCTTCGTGGCCCTGCCCCTCATGGCGCGCTACTGGGGCACCTAGCTGCGGGGGCCTTTGCGCGTTTTTACCGCCCGGCGCGGCTTTGAAGCAGGCAGCCGCCTGTACGATGTGTTTCTCCTCCTTTCAAGCCGCAACATCTTGTGGTGTTTTCCCGCACTCTTCTTGCTTCTTTCTTGACTTGACACGGGTCTTTTACTATGACCGGGAGTCTTGGCGGCAGGGGTGCGCCCGTTTTTTGCCAGACCAAGACTCCGTGCTTATCCTATTGTGCCCGGAACGGTGAAAGGGCATCGGCGCCGGGCGATTTTGCCGGAATTCCGGCTGCAAGGAGAAACCATGACCGAAGCGCTTTTGTTCATGCTGGCCTTGGGAGGGGCTTGCGGGCTCCTTCTTTCCGCGGCCTCACGCGTTTTTTACGTGTACGAGGACCCCAGGATCGCCGACGTGGAGAACGCCATGGCGGGAGCCAACTGCGGCGGATGCGGCTTTGCCGGGTGCTCGGCGGCGGCGGCGGCGGTGGTGTCGGGCAAGGCCCCGGCCAACGTCTGCATCGTGGGCGGGCAGGAATCGGCCCAGAAGGTGGCGGCCATCATGGGCATGTCCGCGGGCGGCGCAGAGGCCGGCGTGTCCTTCAACCAGTGCACCGGCGGAGACCGCGCCGAGGACAGGTTCATTTACGAGGGCGTGGGTTCCTGCCGCGCCATGTCCGGCATTTACGGCGGAAAGCGCGAGTGCAAGATCGGCTGCCTGGGCTACGGCGACTGCGTGCGAGCCTGCGTGTTCGGCGCCATCAAGATGGGCCCCGAGGGCTACCCGGTGGTGGACGCCGAAAAGTGCGTGGGCTGCGGGGCCTGCGAAGGGGCCTGCCCCAAGGGTGTGCTCTCCGTGAAGACTCTTTCCCGCAAGCTTTTAGAGTTCAACGAGGCCGACAACTGCCTGGCGCCCTGCCGCCAGACCTGCCCGGCCCAGATCAACATCCCCGAGTATATCGACCGCATCCGCAAGGGCGATTACGAGGGCGCGGTGGAAACCATCCGTGAGCGCAACCCCTTGTTGCTGGCCTGCGGCCGCGTGTGCCCGCATCCCTGCGAGAACGCCTGCCGCCGCGGCCTGGAGGACGAGCCGGTTTCCATCAACCAGCTCAAGCGCTTCGTTGCCGACTACGAGCTGAAGTCGGGCCGGCGCTTCCCCATCTCCAAGCTCGCCGACACCGGAAAGCGCGTGGCGGTCATTGGCGGCGGCCCGGCGGGCCTCTCTTGCGCCTACTTCCTGCGCCGTCTGGGCCACGACGTCACCATCTACGAGGCCATGCCCAAGCTGGGCGGCATGATCCGCTACGGAATCCCCGAGTACCGGCTCCCCAAGAAGGTCCTGGACTGGGAAGTCGAGGGCATCCTCAACCTGGGCGTCAAGGCCCACACGGACATGCGCTTCGGAGAGGACTTCGACTTGCCCGGACTTGTCGCCGCGGGTTACGACGCCATCTTCTTCGGCATCGGCGCGTGGAAGGACATGACCATGCGCGTGGCCGGCGAGGAAGGGGAGGGCGTCTACACGGGCATCAAGTTCCTGGCCGACATGGCCCTGTACCAGGCCGGCAAGGGACCCTGCCCCTTCATCGGAAAGAACCCCGTGGTGGTGGGCGGCGGCAACACGGCCATTGACTGCGTGCGCACGCTCATCCGCGCGGGCGCGGAGAGCGTCACCCTGGCCTATCGCCGGACCCGCAAGGAGATGCCGGCCAACGAGGTGGAGATCGTGGCGGCCGAGCACGAGGGATGCAAGTTCGTGTTCCTGGCCGCGCCCACCAAGGTGGCCCGGGACGAGAGCGGCAAGATGAAGGGGCTGGAGTATCAGCGCATGGAGCTGGGCGAGCCCGACGCCTCCGGGCGTCGCCGTCCCGTTCCGGTTCCCGGCTCCGAAACCCTGCTGGAAACGGACATGGTGGTTTCGGCCATCGGCCAGCGGCCCGACGTGTCCTTCATGCAGAAGGCCGAGAAGCGCCTGAAGGACCTGGCCATCACCAAATGGGACACCATTGACAACAACCCGCTCACCCTGCAGACCTCCATTCCCTACATCTTTGTGGCGGGCGACTCGGCCACGGGTCCCGACCTGGTGGTTTCGGCCATCGGCGGCGGACGCAGGGCGGCACGGTCCATCCACCAGTTCCTGACGGGGCAGAAGGTTTTGCCCGCGCCCCGCGAGCACAACAAAGGCCTGCTTCCCGAGTCCAAGCTCGTGCAGATCACGGGCATCGTGAAGAAGCCGCGACAGCCCATGCCCGAGATGCCGGTGCAGGAGCGCATCAAGAGCTTCGACGAGGTGGACCAGGTGCTCACCGAAGGAAACGCCCTGGCCGAAACCCAACGCTGCCTGCGCTGCGGCATCATCTGCTACAACCCGGACATTACGGCGGTGAACGACGCAGCCTGACGGCTGAAAAAGGATCAACGCATGCGGGGGAACCTTTTCCTTCCAGGAGGCGAAAAGGTTCCCCCTGCATTTTTGCCCTTGTTCCCATCCAAACCATCCGGCAAAGGAGGATCACCGGCCTCCCTGCCTCCTTTCCGAACCCCCCGTCATCCCTGCTTCTTGTGCGCAGGGCAAGTCTCGCGGAGGGGCTGCCGCCTCCCCAACGGCCGCCGCCAGGAGCGATGCGCTCCGTTCCTGTCCGTTTGCGCTCCCGTTCTCCCCGGCGTCCGTGCCGTTTCTTGTTCTCCATCGCGGATCGAGTCCGGCAGCATGATCCGTGCAGGAAGCCGAGGAAGTCCATGAAAAGGTCCCGTTGCTGGACGGCCGTGGCCGCAGTGGGTTTCGTTGCGGCTTTCCTTTTCCTGCTGCCCCTGGGCTGCGATGACGGCAGCGCGACCGGGGAGGCCAGGCCGGCGGACCAGTACTGGAGCCCGTGGGTAACGAAGACCGGGCCGCGTTCGGCGACCATCAACTGGCGGGGGCAAAGTCGCGGGTTCTGCTACCTGGCTTACGGCCGCACCAGCTATTACCAGCAGCACCTGCGCTTCGAGAAGATGATGCGTTTTGAAATTGCCTTCCCATTCCAGCACATCCCCCTCGCCGGTCTCGAGCCGAACACCTCCTATACCTACCGCGTGATGCCCGTGGAAAAGCCTTACGTATACGGCGACCGGAGCTTCCGTACCATGCCGGAAAGCGGGCCCTTCACCTTTGTCGTCGTGAGCGATACGCAGGAAGGCCATCGCTACACCGAGTACAAAAGGTTCCGCTACGTTGCGGAGGCCATTGCAAAGGAGCCGGACGTTCTTTTCATCCTTCACGGCGGGGACAACGCGGGCTTTGACGAGGACTCCGACTGGACCACTTACTTTCAGGTGGCGGAAGGGATGCTGGCCGACATCTCCATTTTTCCTGCCATAGGAAACCACGAGTACCACCACTTCGACGAGTCCAGCGGGCCCCCCACGGACGCCGTAAACTACCGCCGGGCGTATGATGTGCCGCTCACCTACTCCTTCGCATGCGCGGGCGTCCGGTTCATCGTCCTGAACACTCCGGACCCGGCCCATGCGAACGAAGACGATCCCCATACATCCAAGGAGCTTGCCCTGAGCCAGGCGGGCTGGCTCGAGGAGCAGCTGAAGGCTCCGGCCCTGGGAACCTTCGTCATCCACCACCATCCGATATGGGATGAAGGGAGGACGGACATCAACCGGGATCTGGAGTCCTGGGAGGACCTCTTCCATGCCTACCCCATCAGCGCCAACTTCGCCGGGCACACGCACGATTACCAAAGATACGACATAGACGGGATTCCTTACTTTGTCGTAGGCAACGGCGGGGGAATGTGTTCCGACAACCAAGGGCCGTTCGCTGCCGGCTACGTGTTCGGCGAAACCCGGAAGCTCGGGTACCTTCGGGTCTTCGTTGACCCGGTGAACAACACGGCGACCGCGGAGGAGATCTTCGTGGCATCGCTGAAGAAGGATGACTCCGACGAGACGCCGGTCGTCTTCGATCCGCCGATTGTGGCCGACCGGGTCACGTTTCGCCTGAGGGAAAACTGATTGTCGAAACGTTTCCCGTCCCGGGCCGCGGAAACCGCGCCGGCATGCCGGCAAACAAAGGGAGGCCGTGGATTGTCCACAGCCCCCATTTTTTTTTGTCCGTGGCTGGAAAGAGAAGGCTCAGCTCATCTGCATCCGGGGAATCCGCGTCCGGATCTTTACATCGTAGCCGTGGGAGAAGAAGAGGTAGGTTGAGGATGCCAGGATGAAGCCCGCCAAAACGTCCGCCACGTAATGCTGCTTGATCAGGACCACCGATACCGCCACGTAGGCGGCCACCAGCAGGCAGAAGTCCCCCAGGCGTTTGTTCACCCTCCGGGTGTAGTAGGCGGAACAGAAGCTCATGGAGACATGGGCCGAGGGGAACAAGGTGGTGGGCTCGTCCACCCAGTACCAGAAGGCGGCGTAATCGTGCCAGAGGTTCCCGTTGGGAACCAGCACGGGGCGGTCCACCATCTTGACGGGCATGAAGTAGAAGAAGAGGAAGTGGATGCCCATGCAGACCATGAAGGTCTTTACGGCCTCGTTCAGCAGTGCGTCGCTGTTGATCGTCAAGAACATCACGATGACCAGGAAGTAGACGAAGATGTAAGACCAAACAAGCTGGTAGTAGAAGGGAATGCGCTTCTCGAACTCGAAGCTCACGTCGTAGAATCGCTCGGAGTTGATGGTGGTGTAGTTGAGGTACATGTAACCCAGGGTGTAGAAGGCCACCACCCCGGCGAGAATGAACATCTTCCTCCAAACGTTGTAATCTGCTTGGGGATGCAAGAGCCTTTTGACGTCCATGGTGTCCCCCGACGCGGTCCTTTGGTTCGTTCCTTGTCCCCGGGCGTCTGTACTGTCTTGTTATCATACTGTATAGCGCACCTTCGGACAAGGTTTAATCGTGCTAGCGAATTGTGGTTTTTGCTTTCATGGGCATCTATCCTGCCTTAGCGGTACCGGTTCTCCGGCAAAATCGGAGGAAGCGGGCCAAGCGGCCTTCCCGGATCCGCTTCCCCACAGGACCCGGCTGCAAGCTTCCGCTACACCCGGGAGGCCAAAAAGTCATTGACAAGAAAAAGGATTCGAGATTTATACTGACATGTCAGTCTATCCCTCCGTCCCGCTATTGCCGATGACCTGAACCCGTGAGCGGTCGCATGGGGCCGCCCCGAAGGGCGGGAAAAGACTTTCACCCCGGGGAAAACATCATTTTGGGCAAGAATGCATAGAAGCTGTTTTATAACCCCGGATCACGTTTCAGGGCAAGGCACGGGCCGACGAAAAAGCGGAGCATACCGTTTGTATGTGAGCATTTTGAGAAGGCCCGGAACACCGCCCTGGAGCGTCAGATGGGGTTATGAAACAGCTTCTAAACTATGGGCTTTGGCCCCTTCAACGAAAAAGTCCGTCACGGATTCAGGGAAGAATTCCGGGTGCCGGAAAAAGCCGCAGGGGACTTCTTGTATCCGGACACGGCGCAGCAATGCGGAAGGACCTTGCATCGGGATACTGCCGGGGAGATGGCCGACACCCTCAAACGCGCAGAAGAGGGTTCCCGGGGAATAGTTGGGCAAGGGTTTCCAAGGGAAATATTTTTCCCCGGCTCGGGAGCGGACAAAAAGAGTGAGCGGCACGAAGACGACGGGTCGGGACGCAGCCGGGGAGACCATACAAGACAGTTCTTGAGCAGGGGGGAATGGCGATGAATGCAAAACGAGCTTTGGTTTTCCTTTTGGTTTTTCTTGCCCTGGCCGGAAGCCTGCACGCAGGAGACAAAAAGAAGCCCCGCTTCTACTGGAAGACGGCCACGCTGGCTCCCGACGGCATCGGTTGGGCCAAGCACATGAAGGACCTCATCTTTCCGGAAATGGAAAAATCCACCCGCGGCGAGCTCCAGGTGAAGACCTACTGGGGCGGGGTCATGGGGGACGAAGAGGACTATATCAAGAAGATCCGCATCGGCCAGCTGCAGGGCGCAGGCCTTTCGGCCCAGGGCTCGGCCCAGGCCTGCAAGGACATCGCCGTGCTGGAGCTTCCCTTTTTGTTCAACAACTACAACGAGGTGGACTTTCTCCGGGTCAAGCTCTCCAATACCTTCGACGAGCTCTTCGCCGAGCAGGGCTTCTTCCTGGTGGGCTGGATAGACCAGGACTTCGACCAGATTTACTCCTCCAAGTACCCCATGGACAAGCTGGAGGATTTCAAGAAGTCCCGCTTCATTACCTGGTACGGACCGATGGAAGAGGACATGCTCCGGGTCCTGGGCGCCGAGCCCATTCCCGTGAACGTACCCGAGCTCTCCGCGGCCATCCGCCAGGGCGTCGCCAATGCCTCCATCGGACCCGCCGTCTGGCTGGTGGGCGCCCAGCTCTACTCGGTGGTCAAGTACGTCAACCCCGTCAAGATCCGGTACTCGCCCGCCACCATCATCATCACCCTGGAGGCCTGGAACTCCCTGCCGGAGGAGTACCGCAAGGACTTCTACATGCAGCGCCTGGAATTGGGATGGCGCTACTGCAACCTGGTCCGCAAGGACAACGTGAAGTTCCTGCAGGCGATGATCGATTACGGGGTCAAGGAAGTGAAGATGGACCCGAAGAACTATGCCGAAGTGGAGCAAAAAGCGAAGTCCATCTGGCCCCACGAGGTGGGGAGGCTGTTCGACAAGAGGATCTACGGAGAGGTGGTAGACTACCTGGCCCAGTACCGCGCGGGCAAGAGGCTCACCCTGGACGACCTTCTCGTCATGGCCAAGGTGGACATGAGCAAGCCCGTTCCGCCCGAGTTCCGGAAGCGCCTGGAAGCCATGGTGGAGAGCAACATGGCGGAGTTCGGCGTAGCCAGCGGAACGTTGGTGGAAAAGCCCGCAAAGTAGGGCTCCAAGCAGCGCTTCCTTTGGATGGGCAAAGCAAGAAGGGCCCCCGGCCCCGAACCCCCCGGCCGGCGTGGGGGTTATCCCAACTGTTCCCCCCCCCC
>JBFMHL010000215.1:0-3329 GCA_040753055.1 Thermodesulfobacteriota bacterium | reverse complement strand
CTGGGAGGGAGTATCGCCGCTGCCCGGCACACCCTAAGTAATCATCCTCAATCCTTCCCCTGGATGGCCCGGATGATGGCGGTGGAGGAAAGCCCCTCGTCCACGGGGATGAGAACGGCCCGGCCCCCGCGGCTTTCCACCTGCTCCCGTCCTGCCAACTCCTCGAAGCTGTAGTTGCCTCCCTTGGTGATGACGTCCGGCGCAACCGCCTGGAGCACGGAAAAAAGCGCGTCCGTGGAGAAAACGGTGACAAAGTCCACCGCGTCCAGCGCGGAGATGATGCTCACCCGGTCGCGCTCGCGGATCACGGGACGACCCGGGCCCTTGACTGCCGACACGGACGCGTCGTCGTCCAGGGCCACCACAAGGACGTCTCCCAGCCGCTTGCTGGCCGCCAAGAAAGCCACGTGGCCGGCGTGCAGGAGGTCGAAACAGCCGTTCGTAAACACGATTTTCTTTCCCCGGCGCTTGAGCCCCGCGCAGATCTCCGATAGCTCGGCCAGGGATTTCGTTTTTCCGGCAGAAAGGTCGGGCCGGGGGTCCAGGGCGGAAAGCAGCTCGGCGCGGCTCACGGTGGCGGTTCCCACCTTTCCCACCACGATGCCCGCGGCCGTGTTGGCGATCCGCGCTGCGGTGGCGAAGTCCGCTCCCGCGGCCAGCGAGAGCCCCAGCACCGCCAACACGGTGTCGCCCGCTCCGGAGACGTCGAAGACGCTCTTGGCCTCGGCCTTGATGATGAGGGGCTTTTCGCCCTGGGAAAACAGGGCCATTCCTTCCTTTCCCAGAGTGATGGCCACATGAGTGAGGGAGAGATCGTTTAGGAGCTTCTGTCCGCAGGCGAAAAGAGACTCTGTTCCCGTGATCTCCATGCCCGCGGCCAGAGCTGCCTCCTTCTTGTTGGGCGTGATGAGGAAGGCTCCGGAATACTTGGAAAAGTCCCTGCCTTTCGGGTCCACCACCGACGGAATCCCCAGCCGGGAGCAAAGCGCGATGGCCTTCCGGCACATACCGGGAGTGAGCACTCCCTTCCCGTAGTCGGAAAGGAGCACAGCGCCCGCGTTCTCGGCAACGGACTGGAGCGCCGCTGTCAGCGCATCCTCCTGATCCGGGATGATGTCGCCGGGGTTCTCGCGGTCTATGCGGACCACCTGCTGACTTTCGGCCATGACCCTGGTCTTGCGGGTGGTGGGACGGGACGAGTCGCACAGCACGCCGCGCGTATCCGCTCCGATGCGGGCAAGCATCCGGCCCAGGGCCGCCGCAAAAGGTCCCGCCCCGGTCACCGAAAGGAGCGATACCTTCCCGCCCAACGCCGCCAGGTTGTTCACCACGTTCCCGGCCCCGCCCAGGGTGGCCGTCTCCTCGTGCACCAGAACGACCGGGACGGGAGCCTCCGGCGAGATCCGGGCCACCGAACCCCAGACATACTCGTCCAGCATCACGTCACCCAGAACCACGACCCTCTTTTCCGAAAAACGCCCGATCACCCGGGTAAGATTCTCCATGCGAAAAACCTCTGAATTTAAAAGATAAAAAGAGAAAAATTTTTTCCGGGGAGGGGTGAAAACACTTTTTGCCCCGGAGTATTCATGAAAAACTTCGCCTTAATAAGTTCAAACTCTTCTTCTGAGGAATTCTGCCTTTGGCGAAAGCTTTCGCCCTTCGGGCTCCTGAATGATCCGGGAATTCTTCCCCCCCCCCTTGAGGCAAGACTTTTTGAACCATGTGCGGGGAATGCCGGTGTGCCTTTATTGCCTATACCGGCAGAACAAACTGTTATCAATGGAAAACAAAGGATATTTATGGGTTGGATAGAAATAACAAGCGGCTCATCTTCTTGTAACGCATCTGTTTTGCAGCCTTACAAAGCCCATGCCAGGGCTTTCGTTGGGAGGGTTTTCCCGGAAAAGCCTTTCAAAAGCTGTCCGCCACGGCGTTCATGATCTCCTCCGGGGTGGCGTCCGGGTTTTGGGACAGGGTGTCGGCCACCACTCCGGCGACGAAGGCGCTGGCGATGGATGTGCCGGCGTAGGTTCCGGCCGGTCCTTCGTAGCCCACGGGGAGATCCGCGAAGCCGGGGGCGATGACGGCCACGGAGGACCCGTAGTTGGACTTGTCCCAGGTGATGCCCAAGGGGTTCCGGGCGCCCACCCCGACAACGAAGGGGTAGGCGGCGGGGTAAACGGCTTCTCCCGTAGGCTCGTTCCCTGCGGCAGCCACCAGGACCACGCCCTGCGAGTGGGCGTATTCCAGCGAGTCCCTGATGAAGGCCGCGTCGGTGGAGGTGCCCCAGGAGCAGTTGATGACGCGGGCCCCGTTCTCCACGGCGTAGTCCACCGCACGAATGAGGGTGTAGGAGGTGGTGATGCCCTGGTCGTCGAAGGCCCGGACAGCCACGACGGGGTTTTCAAAAGCGGTGCTCTCCTTGGCCCCTTCGGGCCGAATCTTGCCCGAGGCCACCAGCGCCATCTGGGTGCCGTGGCCCAGGTTGTCTGACAGGGGCTGGTCGGGGTCCAGGGCGTCCAGGCTTCCCACCACCAGGCCTTCCATGTTGGCGGCGGCCGCGTCCATGCCCGTGTCCAGGATCGCGACGGGCACATGGCCACTTTTGGGGACGGGCGGAGCGTTGGGGTCGGTGAAGAGCTTCTGGCCGGGGAGGTAGGTGCTCCGGTCCACGGGGTAGGCGTAGTTGGGCTCGGCTTTGGCTTTTCCCGCCTGGTTGGCGGCCGCGACGGCGGCCTCGATGTCCGAGTCGGGCGGAAGACTGATGCGGGCGATTCCCGTCTTTTCATCATAGGAGACGATGGAGCCGGAGATTTTTTTCAAAAGCTCGTTGATGGCCTGCTCGGTCATGCCCTTGGGAAAGCGCATGAGGATTTCGTCCTTGACGGCCTTGGCCCCGCTTTTGAGGGTTACGACGGAGAAGCGGCTGGAGTTGGAAAGGGGCAAGGCACGGTCCGGCGCGCCGGGGGGGAAGACCTGGATCTCGGCCAGGCGCGGAGGAATGCCGGGGCTTTTTTCGGGCCGGGTCCAGGTGAGGACGTAGTTGGTTCCTTTGAGGATGCGCTCCACGGCCTCGGCGATGGGCAAGTCGCTCACGCAGACGGAGACCGTCGGGTTGACGGAGGGGGCCTGGCGCACGGAGATGCCGCGCCGCGCCAGGGCGGCGAGGACCTCGGACAAAGGCGTGTTCTTGGCGCAGAGGGACAGGCGGTCGGCATAGAGAGAAATGAGAATGGTGGCGCGGGCGGGCCGGGGGGCAAGACCCGACAGCAGCAGGAGCGCCAGGAAGGCGGTGAAAGGGAGGGAGAAGCGCCGCAGCATTTTTC
>JBFMHL010000214.1:0-15078 GCA_040753055.1 Thermodesulfobacteriota bacterium | reverse complement strand
GGCCTCTTTGCTTCAAGCCGAAATTTCTGCGGGTTCCCCCGGGAGTCCGATCAGCTCACGGCCCGCACGGGCTTTTCCGCAAAATCGGACTTCGCTCCCTGGGCGTAGGTCCATCCGCCCCAGGCCGTGTGGACGATGCGGCGCACCAGCGGGGAGATCACCTCGCGGGCTACCTTGCCATAAAGGAGATCGATGTGGTTGGCGCCCTCGATGACGAAATCCGTCACCTGGCTGCGCTCGGAGGATATCTCGATGCGGTTTAAATCCTCGGGCCCCTGGATGTGGAACACGCGCTTGTGCCGGTGAGGGTAGTACTCGGAGTAACGAAGGTTCGTGGGTGGGGCCAGCGGGTCCTCGGAGCCGTAGAAGTGGAAAACCGGAATGTTCTCCGGGAAATGGATGAGATTCTCCGAGTAGTTGAGCCGGCTTTCGTCCATGCGCTTGAAGCCTTCGCCGTTGTAGATGGCTTTCAAAAACTGGAAGCCCAGGCCCAGCGGTACGTTTTCCAGGGCAGTGTCCACGTAGTCGTGGGCGAACTTGGGGTTGCCGATATGGTTCAGGTTGTTGATGAGGAAGTTGATGCCGCCCAGGTTTCCGCGCAAGGCCTTGCGGCCCAGGAAACGGACGCCGGGAGGCGTGAGCAGGAACCAGAAGATCTCCCGGATGGGCACCACGCGGAACTTGAGGATCTTGGCCAGGTGGTTGAGCCAGAGCACCGTGGGGTAGACCACGTGGCTGTCGCGGTCGAAGAACTTGGGGGACCCCAGCGAGACGACGGCCCGCACCATGGACAGGTTTTCCTCCGCCTCTTCCTTGGGCGGAAGGATCTTGTCCAGGACCCGGTATTCGTCGGAGCCCTTCTGACACAGGGTGTCCAGCTTGCGCCGCAGGCTCCACAGGAGAACCATGTTCTCGGAGACGATGCCGCCCATGGAGTGGCCCGTGAGGATCACGGGTTTTCCCTTGCTGCGGTGGGAGATGAAGCGCACCACGGTGGCCAGGTCGTAGTCAATGAGCGTGTCCACGGTGTAGAGGGGGTCGAACTTGCCTTCGTTGACGCCCATGCCGCGGGGATCGAAGAGGTAGACCCAGTAGCCCAGGTCCGCCATGTCCTTGGCCATGGAGTAGTGGTTGTTCAGGTTGAAGCAGTTGCTGTTGTTGGCGAAACCCGGGACCAGGACCACGGAGGGCCGGTCGTCGCCGCCGGTGACCTCCTCCATGGACAGGAGCCGCCGGAAGCGGATCTCCTTGCCCTCGTTGGTGTAGTCCCGGTAGTATACGATCTCGTAGTCCCCGCGGCCGTTGGCCTCCCGCTCTTCGATCTCGGACTCGAAGTAGGCGGGCATACGCATCTTCTGGAGCGATTCCCGCAGGATGCGGCGGCGGCGGGCGTCGTCGTAGATGGCGGGGAAAAACTCGTCCGGGATCTGGAAGCAGTTGCGGGAAAGGTGCTTGAGCTGCTCGCGGGTCAGGATGATGACGTTTTCGGTGAGCTTGATGCTGCCCTTCTGGAGCTCCTCCAGAAGCGCCAGCTTGATCTCCAAGCGGGGTATGCGGCTCCCGGTGGCCCGGAAGAATATGTGGTACAAGGTAAGCGCCAGCTTGCCTGCGGCCGACGAGCGGATCTCCTCCTGAGTCTTGATGAGATCTCGGGAGACCGGGAGGCCCAGACGGAGCTGGCCCTGGCCGATCATGGAGTAGTAGTCGTAGCTGTAGTTGATGATCCTGGTGGGGATGTCGTTTACCAGGAATCGCTCGAGCCTTTTTCTAGCTTTTTTCGTACGCGCGCCCATGATGAACCTCGGTCTTCGCGGGTCAGCGGGAATCCCCCCGTAAAACGAACACTCCGAATATTGGTTAAGCAATTATCGTGCCAGCACCAGGAGATGCGGAGCCCCCGGCGGGCAGGGCCTTCACCCTGTTTCGCCGGAGCCTTGCGCCGAAAGCAGCCCTCCCACTCCGGCATCACTTCTCTTTCATGCCTATCAGGATAGCAAACAAACGTTCGCCTAGGCAAGCGTTTATTGCCGGAAAAGCATGCCAGACGTGAAATTTTCCACCATTAGTCCAAAATGCGTTTCACACTTATCCTTCCGTCGCCTAGTAAAAATACTAGGTCCGCGGCCCGCCCCGGAGCCCTCCCCGGCACATGGAAAGCAAGGCTCCGGAGATGCTTGCCACCCTATCGCCGGGCAATGACTCACCCCGGAAAAGCCCAGGAATGATCCTTGGCTTTTCTTTGCTTCCGCGCGATTTTCGGGGAAAAAGGAAGGGTATCTTGAGAGCGCTATATATAGTAAGTGTTTATAAATTGCAATCCATATTTTGTGGGTGGTCAGATTTTTTTCCAGGCCGGGGATCAACGCGGGTGAAGAACCGCGAGGAGGCACAGCAGGGTGTTCCGGTCCACATGATAGGCCATGCAGGGAATCAGCGACCCGGTTTTCCTGCGGATGACGCACAAAATCAGGCCTTGTACAAAGAAGCGGAACAGGGAAAGGGGTACGACGGTATCATGGACCAGTGCTAAAGCAAGGGCCTTGCAGACCAAGGCCTCGTTCCTACTCATGATGCTCTCGTAGGAGCCCGGCAGGAGCCTCCGGATGAACAGCTCCTCGGCGATGGGCACGGCAAGGCAGATGATCAACAAGGGGTAGGCCAGCCAGCCGGCGGGCAGAAAGCGGACCATGTCGGGCATCATGCCGGACGGCACTCCTGGAGCACCAGGCAGCCTGCCGATAGCTGCATCAAACCCCAGGCTCGCTATAAATTCCCACCGGATACAACTAAGGGGAAAGGTGGCCTGTGCGATGAAAGCTTCCCGGTGCTCTCACCGGGATGGGGAAGACGTGCGAAACAAGCAGGACAGGAAGGAGAATTGTTAAGGGAATTGTCCACTCCATCAGGGCATGCAGCCGGAAGTCAAGCAGGGCAGGAGGATGGCCGGAAAGGAAGGTAATGAAAAGGACCCAGAGGAGGAGCCCGGTCGCCTCCACCGACAGAAAGAATGCAAGAATGGAGGCGATGGCATGGCCAAGGGGAAACTCCGGGCCATGCCATCGCTCGTGTCTTTTTTGGGGATGCCTTGTTTCCGGGCCGCCAGCACTGGAACGCCGCAGGGTACCCCATAGCCGATCATTGCAGCCAGCGGCAGCAGATAACCAAGCCACATCAAGTTTAGAGTACGCTCGACAAGCGGCAGAATCACCTATTTTTGGAAAAGCTTTGTCAGCATAGTGATTTACTAGACGCTGTCTTGAAAATAAAAAGGAAAAAGCTTTTACGGGGGAAGGGGGAAAACTACTTTTGAAAAAGCTGGTTTTCCCCCCTCCCCCGCGCTCCCTCCCTTCTTTCCGTAAAACTTTTTTCACCAGACCCAAAGGCCGGCATCCGAGCCTTACGTCCCATAACGGCAAGAAAAAATCGCTTTCACCGGGGAAAGAAAATGGTATTTAAAAAAATGGAACTTCTCCCATGGAATAAATATTTTGAGATGCGTTCTAATCCATTTCTCTGCAGTTCCCGGAGGCCGTTCTCCACCTCTACTTCGTGAGCTTTTCCATTACTTCACTTAACAGCGGGCGATCATCGGACTGAATCAGGTTTGGCCATGCTTCATCGAGTGTGTTGCCGTATTTGAGCCAGTCAATCTTCCTGAATACGGTCAAAGGATGTTCATGTTCGGGATCTTCTTTGTAGGTTCCGAAATCATGTTGGGCAAATGCTTACATTCCTTTCTACACCGCTTCGGCAGCCTTGAAGGCGTCATCTTCAATATCCAGTATCCCTCCGCTTCCTCCTTTCGCGAAGTCCTTCACCGCCTTTCCGGCCGGCGTTTCCGCCGCGGTTTTCGCCCAAGCTGTTGCGGAACAAAACCCTGCCCATCTTGCTGCTGTCCCATGCATCGCGCATCTTTTTCTCCTTCGGCTTGGGGTGGGTTGCTCTACTTGGCAAACACGCCGGAGAAAAAGTAGCACGCAAATCCGAAGGGAGCTTTGATGCACGCGGGTTGGCCAGCATATGCCCTGTATCTGTACCACCAACAGATATTGATGGTACACCACTTGATACCCGTAGTAGCCGTGCCGGTCACGCCGGTCCTTGCACCTGCCTGCCCAGGATGAAGGTCTTGTGCACGGTGGCCTCGTTGCCCAGCAAAAGAAGCGCGGCCAGACGCTCCGGAACGCTTAGCGCCTGGGCCATGCGCAAGGGCAGCAAGGGGGGCTTCTCCGGGGAGAGAACCACGAAGTCGGCCTCGCGGCTGGGCGCGAAGCTCCCGATCCTCTCCCCCCATCCCAGGGCCCGGGCGTTTCCCAGGGTGATGAGATACCAGGCCGACAGAACGTCCAACCCGCCCTTGCCCATCATGGAGGCTTTCAGGGCCTCCCGGGCGATCGCCAGCATGCACAGGCTCGACCCTGCGCCCACATCCGACCCCAGCCCCAGACGCACGCCCGCCTTGCGGGCCGCCGCCCAGTCGAACACGCCCGAGCCCAGCAGGAAGTTGGCGTCCGGGCAGGAAACCAGCACGGCCCCGGTTTGAGCGGCCAGGGCGAAGTCTTCCTCTGTGAAATGGATGGCGTGCCCCAAAACCGTGCGCGGGCCCAAAAGCTCGAAGCTTTGGTACACGGAAAGGTAGGAGCCGGACCCGGGGAAGAGCCGGGCCACCAGGGCGGCCTCGTCCGGGTTCTCGCTCACATGGGTCTGGCACAGCACATTCGGATGCCGGGCCAGGATCTCCCCGCAGGCTTGCAGGAGCTTGTCGCTCGCAGCCACGGCGAAGCGCGGCGACACCGCGTAGCAGAGCCGTCCCTTGCCGTGCCAGCGCCCGATGAGCCGCTCCGTCGCGGCCGTGGCCGACTCCGGGGTGTCGCGGGTCACCCCCTCCGGCAGGTTCCGGTCCATGAGCATCTTGCCGGCACACACGCGCTGGTTGCGGGAAAGCGCCACCGAGAAAAGCTCGTCAACGGCCGCCTCGTGCACCGAACCATACAGCGCCGCGGACGTGGTGCCCGACGCCAGCATGGCCGAGAAAAGGCCCTCCGCCTGGCTTTGGGCGAACGCCCTGTCCGCAAAGGCTTCTTCATTGCGGTAGATGTGGCGGCTAAGCCAATCCAGGAGCTTTCCGCCGAAGCTCGCGGCGCTCACCGCCTGGGGGAAATGGATGTGGCAGTCCACAAATCCGGGGCAGATATAGGCGTCGCCGTGATCGGTCACCTCCGTCGCGCCGATCATCCCGGAAAGGGCGTCCGCAGGCCCGGCGGCCGCCACCCTGCCCTCCCCGTCCACCACCAGAGCACCGCGCTCGTAAAAGCAAAGGGCTTCCGCTCCCGCCTCGGCCGGGTCGCCGGTGAAGAAGAACACCCTTCCCAGGTGCGTCCGCATGTGCGCCTCTCCGTTGCAGGGAAAAAGCTTCCGTTTCCATCAGGAATTCTATGGGAGGGTTCGGGGCAGCTCCGCGCCCATGCCCGCCGTGACCTTCCGGTACTTCTCGTGGATCATGGCCGCGTCAAAGGCGTGGAACTCCCGCAGCATGGCGGCTAGCTCGTCTTCGGAGAAAAGCTTCTCCGTGGACGGGAAGAAGTCGCGGTCCTCCTTCTCGATGTGCCGGGGATAGAAGTCCGCAAGCTCGGAAAGCAGGTCCGCAAGCTCGGAGAGCTTCCCCTTATCGCCCCTGAGCCAGGCCTTTTCCGCCTCCACGATCCTTCCCACCAGGGCTCTTCCGTGCTTGTGCTCCTCGATGAGCTCCTCCATCACTTTGCGGTCGCGGGCGGGCATCTGTTTCTTTTCCAACGCGGCGAACAGGATGTCCTCCTCCTTGCCGTGATGGGTGCGGTCCGCGTAGGTGCGCACGAAATCCACCACCGTGTCCAGGAAGAGCGGGTCCACCGTCTTTTCCTCCCTCATCTTGGCAATCTCCCGCCGCACCACCCCGATCACGGCCTCGATCAGGCGGTGCTCGATCATCAGGGGACCTCTGGGCTTCATCGCTTCCTCCTTTGCCGCTCCGGCTTTTCCTTTTGCGCCGCTGCCGCGCTCGCGCCGCGGAGCAGCCCTTCCTTCTCCGGCTCCGTCAAGTGCCGCCAAGCGCCGGGCGCCAGATTGCCCAGGCGCACCCCCGCCACCCGCACCCGAAGGATATCCGCCACCCGGTTCCCCAGGGCCGCCACCATGCGCCGGATCTGCCGGTTGCGCCCTTCCTTCAAAACAATGGCGAACTTCGCTTCCGATATGCGCGAAACCTTTGCCCTGCGGGTGCGGCCGTCCTCCAGCTCGATCCCGCCAGCCAGGGCTGCCAGGTCCGCATCGGAAAGGGGGTTCCGGGCCGTGACCAGATACTCCTTTTCGTGGTCGTAGCGGGGATGGGAAAGGGCCAGGTGCAGGCCGCCGTCGTTGGTGAGGAGGATGAGCCCGCGGGAGTCCTTGTCCAGCCGTCCCACCGGGTACAGCCGCTCGGGAATGTCCACCAGGTCCGTCACGACCTTCTCCCCCGGATGGCTGCACGACGACACCACGCCCCGGGGCTTGTTCAAAGCGATGTAGAGCCGCGGCGCGGCGGCCGCTACGGGCTTTCCCCGGTAGTCCACCCGGTCGGCGGCCGGATCCACCTTTACGCCCATCTCGGTGACCACGGCGCCGTTTACGGAAACCTCGCCCGCGCGGATGGCTTCCTCCGCATGCCTGCGAGAGCAAACTCCCGCATCGGCCAAAAACTTTTGCAGCCTCACCTGTGCCATAAGGACTGCCCCTCCTTGCCCCCGTTTATAGCACGGGAACAGCGGTTCCGGGGAAAAAGAAGGCCCCCGGGAAGCTCGGCTTCCCGGGGGCCTTATCGAGCAATTGTCGTAGTTCCTGTCGGATTGCGCCGATCGAATAGATCAGCGCGCCAAGCGCCCGCAAAAATCAGACCAGGCAGCAAGTATAACAAATACGATCATGGCCGCCCACAAAACCGAGGCTGGCGAAAAAGGATGTGATGCAAGGCGCGCGAGATTGCGGGAGGGAGCGTACCCGGTCGTAGGCGACCGATGCCTCCTTCGACGCGCAACGCAGCAGATCGCCTGTTGGGACGGCCTTTATGGCTAGCTGCGGTAGTCGGCGTTTAGCTTCACATAGTCAATGGTGAGGTCGGAGAAGAACATGACCACCCGGCCGGGTCCGCTTTTCAGGTCCAGGGTCATGGGGATCTCGTCCTGCTTCAGCACCGCCGACGCAGCCGCCTCGGCCTCCGGCCCCTGCCACTCGCCGTCGGAAAAAAGCAGGGTTTGCCCGAAGAAAAGGTCCAGCCTGCGCTCGTCCATGAACACGCCCGAGCGGCCTGCCGCGGCCACGATGCGGCCCCAGTTGGCATCTTGGCCGAACATCGCGGTCTTCACCAGCTGGGAATGGGCGATGGTATCGGCCACGGCCCTGGCTTGGCCGTCCGTGGGAAGACCCTGGACGGTGAGAACCACCGTCTTGGTGGCCCCTTCGCCGTCGGCCACCATCTTCTTGGCAAGCCCCACGCACACGTCTGTCACGGCCAGCTCGAACTCGCCCGGAAAGCCCGCCACGTCCGCTCCCGAGACCCCGTTGGCCAGGAGCAGGACCGTGTCGTTGGTGGAGGTGTCGCCGTCCACGGTGGCGCAGTTGAACGACCGGTCGGAAGCGAGCTTCAGTACGCGGGAGAGCGTTCCGGCGTCCGCTTTGGCGTCGGTCAGGATGAAGGTGAGCATGGTGGCCACATCCGGCCGGATCATGCCCGCACCCTTGGCGATGCCCAGGACCGTTACCGTTTTATCCTGGACGCGGATCTTCCGCACCTCGGTCTTGGGGAAGCGGTCCGTGGTCATGATGGCACGGGAAAAGCCTTCCAGGCCCTTCTCCGAAAGCCCGGATACCAGCTTCGGAAGGGAGTTGCGGACCTTGTCCATGTCCAGGCGCTTGCCGATGACTCCCGTGGAGCCGATGCATACGTCGGTTTCGGAAATGGAGAGAAGTCCGGAAAGAGCCTTCGCGGTCTCCCGGGCGTCGCTCAGGCCCGTTTCCCCGGTGCAGCAGTTGGCGCAGCCCGAGTTTGCGACAATGGCCCGGCAGGCCCCCAGGGAAAGGTGCTCCCGGCTCACCAGCACGGGCGCGGCCTTCACCAGGTTCCGCGTGAACACCCCGGCGGCGGCCGCGGGCTCCCGCGAGAAGATGAGGCCCATGTCCGGCAGGCCGTTCTTTTTTAGCCCCGCGGCCACGGACGCACCCTGATAGCCGGGACAGACAAGATCATGTATGGTCATGGCAGGGTTTTCCTTTACCAAGATTTGTAACTAGAATCCGAATGGAAAGCCTGTTGAAAAACGAATGAAGGGATATCCTCTGACCTATGCCCCCGATTCTCCCTCTTTTGAGCAGCCCCTCCCGACTAAGGTGTCGCATGGGGTCGTGATGTTTCGTTTTCGGACGCAGGGCTTATAAACGATGAGATGCAAGGCGCGCAAGGGGCTGATGAGGGAGCGTACGTGGATCGTACGTGACCGAAATCAGCCTGGCAGCGCAACGCCGCAGCTCGCGTTTATGGGGCCTGCGTCAGGTACCGCAGCATTTCTTATATTTCTTGCCCGACCCGCATGGGCATGGGTCGTTCCTGCCCACCTTGTCGGACTTGCGCTGATCCGGCCTTTTTTTGGCGCCGCCTCCTCCGTGGGAGAAAACCATCTCCTGCTCCTTGGGCTGCTCGACGGCCGGGGCCTCCTCCTCGTTTTCGGAAACCTGCACCCGGAACAGCATGCCCAGGACGTCGTCCTTGATGGTTTCGATGAGGGTTCCGAACATTTCGAAGCCCTCTTTCTTGTAAACGATGAGCGGGTTCTGCTGGCCGTAGCCCCGGAGGCCGATACCCTCCTTGAGGTGGTCCATGGAAAGGAGGTAGTCCTTCCACAGGTGGTCCACGGTCTGGAGCATGACGATCTCTTCCAGCCGACGCATGTTGGCAGAGCCGATCTTTCCTTCCTTATCATCATACAGGGCGATGGCCTGCTCGCAAAGGACCTCGGCCAGGCCGTCCGGGCTCAGGCGCGCGACGTCCAGGCCTTCCAAGTTCGGCCGGAAGCCGAAACGGGCGAACATGTCGTCGGAGAGCCCCTTCATGTCCCAATCTTCGGGCCGGGTACGGGCGTCGGCAAAGCCGTGAGCGATCTCCGTGAGCTTTTCCTCCACCATGGCCTCCACCTCGGGCCGCAGGCTCTTTCCCGAAAGTATCTCGCGGCGCTGGCGGTAAATCACCTCGCGCTGCTGGTTCATGACGTCGTCGTACTCCAGGAGCTGCTTGCGGATCTCGAAGTTGTGGCCTTCCACGCGCTTCTGGGCGTTTTCCACGGCCTTGGACACCAGGCTGTGCTCGATGGGCTCTCCGGGCTGCATACCCAGCCGGGTCATGAGCCCGCTCATGCGTTCCCCGCCGAAGATGCGCATGAGGTCGTCCTCCATGGAGAGGTAGAAGCGGGACGAGCCGGGGTCCCCCTGGCGTCCGGACCGGCCCCGCAGCTGATTGTCAATGCGCCGGGCTTCGTGGCGCTCGGTCCCCAGGATGTGGAGGCCTCCCACGTCCACCACGCCCGGCCCCAGCACGATGTCGGTTCCGCGGCCGGCCATGTTGGTGGAGATGGTGACCGCGCCGGGCTGGCCCGCATTGGCCACGATCTCCGCTTCCTTCTCGTGGTTCTTGGCGTTCAGGACATTGTGGGGAATCCCCTTGCGGCCCAGTCGTTTCGCCAGCATCTCGGATACTTCCACCGAGATGGTGCCCACCAGGACGGGCTGGCCCCGGCGGTGCAGCTCCACGATCTCGGCCAGCGCGGCCTCGTACTTCTCCTCCCGCGTCCGGTAGATCACGTCGGGGTGGTCCATGCGGATCATGGGCTTGTGGGTGGGCACCACCACCACCTTGAGGCGGTAGATCATGGAGAACTCCGCGGCCTCGGTGTCCGCGGTGCCCGTCATTCCCGCAAGCTTGTTGTACATGCGGAAGTAGTTCTGGAAGGTGATGGAGGCGAGGGTCTGGTTCTCGTTCTCGATCTTCACCTTCTCCTTGGCCTCCAGGGCCTGGTGCAAGCCGTCCGAATAGCGGCGGCCCGGCATGAGCCGGCCCGTGAACTCGTCCACGATGATGACTTCGCCGTTTTTGACGATGTAGTCCACATCGCGCTTGAACATGGTGTGGGCGCGAAGGGCCTGGTTCACGTGGTGCAGGATCTCGATATTGCGGTGGTCGTAGAGGTTCTCCACGCCCAGCATGCGCTCGGCCTTGGCCACGCCCTCTTCGGTGAGCGCCACGGCCCGCGCCTTCTCGTCAATGGTGTAGTCATCCTCCTTGCGAAGCCGCGGGATGATGACGTCCACCTGGTAGTAAAGCTGGGTGGACTTCTCGGCCGGGCCGGAGATGATGAGCGGCGTACGGGCCTCGTCAATGAGGATGGAGTCCACCTCGTCCACGATGGCGTAGTTTAGGTCCCTCTGGACAAAGGAATCGCGCGAATACTTCATGTTGTCGCGCAGATAGTCGAACCCGAACTCGTTGTTGGTGCCGTAGGTGATGTCGGAAAAGTAGCCCTCCCGCCGCTCCTTGTCGTCCAGGCCGTGGAGAATGGTTCCCACGGAAAGGCCCAGGAAGCGGTAGATTTTACCCATCCACTCGGTGTCGCGCCGCGCCAGGTAATCGTTCACCGTGACGATGTGCACGCCTTTTCCGGTGAGGGCGTTCAGGTAGGCGGGAAGGGTAGCCACCAGGGTCTTTCCTTCACCGGTCTTCATTTCCGCGATCTTGCCGGAGTGCAGAACGACCCCTCCCAACAGCTGGACGTCGAAATGCCGCATGGAAAGCACGCGGGCAGAGGCTTCCCGGACAACGGCGAAGGCTTCGGGAAGAATGGCGTCCAGCTCCTCGCCCTTTTCCAGGCGGGAGCGGAACTCCGCGGTCTTCGCGGTGAGCGCCGAGTCGGTAAGGGCCTTCACGCCGGGCTCCAGGGCGTTGATGTGTTCTACCAGCGGCTGGACCCTACGAAGCTCCCGCTCGTTCTGGGAGCCGAACACTTTTTGGAAAAAGCCTTTCATGGCAAGGCATCCTCGATAAATGGCGATCATTCCGACGGGGGCTTTCAAGGCCCGCGACGGAGGTTTGGACGGCAATCGGCACGGGTTGTAGCGCGGATTGCCGGCAAGGTCAAATGGGCACGCCCCGTTGCGACGGGCGGCGAACGGACAAACACCGGCCTTTTCCCTGGCCGGGACGAAAAGTCGTTTCGCGGATTTCTTCCTTCGGGATCAGCCGGCGGTGATGTACTTTGCAGGATTGATGGGGATGCCGTTGATGTGGACCTCGTAATGAAGGTGCGGGCCCGTGCTGCGGCCCGTGTTTCCCACCCGGCCGACAATCTGGCCCCTTTCCACGGTGTCCCCCTGCTTGACGCAAAAGGCGGAAAGGTGCCCGTAGCGGGTGACCATTCCGTATCCGTGGTCAATGACGATCACCTTCCCCAGGCCCATCTTCCTGCCCACGAAGGTCACCTTGCCGTTGGCCGAGGCCGTGACCGGGGTGCCGCTGGGAGCGCAGATGTCGAGCCCCCGGTGGAACTCACGGAGGCCTGTGAAGGGGGAGGTGCGGAAGCCGAAGCCCGAGGTGAAATCACCGTCCACGGGCATGAGGGAAGGCTTGCAGGCCAGGAAGTCTCTCTTGGCGTCTATCCTCTTGAGCAGGGAGGAGAAGCTGTCCTCCTGAACGCGGGCCGCGGCCAGCAGCTCTTCGGAGGTGTCGTTCATCTCCCGGATCAGGTTCCCGTGGGTCAGCGTGAGCGGAAGATCGGGGGAAAGCTCCATGGGCATGGGGCCGCCGACGTTATGCGACTTGCCGGCGGGCTGGATCATCTTGGTGACCGAGCGGATATTCTTCTCGAACTCGTAGAGGGTGGTCAGCTCCTCGTTGACCTCGTTCATCCGGCGGGCGAACTTCTGGATATGGGCCCGCTGGACGCAGATGAGCTCCTGCTGGAGACCGATTCGTTTTTCCAGGATTTTAACGCGGTCCCGGTTCTCGGCCACGTGGGGATACTGGCGCAAGATCATGCCCGCGCCGGCGAAGAGGCCCAGCGCAAGCAAGACGAGAGCGCAAAGGGCTGGAAGGGACAAAGAAATCCGGACTGGCCTGGCCTTGACGGCCCGCCACATCTTCCCCAGGGATGGTGTAGTCATGATGCGCACCTATTGCCCGATCCGTGCTCTTTAGTAGAAGGAGTTCCGCAATGAGAGCGTTGCCAGGTCCGAGTCAGAGCAGTGTGTTGTCGAGCCAATCCTCCGGTCAATAAGGGTTCGCATCCGGCCCCCCGGACCTCCGCCAAGGTCGGGGATTTTGAACGCATCTACAGGAAAAATGACAAGCCGTCAAGGATAAATTCCTGATCCCCAAGCCTTTTTTCATTCATTTTTTTATTAAACAAAACGGAAATAGCGGCAATTGGTGTAACTCCCTCCGGGAAACCACATGGCAAGGGGGGGATTTTTCCGTTATTTTCCGCTGCGCAAAAGCGCCGCCTGGCAAGAAAAACCTTGCCTCCCTGTCCCCGCGGTTTTACATTCATGTCCATACCTTAATCCCGGTGCGGGTTCCCCAAGCTTGCAGCACGAACCCGGCCAGGCAACAACCTGAATCCGTGACGGAGTTTTTCGTTAAAGGGGTTAAATTCTTACCAAGAACACCATTTTCCCTGGAGTGAAAATTTGTTCCCCGCCCTTCGGAGCGGCCCCATGCGGCCCGCCTGCGGTGCCAGGCCACGGCCGCCGTACATTCCGCACTGTCGGCCAGGGCCTTCCTTGCATCCGGACCGCCCGAGGCCGCTCACGTATTCAGGAAAGAATGATGACTTGGTGATGATCCCGATCCGCTGTGGGTCGCCGCAGTATCGAGAGGATGGAGCACCCCATAGAAGCGCCGAGCAGATGCATCTCCCGCTGGCAAAACCCTTGTCATGAACGCTTCACGAATGGAAACCCGCTTATGAAAAGGACCCTCGCCTGCGTTTGGGTATCGTTTTTCCTCGCAGCCCTTCTCTCCGCCTGCCAGACCTCCGGTACAACCTCCACACGGATTGCCGGAGGGTCCCAGGCCACTCCTCCGGCCCCGGTCGGCATGACCATACGGGACTACGACAAGATTATTCAAAAAAATCCGGATGATGCCAGGGCGCGCCAGTGCCGCGGGCTGGCATACGCCAATAAGGACGATTTCCCGGCAGCCACCAGCGATCTGGACCTGGCCGTGACCATCAACCCCAGGGATTGGGCCGCCCTGGGCAACCGGGGCGTGCTCTACGGGCGGCGCGGGTTTTACGAAAAGGCCATGAAGGACTTCAACCAAGCCCTTCTCATCCAGCCCGATTCGTACGAGATTCTTTTCGACCGCGCCCTGTGCTGGGGAGAGTACGGCAAGTACGACAAGGCGCTCGCCGACCTCAACCGGGCCATCGCCCTCAAGCCCGACTACGCAAAGGCCCTGCTGTTCCGGGGACGCGTCCTGGCCATGAATGGGAACTTCCCCGCTGCGGTAAACGATTACACGGAAGCCATCAAGACCGATTCCCAGAGCGCAACCGTGTACTATCACCGGGCCCTGGCCTATGCGGACATGGGGGAAACCGAAAAGGCCCTGCAGGACCTGACTGCATCGGCCCAGCTCGACCCGCAGAACGACAAGACCTTCTTCGAGCGGGGAAGCCTCCGCCAGAAGTCCGGCGACCTTTCCGGAGCCCTGTCCGATCTCAACGAGGCCATCCGCATCAACCGCGACTACACCAAGTCCTACTATGTCCGGGGCTCAATCCACGCCTCCATGGGGGACCACCGCCAGGCCATCGAGGATTACACCTTCGCCGTGAAGATCCTCCACCTGGCCCGACATCTGAGCCCGGCCATGATGAAGAAGTTCCTGGACGCCAACCCCTGGCTGCCGGATGCCTTCTATCTGCGGGCCATGTCCTTTGAAAAACAGGGAGATAAGGGAGCTGCCCTGGCGGATGCCGAAAAAGCCGAGGAACTGGACCCGCAGAACAACGCCTACAAGCAGATGGTCCAACGTTTGGAGCAGAGTTAGGTTAGACCGAAACGGAGCCGCAGCATGCGCTTTTCGTTTTTCCGAAAAAGCCTTCCATACCGGCCCCTTGCCCTGGCCGCCCTGGTTCAGGTGCTGGTCTTTTTCTTTGTCCTTGCGTCCCTCCCCTGTCCCGGCCTCTGCCAGGAGCTGATTCTGGGAGATTTTTCCAAAGGAATTCCGGAGGGATGGAAGGAGCACGCCTTCGTGGGACACACCCGCTATGCTCCGGGGACGGAGGACGGGATTGCGTGCCTCCGGGCGGAAAGCGACGCGGCGGCCTCGGCCCTCATCCACGAGGTTTCCTACAACCTGACCGACTACCCCTATCTTTCCTTCTCCTGGAAGGTGGGAAACACCGTCAAGGCGGGCGACGAAAAGACCAAGCAGGGAGACGACTACGCGGCGCGCATCTACCTGGTGTTCAAGTCCTTCTTCTTCTTCAACACCAAGAGCATCAACTACATCTGGGCCAACAAGCTTCCCCTGGGCCAGGCCATCCCGAACGCCTACACGAAAAATGTCTGGATGGTGGCGGTGGAGTCGGGGCCGGAGAACGTGGGCCAGTGGCGGCATTACACCGTGGACGTCCTCTCCGACTATCGCCGGCTGTTCAAGACCGACCCGCCCCCTGTGGCCGCCGTGGCCATCATGACCGACACCGACAACACGAAAAGCCGGGCCGCCGCCTGCTACGGCCCCATCCGGGCTCTCAAAAGCCCGCCGGAAAAGCCAGAAGCCCCACGCACTCCCACGCCGTGAAAACTCGGTGGGGAAAAAGGCATCTCGCGGGGCAGCGGTGAAGAGCGTTTTTGAAAAGCGGCTATTCTAACCCCGAGGCGGCTGCGCCGCCCGGAGACCCCGTTTCCCCCTCCTCCGCAGCCACTCTTTCCGCGAAACTTCTACCACCAGACCCCGGGCTGTCGAAAAAGGATGGGATGCAAGGCGCGTAAGGAGGCGGCGAGGGAGCGTAC
>JBFMHL010000213.1:0-11616 GCA_040753055.1 Thermodesulfobacteriota bacterium | reverse complement strand
AGAGGGTGGCCGAGACGAAGGGGCAGGGGAAGGACTCGCGATAGACCCGGTCCTTGAGGTTCACGGCCCGGGCAACGGTCTCGATCTGGAACCGGACCTGGCGTTTGAAGGCGGAGAAGAGCTCGTCGAAGCTACGGAAGCGCCGGGGGTCGCCGGTCTTGGGTACGATGCGCTTGGCCATGATGCGCAGCCGCCCATTAAGAAGGGTCATCTCCATTGCGGCGGCCAGGGAGATGTCGTTTCCCGAGGTGCAGGGGAAGCTGTTGCCGTCGCCGGCGGGCTCCACGCATCCGATGACGCCGTAGTCACGGGCATCGGCGGGCTTCATGCCGGAGGAGATGAGGGCCGGGACGGCGGCCTCGTCGGAGAAGAGCGCCGCGCCCGAGGTTTCCCGGAAGGTGGCCAGGGCATGGTCCCAGAAAGGTTCGGGGGATTTTTCGCTCAGGCGGATGGTGAAGGAGTTGCCCAAGGATTTTACGTTGGCAAAGGCCGTGAGGATGAGGTGGGAAAGCTCGTTGACGGCGTCTTTTCCGTCCGGGTCCAGGCCGCCCACGGTGGGCGCGGCGGAGTCGGAGCCCAGCTCGTTGGCGGTTTTCTTGGCGGCATAGGGAAGGACCATGAGGTTGGTGCCCAGCTTGATGAGCAGCTCTTCCAAGAGGCGCAGGGCCTGGTCCGGCGTGATGAGGCCGTCCCGGAGGTCTTTTTCGTAAAAGGGATAGAGGTACTGATCGAAGCGGCCGATGGCCAGGATGCCGGCCATGCCGTGGGCGATGGTGGCGGCCACCTGGGTGAGCCACAGGGCCTGGACCGCCTCGGCGAAGGTCCGGGGCGGGTGAAAGGGAACGCGGTCGCAATGCCGGGCCACGTCCAGCAGTTCCTTCCTGCGCTCCGGGTCGGCCTGGGTGCGGGCCTGCTCTCGGGCGAGGCGGGCCAGGCGTTTTCCGAAGGCTCGCACCGCATCGCAGCAGAGGATGACGGCGGAAAGGAAATCCTCGCCTTCCCGGTCGCCCAGACTATTGGCCCGGGCCAGGCGCTTTGCGGCGCGCTTGCGGACCCCGGAGAAGCCTTCGCGCAAAATGTTCCTGTGGCCTAAAATGAGGTGGCCCTGGACGTCGAAGACATTCATGACCATGGCCGGGTTGTTGTGGAGCACCTCCAGGACGCCCGTTACCTTGTAGGGCAGGCTTGCGCCGGGAACATGGGTGGTCCGCCCCAGGCGCTTTAAGTCCAGGCTTTTCCTGTTTTGCAGGTGGGCCAGGGGATTTAGGGAGAAGAAGAAATTCAGGTCGTTTTGGCGGTAGAGCTTTTTCTTGCGGTCGCGGACCGTTTTCCCTCGCCAGTAGGGCAGGATCTCGGAAAGGAGCTCCCGGCGGTCGGCGGGAGAGATATGGAAGGGCTGGGACTCGCGGGAGCAGAGTTGGTCCAGGTCCCGGGAAAGGATCAGGTTCACGTCTCCGCGCTCCACGGGGATGACGACACCCAGGGGCTTGGAGGTGCGGTTCCCGGCAATGAGCTCGTCCGGGTCCAGCCAAAGGGTCATGTGGGAGAGCGTGTCGGAAAGGGCGCGGGCCGCCTGCAAGGCCGGGGGGAGGTCTCGGGCGGCCTTGTGGGAACGGGTGAACCAGCGCGCCCGCTCGATGCAGATGGAGTAGGGCGCGGTCAGGAGCCTGTCCTTGATGCGCTGGTTGGCGGGATGGATGGCCATGGGTGCCCCCTCAGGATGTTTGCCGGACCAGGTTTTCGCGGCCTTTCCGGAAGTAATCGTTGATGAGCTGCTTGGCCCTGTCCCGGTCGCCGGACTCCAGGCAGGCGGCCAGGGCCTCGTAGTTTTCGGCAAGCTTTATCGGGTTCGCCACGATGGGCGAGAAGAGGTCCTCGATCTTTTCGTAGATGTGCCGGATGGAGTTGTGGAGAAAGGTGAGCACCCGGTTTCCCGAGGCCCGCATGAGAAGGTTCTGGATAGTGAAATCCAGCTTCTGCAGAAGGCGCACGTCGGGCTTCGGAGCCTCGGCTTCGGCGCGGAACGCGGAAACGGCTGCGCGGATCTCGGGCAGGCGCTCGGGGTCTGCATTTTCCACGGCATAGAGCATCATGGCCGAGCCGATGACGGACCAGGCGGCGGCGATGTCGGCCATGAGCCGGGTCTCGGGGCGGTCCGCGGTGGACAGGATCTCGGCCACGAACTCCAGGCCCGCGGACTCCAGGTAGTCGAGCACGGTGATGCGGCTTCCCTGGCGCACGGAGACGAGCCGGAGCTTTTCCAGGGAGCGCAGGGCCTCGCGCACGGTGTTGCGGGTGACATGGAAGCGGACGGCCAGGTCGCGTTCGGAGGGGAGGTTTTCGCCGGGCTTGATCTGGCCGTTCACGATGACGCGGCAGATCTCGGCAGCCAGAAGCTCGGAGGAGCGGGCGGAGCGGGGGAGCGGTGCGAAGATGTCGCTTGGTTGGGCGGCTGGCTTCATGGTGCCTCCACTGGCTGACTGGTACTACCAGTATGCCAGTTGGCCCGGCCCGGTGTCAAGCAGCTTCTTCCGGCGGGCGGCCCGGCCCTTTTTCGCCACGCGCCGGGCGAAACATAGGACCCGGCAGGCACAAAGCTAACGTCCCGTTCCAAACTGTAGCTCCCAGCCAAGGCTTTCGGTAGCGTCCTCAAGCAAGGCGCGCGAGGCGGGAAGAACGGGAGCGTACGCGGTTGTACGTGACCGTTTTTCCCGCCGAAGTGCAACGCAGCCTGTGGGCGCTACCGGAAGCCGGTTCTCAGAAAGCCTGGCCGATGGAGAAGTAGAACTGGGTGGTGGTGTCGGTCTTGTCCTGGGGGTTCAGCTGGTGGCCCACGTCAATGCGGATGGGGCCCACGGGCGTCTGGTAGCGCAGGCCCACGCCGGCGGTATAGCGGATCGCCGAGGTGTCGAAGGTGAAGGAGTCGGTGAGCACGGCCCCCGAGTCGGAGAAAAGGACCCCGGCCAGATCCTTGTAGATGGGAAAGCGCAGCTCCACCGAAGCCAGATACATGGTGAGCCCGCCCAGGGGCTTGCCCTGGCTGTCTCGGGGGCCGAGGTACTGGTAGGAGTAACCCCGGACGCTGTTGGAGCCGCCGCAGAAGAGGCGTTTGAAGACGGGGATGGAGTCCGTGTTCTCGATGGGCTGGATTCCCTCGTACTCGGCACGGAAGGCCAGCACCACGCGGTGGGTGATGCGCTGGAAGAAGCGGGCCTCGGCCCCGCCCTGCATGTAGCGGATCTCGGAGCCGATCCACGAGGGAGATCCCGCGATGGAAAGCGAAAGCAGGCTGCCCCGGACCGGATCGAACACGGGGTGCCGGGTGTCCCGCTCCACGGAGAAGGCCACGGTGGAGATGAGGTAGCGGTGGTCCTCCAGGTAGTCGGCCAGGATGTCCTCGGGCGGAAGCTGCTCGGGGCTGTCCAACTCCAGGTTGTGGCCGACGGTGATGTGGTAGGGGCCGGCCAGCAGCCTCCGCAGGCTGATTTTGTTGTAGAGGGAACGGTTCACGTAGCTCACCGCGTCTTCCCGGGCCAAGCCCAGGACATCCTCCGCCTCGTTTTTAGGCGAGAAGAAGTAGGGGTAGGCAAGCCTGGCCTCCAGGCTCTGGGTGAGCGACGAGGCCTTGGCCGAGACGCTCATGTTCTGGCCGTAGCGGCCCATGTTGCGGTTGCGCCAGGTGACCTGGCCGCGGACCTTGTCCTCGGTGCCGTAGCCCAGTCCCAGCTTGACTTCGCGTGGTTTGCGGTAGACCCCCGAGATGGTGAGCGGCAACGAAAAGGGTCCGTCCTCGGGCGGAGAGTCCTGGATGCGCTTCTCGTCCTCCTGGTCCGGCCGGATGAAAATGGCGGCAAAGGGCCCCATCATGAAGAGGTCCTTCTGGCTCTCGTAAACCTTCGCCTGGGAGTAAGGCTCGCCCTCTTCGAAGAGGAGCTTGCTGCGGATGAGCTCGGGGCTGGTGCTCTGGAGCCCGGTGATGGCCACGGGCCCGAAGCTCACGAAGTTTCCCGTTGTCACATCGAAGATCACGTCCGCCGCATACTCGGACCGGAACACCAGAACGGTCCCGTTCACCTCGCAGTAAGGGTAGCCGTGCTCGGAAAGAATCTCCGCTATTTTTCCCTTGGTGTCGCGGTAGTCCGTATCGGAGAAACGAAGGCCGGCAAGCTTCCCGGCCACCCGCAGGACTCTTTTGGAAAGCCTCTCCGGGACCTGCTCGATGCCGTTTATGTCCACGGCGCGCACCAGGGTGGGCCGGCCCTCGGAGATGGTATAGGTGATGTCCTTCATTCGGCCGCCCTGCCGGTCCGTCACCGTGGTCTCCACCTCCGCATCGAAGAAACCCTCGTTTTGCAGGAAGTTCTGGATGTTCCGGGCATCCTGCTTGATCTCGGCGGGATCGTATGCGGGCTTCTTCACCCAGGGCTTCCAGGAAGGTTTGACCGTGAGGAGGTTGCGGATGCGGGGCGAGGGAAGGATGCCCATCCCCTTGATGAGAACCATTTCAACGCGGGGCGGGTCCGGTTTTTCCTCTTCCGGGGCCTGCTCGCAAAATCCGCGGGAGGCTGCCCCGAAAAAGGCCAGGAAGAAAGCCAGGAAAAGGGCGAACGGGCGAAGGCGAAGCACCATGAGCTTCCGAGCACGGTTGGTTGAAGGCCGGATTTAGTGGCTGTTTCCAAAAAAATCCATTGCAATGGGCTGCAAACGCCAATGACGGCGTCATCGGGTGGGAAAAGCCCTCGACGTGGCGACACCACGTCTGCGTTTTTTCCACCTGCTTTTTTGCCCTTGGTGTTTTCGCCTCATCTCATGACGATTTTTTTTGGAAACAGCCCCTGAAAAGAATGCATTTTTTTCAGGGGAGGGGAAGAACGCGCTTTTGAACGAGCGGCTTGCCCTTTCCCCTGTGCGGCAAGGTCCGTCCGGGCCCCCCTTTCTACGCAAAGCGTTTCGCAACGGGGGCGCTGCCCGATGAGGGGTGCTTCCGGCAAGAACGACCCTGGAGACAGCCCATAGGTACATAGCACAGGCCCGAAGGCAAAAAACAGTCCCGTCATTGACAAAAAGCCCCGGGAGATACTATTCCTCGGCAGGAAAACAACCGGCGCGCCATGTCGTAAATTCATCGTAAAAAAGAATCGAACCGCAAGGACACCCCATGCCTGCCGTCCTGGAAATCACCCTGAAGGACCATCTTTTCGACGCGGAAGGCGCCCAGGTGGCGCGCAAGGCCGCCGAGTACCTGGGCATCGTTCCCGACTCGGTGCGGGCCGTCCATGTGCTCACCATAGACGCCGGGCTCTCGCCCGAGGAGCTTGCCGCCGTGCAGTCCGGCATCTTCCAGAACCCCGTCACCCAGGTGTCCTCCTTTGCACCGTTGCCCGTTCCCTTCGACTGGACCGTATGGGTGGGTCTGCGCCCCGGCGTCCGGGACAACCCTGGCGCGACCGCCGTGGAGGCCATCCAGGATCTTTTGGGCAAGAAGCTCGCCCCCGGCTCGGCGGTCTACACCTCAAGAAGATTCTGCATTCTGGGCTCCGGGCTCACCGAGCAGGACGCAAAGCGCATTGCCGGTGAGATCCTGGCCAACGACATCATCCAGCAGTGGAAGGTTCTGGGGAAAAAGGACTGGGACCCGGACAAGGGCATCGGCGTGATCGTGCCCAAGGTGATGCTGGCCCGCAAGCCCCAAGTTGCGGCCATCCCCATAGACTCCGATGAAACCCTGACCCGACTGTCGGACGCCCGCAACCTTGCCCTGGACCCGCGCGATATCCCGGTCATCCGGGGCTACTTCCTGCGGCCCGAGGTCATCGAGGCGCGGAAGGCCGTGGGCCTTTCCCAGCCCACGGACGTGGAGCTGGAGTACATCTCCCAGGGCCGCTCCGACCATTGCAACCACAATACCTTCCGCGGCCTGTTCCGCTACCGGGACCTGGCCACGGGCGAGAGCGAGGAGATCAGCAGCTTATTCAAGACCTACATCGAGAAGCCCACGCTCGAAATCCAGAAGCAAAAGCCCTGGGTGGTTTCGGTTCTGTGGGACAACGCGGGCGCGGCCCGCTTCGACGAGGAGAACCTCTACGTCATCACGGGCGAGACCCACAACTCGCCGTCCAACATGGAAGCCTACGGCGGGTCTTTGACGGGCATCGTGGGCGTGTACCGCGACCCCATGGGGACCGGCCTGGGCGCGAAGCTCATCGCCGGCACCTACGGCTTCTGCGTGGGGCCCAGAGACTGGGACGGCGATCTCCATCCCAAGCTCCATCCCCGGAGGCTCCTGGACGGCGTCATCGAGGGCGTGAAGGACGGCGGCAACAAGTCCGGCGTGCCCACTCCCTTCGGGACGCTCTACTTCCACCCCGGCTACATGGGCAAGTGCCTGGTCTTCGTCACCGCCGTGGGGCTCATGCCCAAGACCGTCTGCGGCAAGCCCTCGCATGAAAAGACCACCAGCCCGGGCGAGCTCATCGTCATGTGCGGCGGCCGGGTGGGAAAGGACGGTATCCACGGAGTGACCGCGTCCTCCGAGGTCTTTTCCGAGCACACCCCGGCCGGCCATGTCCAGATCGGCGACCCCTACACCCAGAAGAAGATGATGGACTTCCTCCTGGAGGCCCGTGATCTAGATCTCATCGCCTTCATCACGGACAACGGCGGGGGAGGGCTTTCGAGCTCCGTGGGCGAGTCGGCCCGCGGCGCCGACGGCGCCCTGGTCACCCTGGAGAAGGTTCCGCTCAAGTACGAGGGCCTGGACCAGTGGGAGATCTGGGTGTCCGAGTCCCAGGAGCGCATGACCGTTTCGGTCCGGCCCGAGCACATCGAGCGCTTCCTGGCGTTGGCCGAGCGCCACGCGGTGGAGGCCACCGTCATCGGCGAGTACACGAAAAGCGGCAAGCTCCACATCACCTACGAAGGCGAGACCTGCGCCTACGTGGACCTGTCGCTTCTGTCCGAGCGCTTTCCCCAGTGGGAGTTCGACTGCGAGTGGCTTTCGCCCGATATGCGGGGCCTGTGCGAGCCGGTGCTCACGCCTCCGCCCGACTTCACCCCGGTGCTGTACGACCTCATGGCGTCTGAAAACATCTGCTCGCGGGCGTGGATCGCCCGCCAGTACGACCACGAGGTCCAGGGCGCGACCGTGGTCAAGCCGCTTCTGGGCGTCAACCGGATCGTCCCCTCGGACGCGGGCGTGCTGCGCCCGGTGCTGAGCTCCCAGCGGGGCCTGGCCCTGTCCCAGGCGCTCTGCCCGGCCTACTCCGCCATAGACGCCTACCACATGACGGCCAATGTCATTGACGAGGCCCTGCGCCGCGTGGTGGCCGTGGGCGGCGACCCGGACGAGACCGGAGGCGTGGACAACTTCTGCTGGCCCACGGTCCGCTACGACGCAAAGGACAACCCGGACGGGAAGTACAAGGCGGCGCAGCTGGTGCGCTCCTGCAAGGCCCTGGCCGAGACCTGCCTGGCCTACGGCGTGCCGCTCCTTTCCGGCAAGGACTCCATGTACGTGGACGGCCGCATCGCGGGTCGCTATGGCGAGCGCCACAAGGTTTCGGCCCTGCCCACGTTGCAGTTCACCACCACGGCGGCGGTCCCGGACGTTTCGTCGGCCGCCACGCTCGACTTCAAGTGCCCGGGCGATCTCGTCTACGTGCTGGGGCGCACCCGGGACGAGCTGGGCGCGAGCCAGTACTACGAGCTCCTGGGCCACCTGGGGAAAAACGTGCCGCAGGTCGCATGCGGCGAAAACATGGCCCTCTACCGCGCCCTCCACAGAGCTATAAAGGAAGGCCTGGCAGCCTCGGTACACGGCGTATACGCCGGCGGCCTGGCCGTGCACCTGGCGCTCTGCGCCATGGCCGGCGGCCTGGGAGCTTCGCTCGACCTGGCCAAGGCCCCGGCGGACGGCGCGCTCACAACCCAGGCCATGCTCTTCTCCGAATCCGCGGGTCGCTTCATCGTGACCGTGGCCCCGGAGAACGCGGCCGCCTTCGAGAAAAGGCTGGCCGGAAACCGTCTGGCCTGCGTGGGCAAGGTGGCGGAGGGCCCGGATCTGGTGCTTGCGGCCGGCGGGAAGACCTTGGTTTCCGCGCAGCTTTCGGCGCTACACCAGGCCTTCACCCGGCGCTTCGGCAAATTGATATAGATTTTCGCCCCGTTCCGGCCGGGAGCGCCTTCGATGCAGGCACCCCCGGCCGAAACGGTTTCCCCTCGGGAAAGAGAGGGGGCAGGCGGGATTTCAAGCTGCTTTCTTCAGAGGAACCGCAATGAGCACCATTCGCGTCTGTGTCTTGACCGGCTATGGCTTAAACTGCGACATGGAAACCGCCTACTCCTTCGAGCAGGCCGGGGCCAAGGCCGTGCGCACCCACATCAACAGCCTCATCGCGGGCGACGTGGACCTTTCGTCCTTCCAGGTGCTGGTCTTCGGCGGCGGGTTCTCCTGGGGCGACGACCACGGCGCGGGAGTGTGCCAGGCGGTCCGCATGAAGTCCAAGATGGGCGATGCGATGCTCGCCTTCGTATCGTCCGGGAAGCTGGTCATCGGAATCTGCAACGGCTTCCAGGCCCTGGTGAACCTGGGGCTCCTGCCCGGTCTGGACAACGACTACACGGCACGCTCCGTGGCTCTCACCTACAACGACTCGGGCAACTTCCGGGACGACTGGGTCACCCTGCGGGCCAACCCCGCCTCCCCCTGCGTGTGGACCCGGGGGATAGATCTCCTGGATCTTCCCGTGCGCCACGGCGAGGGCAAGTTCGTGGCCGAGGACGCCGTCCTTTCCCGGATCATGGGAAAGAACATGGTGGCGCTCACCTACGCCAAGGCCGACGGCTCGCCTGCCCGGGGTTCGTTTCCCGAAAACCCCAACGGCTCGGTCCACGACATCGCGGGCATCTGCGACCCCACGGGCCGGGTGTTCGGGCTCATGCCGCATCCCGAGGCCTTCAACCACCCGGCCAACCATCCCATGTTCACCCGGAACAACGAGCTTAAAAAACGGGGCCGCGCGGTCGCTTTTCCCAGGCTGGGCATCGAGATCTTCAAGAGCGCGGTGGCGGCGCTCAAGTAAGGCCAAGCCTCGCGCCAAGCCCACATTGACCCTTCACCGTTTCCGAAAGGGATAAAGCGGCCCGACCCGGTGCAGAACTCCACCCCCATGAACTTTGCCTCCTGGCGGCAAACGAGAATCAACACCTGCGGGCCCGCCTGCCTCATGGTAGCCCTTTCCGAGCTGGGGCGGTCGGACATAAGCGAAGAGACCGAGATGCGGATCTGGCGCCGGGTGCGCCACATGCTGGTTCTCGGCTCCACCCCGGCCGCGCTGGCAAGCTATGCCCGGGCCAGAGGAGCGCGGGCCGAGCTCCTGGTCTACGGCCCCCGGCCTGCGGACTTTCCCCTGCAGGTCTCCGGCCTGCATCTTTTCCTGCAGCGCTATCTGCTCTATGCGTATCGCCTGGGGGCGCGGGCCGCTGCGCGAAACGGCGTCCCGGTCGTGCGCGCCTCCGGGGGAGGGGAGATCCTGGATCGGATCACTATCCGCCCGGAAACCCGCGCCATCGTCCTCATCGTGGACCGGGACCGGATCCTCCACTTCCTTCTCGTAAGGAAAAACGGACCAAACCTCATGGTCATGGACCCCGACTCGGGTGCCAACATCCCGTTCTCCCGCCCTGCCTTCCTGGCCCTGGAGAAGGCATCGGGCGTGGGCTACTGCGTCCTCGTGTCCTGAGGGCAGGACAAGCATGGAAAACAGCGTTTCCCGCAAAGACCTCACGATTTCCCCGCTCCGGTTCGCACGGGCCACCCGCCGTGCAGCCATGGGGGCCAACTTCACCGGTGTGGTCTTCTGTGTGGCCTACTTCCTCCTATTCCGGTTGATCCACGACCTCAGGACCCCCTCGTTTTCCCTGACCGTGAGCCTGGGGGTCTATCTGGCCCTCATGTCCGTGGGGCTCCTGATCACCAAAAGAAGGCAGCGGCCCGTCCTTGCGTATGCCAAGGCCCTGGAGGCGGGAGAAAATCCGGGCCGGGAGGCGGGCGCCGCGGCCATGGCACGGCTCCTGGACCTTCCCTTTGCCCAGGCGAGCGTGAGCCTGGTGAACTGGGTGGTGGCCGCCCTCCTGGTTCCGGCCCTGACCCTGGGAGATACCCTCTTCACCGTACCGCCGGGCCTTGCGGCCGCCCGCTACCTGCGCATCTTCGCGGGAGTTCTGGTGGCCGGAGCGGTGGCCGGCGCTCTGGCTTTCTTTTACGCCGAGAACCATGTGCGCCGGGTGCTTCCCCTCTGGTTTCCCGATGGCCGGCTGGAGGATGCGGCCGCCGCCCGCAGGCTTCGGCTCCGCACCCGCATGGGGATCTCCCTGGTGCTCTCGGGGCTCCTTCCCGTCTCGCTCCTGGCGGTCCTTTCCGTGAACCGGGTCCGCATGTTCCTCTCCTACGATCCCGGCGACGTCCTCTCGGATCTCACCAAGCTGGCCGTCTTCTTCCTCTCCTCGTCCGCCCTTCTCACCTTGGCCGTTGCGCGCCTCTACGCCAAGAGCGTGGTCGGCCCCATCTCGGGGCTGGCGAGGGCCATGGACAAAGTGAAGGTCGGGGACCTTTCCGTGCGCGTGGACGTCTGCTCCAACGACGAGCTGGGCTCCCTGTCTGAGGACTTCAACGACATGGTGGAGGGGCTCCGCGACCGGGAGCGCATGCGGATCATCTCCCTGGAGCTGGAGAAGGGCCGGCAGATTCAGCAGGACTTCCTTCCCGGAGTGCTTCCCGACGCGCCGGGCTGGGAGCTCTGCGCGGAGCTGACCCCGGCCCGCGAGGTTTCCGGCGACTTTTACGACGTCTTCTATGTCGGCGAAGGCCTCCTGGCCATCGCCGTGGGCGACGTGTGCGACAAGGGCGTGGGCTCGGCCCTGTTCATGGCCCTCATCCGCAGCCTTCTGCGGGTCTACTCCCGGCGCAGGGGAGCCTGCGACGGGGACCGCGCCGTCCTTTCCACCATCCCGGAGGGCCGGGACGAACGCACGGTTTCCGCCGCGGGCCTGGTGAACCGCTATCTGGCCGCGGAGCACGGCGGGCTGTGCATGTTCGCCACCCTGTTCTGGGGCGTGCTGGACCTCTCCGACGGCTCGCTCTTCTACGTGAACGCGGGCCACGAGCCGCCCGTGGTGCTGCGCGGAGGCAGGGCGGTTTCGGTGCTTGCCTCGTCGGGCCCGGCCGTGGGCGTCATTTCCGGCATCGCCTACCCGTGGAAAAAAATCGTGCTCGAGTCCGGAGACACGCTGTTCTGCTACACCGACGGTGCCACCGAGGCCCAGGACCCCGAAGGCCGGGCCTTTTCCCGACAAAGGCTCATGGAGACCCTGGAAACGGCCCCATCCGGCGCACACCGGATGGTGGAAGGCGTTCGCCGGGCTCTTGCCGCTTACGGCAGGTGCGCCCCTTGCGCCGACGACGTCACCCTCCTGGCCGTGAAGAGAGAGGAGTAGAAGATTTTTTAAAGTTAAAAGAAGGAGATTTTGCGGGGGAGGGGGAAAAAGCCGCTCTTTTCAAAAGGGGTTTGTCCCCCTCCCCCGCACCCCCTCCCCCTTTTCCGCAAAACTTTTGGGGAT
>JBFMHL010000212.1:0-3548 GCA_040753055.1 Thermodesulfobacteriota bacterium | reverse complement strand
GGTGGGGGTTTGGGGGGACCTTTTCTTTCTCCATGAAATAAAAGGTCCCCCCAAAGATCTTTCTCATTCCGTCCTTGTTTTCTTCCCTCACTCCCCCTGGCGTTCGATGCGGGGCTTGTCGTTCATGCCGCCGTCGAACCAGGTGACCAGTTGGACCTCGCGTTTCACCTCGCCGTCGGGGTCTGCCTTGGGCCAGCCCAAGGCCATGGCTTCGGTGCATTTATACGGGTAGCGGACGCCGAAGCGTTTGCGCCACTTGGGGTAGTACATCAGGAGTTTGATGAGGCCGATCCAGCAGGAGCCCGCACCCAGGGAGTGTGTGCAGAGGACCATGTTCTGGCCGCACACTCCGATGTCCACGGAGGGGTTGGACACGCCCCGGCGGTCCATGAGGAAGAGGACCAGGGTGGGGGCTCCGTGGAAGACGGGGGCCTTGCCTTCGGCGATGCGCATGAGAAGGGAGAAGGGCACGGGGTGGAGCTCGTTGGGCCGCGACCGGATGACCAGCTTGGTGAAGCCGGCGAGGTAGCGTTTGCGGGTCTCGGAGCGGCTGGGGTCCAGCATCCACATGAAGACCTTGGCCATCTTGACGGCGTCCTTTTCCATCTCGGCCAGCATCTCCGGGCTTTTGATCACGACGAACTTCCAGGGCTGGGCGTTTCCCGCCGAGGGCGCGAAGCGTCCGGCCTCCAGGATGCGCCGGATCATGGAGTCGGGCAGGGGCTCCTTCTTGAACTGCCGGATGGAGCGGCGCTCGAAGATGATCTTTTCCACCGGGTTCCAGGGCATGCCCGGCTCGTACTCGTAGAGGGGGGAAAGGGTTTGTGTGTTGGCTTTCATTCCGGCCTCCTTTTGCAAGGGCAAGGCATGGGGTCAAGGGGCGGAAACGGCGGGACGCTTCGTGTCAGATCCCGGCGTTCAGCGCTGTTTTGTACTCCTCCACCATGGCGGCCACGTCCTTTCCGGCGTGGCGTTTGCGCAGGGCTTCCAGGTGCGCGGCCAGGACCGCTTCGTACTTCTCCGCCAGGCCGTCCAGACCCATGTCGCCGGAGAGGTACTGGGAGAGGAAGGCCTGCTTGAGGTCCACGTGCATGGCGAGGGTGGGCGTGTCCACGGAGCGGACGAAGTAGTCCACCATCTTTTTGCGGATGGGCCTGCTGGCGTTGGCGGAGAGCTTGAACACCAGGTTGTGGGTGGCCTCGGCCACCAGGTCCTCCTGGAGGATGTTGAGCTCCACCACGCGGTCGCGGTCGTTCAGGTTCCTCTTCTCCTCCTCCATGAGGTCCAGCATGAACTTGATGTCCCGGGGGCTTACGCGTTTGGCGGCGAAGCGCAGCATGGAGGGGAAGAAGGAGGCCCAGAACTCCCAGACCTCGTAGATGGTGAAGTCGTCAATGACGAAGGGCTGGCCGGCCTCGGTCTTTTCCTGCTCGAAGATGAGCCGCAGGAAGTCGAGGCCCGCGTTTTTGGTGTAGTCGAGAACGTAGATGCCGTCTCCGGGGCGGATCTCGATGACGCGAAGGGACTCCAGGCGTTTTAACGCGGTGCGGAGCGAGGTGCGGTCCAGGTCCATTTCCCTGGCCAGGTCCCGTTCGGTGGGAAGCTTGTCGCCGGGGCGGAGGGCGCCGGAGAATATTTTCTGGGCGATGACGCTGACCACCCGTTCGTGTCTGGGCTCGTGGTTCATGGAGAAGGTTCCTGATCTTTGTCGTTAGAAAGCTTGTAGCAAATTTTTTTTCACCTGTAAAAAAAATTATGCTATGGAAAAAGCCGCGGTTTAAAACAGCCTATCCGATGCTTTTCCGGGAAGGCGCAGAGGGAAGGCATGGGCCAATTCTTATATAATCTTTATCGTTATAAGATAATAAACAAAGCCCCTTTGCCGGGGCCAACGAGGGAAGAGGCTCCGGGCTCCTATGGGGGAGGAGATTTTTCTTCCATCATTTTTCTACTAGCGGCAAAAATATCCCTTGACAAGCGGTAAAATATTCTCTTAGTTTTGGTTTAACCAATTACCGCATTTGGTATAAACCAGTCAAGCCCAAACGACAAACCCGGAGGAAACCATGAGGCCCGTTTACGTCATCGGCGTTCATACTCTGCGCTTTGGAAAGTACCTGGACAAGAGCATCAAGGACCTGGCCCAGCAAACCACCAAGGCCTGCCTGGAAGACGCCGGCATCGGCCAGACCGAGATCCAGGCCCTGTGGTTCGCCAACTCCGGCTGGGGCGACTCGGGCCAGACCTCCATCCGCGGCCAGGTGGCCCTGCGCCCCATGGGCCTGGACCAGATCCCCATCACCAACGTGGAAAACGCCTGCGCCGGCGGCTCCACCGCTTTTCACCACGCATGGCTGGGCGTGGCCTCCGGCCTCTACGACATCACCATGGCCGTGGGAGCCGAGAAGCTCTACAACAAAAACCGCATGGCCACCTTCGCAGGCTTCCTGGGCGGCATTGACGTGGAAAACTGCGCCGAGATCGTGAAGAACCTCTCCGGCTTCCAGATGACCGAGGAGGACCGCCGCATGATGGAGATGTTCCGCCGCAAGTACCCGCCCGCCGCCCAGAAAGGCTCCAAAAAGAAAAAAACAGCCAAAGACCGCATCAAGGAAATGAAAGACCGCCTCGTCGTCGGCATCCGCTTGGGCGAGGCCCTGGGCTACGATACGGTGCGCGAGCTCTCCAAGGTGGGCTCCGGCGACCACTCGCCCTTCATGGACGTGTACGGCTTCGCGGCCCGCCAGCACATGAAGAAGTTCGGCTCCACCATCGAGCAACTGGCCGCCATCGCTTCGAAGAACCACCTCCACGGCTCGCTCAACGACAACGCCCAGTACCGCTTCACCGTGAGCCAGGAGGACGCCCTGCGCGACCGCATCGTGAGCTTCCCCCTGACCCGCTCCATGTGCGCTCCCATCGGCGACGGAGCAGCCTCCGCCATCCTGTGCTCCGCGGCCGTGGTGAAGAAGCTCGCCGCCGCCTCCCGCGCCGTCAAGGTCCGGGCCTCGGTCCTGGGCTCGGGCAAGGACCGTCCCTTCGGCTTCGACGAGCCCGAGATCGGCGAACGCCTTTCCAGGATCGCCTATGAACGCGCCGGGGCCGGCCCCGAGGAAATGAACCTGGCCGAGGTCCACGACGCCACCGCCTACGGCGAGCTGCGCCAGGCCGAGAACCTGGGCTTCTGCCCCCAGGGCGAAGGCGGCATCCTGGCGCTTTCCGGCGCCACCAAGATCGGCGGGAAGATCCCCATCAACGTGAGCGGCGGCCTTATCTCCCGCGGCCACCCGGTGGGCGCGTCCGGACTCGCCCAGATCCACGAGCTCGTCACCCAGCTCCGCGGAAACGCAGGGAAACGCCAGGTGGAAAACGCCACCCTGGCGCTGGGCGAAAACGGCGGCGGCGCCCTGGGCGCCGAAGAAGCCGCCATGTGCGTGCATATCCTGGAAAAACCGGAAAAAGCATAAGGGCAAGGCAAAAGACAAAGACAAGAGAACAAGGACTTTGGGAAACCCCTTTCTTTTAATGGAAAAAAGAAAGGGGTTTCC